>JBILLV010000548.1:0-4252 GCA_044375895.1 Polyangiales bacterium | reverse complement strand
ACGAGCGGCCCTCGGTGCGCGTGGCGTGGGCGACGTCGACGATGGCGCCGTCGCGCACCACCCCGACGCGCCACGCCTCGCCCGAGGCCGCGAAGAGCCACGTGGCCCCCTGCGACGCGCAGAGCCCGACGCCCGCCCGACGCCCGCGCAGCACCCAGGGCTCACCCGGAACCTCCACCTCGTGAACCACCGCGCGCTCCCCGCCGTCGGCCCGCACCGCACGGACGGCGATGAGCCCCGTGCGACCGAGGTGTTCGGTGTAGGCCGCGACGACGCTGCGCCCTGCGGCGGTGACGGCGACCTCCTCGTCGACGCGCGCGCCGTCGGCGGCGGCATCGGCGGCGCCGCGGGTGAGTCGGGCGGCGGTCGCGGCCTCCCCGCGAACGCCCGCGAAGGGGAGGCGCGCGAGCACGGGCGCGCGGCCCCGGATGGCCTCGGCGAGCCACAGGGCGCGACCGTTCACGGCAGCGTCGAGGGACACCGCGCGGGGGTCGAGCTCCTGCGGCGGCGCGGCGATGCGCCCGGTGCCGCCCTCGCCGAGGAAGGTGTCGAGGCGCACGGCGGAGAGGCCGTCGGGGGCTCCCTCCTCGGCCACGACGCGAACCACGCCGCCGGGCACCACGCGCCACCAGCGGGCGTCGTCGGCGGCGAGCGCTTCGACGCGAACGTCACCGTCGCGCACGGTCACCGTGGAGAGGAGCGGCGTGGGTGCGCCCGCGAGGAAGCGTGCGGGCGTCCCCGAGGGGAGCGGGAGGAGCGCGCCGAAGGGGACCCGCGCGAAGGTCGGTAGGGCGGTGGGAACGGGCGCCCGCGGGCCCTTGAGCGACTCGCGGGTGGGGGTGACGGCGGCGAGGTCGATCTCCGTGGCGGTGCGCGTGAGGGCCTCGGCGATGGACTCCATGTCGAACACGGGGTCGCCGCCGCGGATCTGCCACACGAGCCCGACGCGCGCGGTGAGGAGCGCGAGCTCGCGGGCGTGACGGGCGACGGCGGTGGGGGCGCCGCGCGGGTCGTGGGTGACGTCGACCTCGGCGCCGCGGACGGCGAGGTCGCGGAGGAGCGGGACGCAGCGGTCGATCCAGGTGGGGGCGGGCGCGAGGGGGGTGTCCATCGCGAGGGCGCGGAGGCGGCGGCGGGCCTCGGCGGGCGCGTACGCGAGGCGGGCGCCGTCGGCCCCGAGGAGGCAGGTGACCACGGCGTGGAAGCGGGCCTGCTCGGCGTGGGAGGCGCGCACGGAGGCGTGGCGACGCCAGGTCTCGACGCCGTAGATGAACGTGGCGACGGCGCCGAGGGCGAACCAGGTCTGCGCCGAACCGAAGTTCCGTCGCCGGGTACTCACACGAGCGGGCAACCATGGCCCCGATGGCCCGGCGAGCGCAAGGCCCGGGCGTCGCTACACGCGTTCGAAGAGGGTGGCGATGCCCTGGCCGACACCGATGCACAGCGAGGCCACGCCGCGGCGCAGCGACTCCCGCTTCAAACGGTGAACGAGGGTGGCGGCGATGCGCGCGCCGGAGCTGCCGATGGGGTGGCCGAGGGCGATCGCGCCGCCGTCGGGGTTCACCTTCGCGGGGTCGAGGCCGAGGTCACGGATGCACGCGAGCGCCTGCGCGGCGAAGGCCTCGTTGAGTTCGAAGGTGTCGACGTCGTCGGCGCGGAGGCTGGCGCGGTCGAGGCAGCGGCGGACGGCGGGGATGGGGCCGAGGCCCATGAGCCCGGGCTCGACGCCCGCGACGGCGTTGGAGACGATGCGCGCCATCGGGGTGAGGTCGAAGCGGCGGACGGCGGCCTCGCTCATCACGAGGAGGGCCGCGGCGCCGTCGTTGATGGGCGACGAGTTTCCCGCGGTGACCGAGCCGCCCTTGCGAAACACCGCCGGGAGCTTCGCGAGCGCGTCGAGGGTGACGTCGCCGCGCACGGACTCGTCGCGGTCGACGACGAGGGCGGGGCCCTTGCGCTGCGGAATCTCCACCGGGCAGAGCTCGTCGGCGAAGGCCCCGCGGCTCCAGGCGGCGGCGGCGCGGCGCTGGCTCTCCGCGGCGAAGCGATCCTGCGCGTCGCGCGTGAGCTGGAATTTCTCCGCCACGTTCTCCGCCGTCTCGCCCATCGATTCGAGGGGGAAGCGCTCGGCCATCTTCGGGTTCTTGAAGCGCCAGCCGAGGGAGGTGTCGAAGGTCTCCGGGGGCGTGCGCTCGAAGGCCTCCTGGGCCTTGGCCATGACGAACGGCGCGCGCGTCATGCTCTCGACGCCGCCAGCGATCACCACGTCGCGCTCGCCCGTCGCGATGGCCCGCGCGGCGTACTGGAGCGCTTCGAGGCCCGAGCCGCAGAGCCGGTTGACGGTGACGCCGGTGACCTCGTACGGGAGCCCCGCGAGGAGGGCGGCCATGCGGGCGACGTTGCGGTTGTCTTCGCCGGCCTGGTTGGTGGCGCCGAACACCACCTCGTCGACGGCGCCGACGGCGGCCCCGCGGCGCGCGGCGAGGCTACGAATCGTGTGGGCCGCGAGGTCGTCGGCGCGCACCCCGGTGAGCGCCCCGCGGAACTTCCCGATGGGCGTACGGACGGCGTCGACGACGTAGACGGGGGCGAGTGCGTGCATGGGGTGGTGGCGTCCTTTCCGGGTCGGGGAGAGGGCACTACCACCGCGCCGACGCCGAGATCAATACCGCGCGGCGGGAGAGGAGGGCGGTAGACTCGCGCCCACGGTGTCCCTGCTGGCGCGACGATACGAGCTCCTCGAGGTGCTCGGGAGCGGATCCTTCGGCGAGGTGCGCGAGGCGCTCGACACGGTGACCGGCGAGCGCGTGGCGGTGAAGCTCTTCCACGGCGTCGACGCGACGGAGGTGGCGCGCATCCGCCGCGAGATCGGCACGCTGCGTCGGCTGCGCGTGCCCGGCGTGGTGCGGCTGCTCGACGAGGGGGCCGATGGGGACACGGCCTTCCTGGTGATGGAGCGCGTGGTGGGAAAGCCCTTCCCGGGCGCCCCGCGGCCGGTGCGGTGGGAGGCGCTGGCGGGTCCGGCAGCGGCGCTGCTGGAGACGGTGGCGCGCATCCACGACGCGGGGGTGGTTCACCGCGACCTCAAGCCCGACAACGTGCTGGTGGGGCCCACGGGGCGCGTGACCGTGCTCGATTTCGGCATCGCGCGGGGCGCGCTGGCGGGCCGCCGTCGCACCCCCACCGCGCTCGAAGGGACGCCCGCGTACCTCTCGCCCGAGCAGGTGATGGGCGAGCCCGTGACGCCCCTCTCGGACGTCTTCACGGTCGGCGTGATGCTCTACGAGGCGCTGGCGGGAGCGGTTCCGTTTGTTGGGGAGGGGCTGCACGGGATGCTGCTCGCGCGGCTCACGACGACGCCTCCGCCGCTCGCTCCCCGCTGCCCGGAGGTGCCCGCGGCGGTGGCCGATCTGGTGATGGCGATGCTCGCGCGCCAGCCCGAAGCGCGCCCCCGCTCGGCCCAGGATGCCCTCGATCGGCTTCGAAGCGCGATGGGCTGGGGCGTCGCCGACGTGTTCGTCGCCCGGGCGCTGCGCCGCGCCTCGGAGGACCGCCACGCCGCCGCGGTGGAGGCCCTCGACGAGGCCCTCGACGAGCTCCGCGCGCAGGCCGCGACGCGCGACGTGAGCGCCGACCTCGCCCGCGTGCTGGAGGCGTGGCTGTGCCTCGCGATCGACGCCGCGACGCCCGCCGCGCTCGACCGCTTCCTCTACGAGCTCCACCGCAGCGAGCTGATCGCGGCCCGCGTGGATCCCCTCGACGCGCTGGCCCGCGCCGCCCTCGCGCTCCACACCGACCTGCGCCGCGCGGGCGAGCTCGCCGCCTCGGTTCGCTTCGACGCGGCGCCCCTGGAGCTGCGTCGCCAGGGCGTGCGCGTGCAGGCCGCGCGGGGCGACTCGCTGGAGTCCGAGGAGGCGCTCCTCGTCGCGCTGGCGGGCGACGCGACGACCCTCGCCGACCCGGCGGCGCGGGCGGCCCACGCCGTGTGGCTGGCGCGGCTCCGCTACCGGCAGGGGCGCTTTGTGGAAGCGGCGGCCCTGCACGAGGCCGCCGCGGCGGTCGACCCCACGGTGGCCGGTCGCGTCGCCGCGCTGCGCAGCGCGGCCTCGGCGCGGATGGAGGCCTGCGCGTTCGACGACGCGCTCCGCCTCGCCGAGCGGGCGCGCGCGCTCGCGGCGGAGCACGGCCTCAGCCTCCTGGAGGCCCGCGCGGAGTGGATGGTTCGCTGCGTCCGCTACCGTCGCGGCGACGC
>JBILLV010000200.1:0-16784 GCA_044375895.1 Polyangiales bacterium | reverse complement strand
TGCGCGCTCACGTCCACGGCGGGGAGGGGCTTCGGCGTCTGCGCCCGCTGCTGCTGCATCGCCTGGATCGACGGGACCGTCTCCGCCAGGGCCGCGGCGGCGTCAGGGATCGCGCTCATCGCCTGCTCGACCGAGCGGTCGTTGACCATCATGCGCAGCGCCGCCGCGAACTCCGCCGCGCTCTGGAAGCGGTCTTCGGGCTTCTTGGCGAGGGCCCGATCGAGCACGTCCTGCAGGCCCACGGGGTACGTCCGGTCGGGCGCGCGCGTCGCGAGGGGGATGGGCTCGGCCTGCACGTGCAGCCCGATGTACTCCATCGGCGTGCGAGCATCGAAGGGCAGCTTGCCGGTGAGCAGCTCGTAGAGAATCACGGCCAGCGAGTACACGTCGCTCCGCGCGTCGAGCGTCTTGCCCTGCGCCTGCTCGGGCGACATGAACTCCGGCGTCCCGAACACCATCCCCTCCTGCGTGAGGATGAGCGAGCCGGGCTGCATCTCGCGCTCGGTGACCTTCGCGAGGCCGAAGTCGAGCACCTTGGCGAAGTCTTCGAGGCCCCCCTGCGCGCAGAGGAAGATGTTCTCGGGCTTGAGGTCGCGGTGGATGATGCCCTTCTGATGGGCCTCCTCGAGCGCGCCGCAGGCCTGGATGAGCACCGCGATCGCCCGCTCGGGCTTCATCGGCCCCTCGTGACGGACGACCTGCCCGAGGTTCTTCCCCTCGAGGTACTCCATCACGATGTAGCAGGCCTCGTCTTCGAGCTGCCCGTACAGGAACACCTTCGCCGTGTTGGGGTGCGTGAGGTGACTCATCGCCCGCGCCTCACGGCGAAAACGCGAAACAAGGTCCTTCCGCTTGGTGAACTTCGAGTGAAGAATCTTCACCGCGACGTATCGGTCCATGGAGGGTTGGTGGGCCTTGTAGACCGCGCCCATACCTCCGGAACCAATGCGTTCGAGCACCTTGAACTGACCGCTTAGTATTTCTCGCCCGACGTACGGGTCCGCCTGCCGCACTTGATGAGAGTGCCTGCAACCACCGCGTTCGGCAACCACAACCTGCATCTCGCGCAAGATCTTCTGCACGCGGGGCGAAGACCGACGCCAATGTCACGACACGCTTGACGTCGTCTCGGGCGGCGCGCTCTCGTGTGCCACACGCGGTGAGCGACCTCGCGCTGCCCTTCCCCTACGCTTCATTGCCGCGCTGGCGACGGCGCGACGTGGCCCTCGTCCGCGCACTCGTTCGTGGCCTCGGCGCGCCCTCGCAGCCGCGGCCGCAGCGCGACGGCGGCCTCCGCGCGCTCCTGGGCGCTCCGCTGGTCGCGCAGCCGCACGCGCCCGCCCTGACCGATCGCGGGACGCTCCTTCGCTCCCTCGACCGCGCGACGCTCGCCGCCGTGCTCTCGCTGCGCCACGGGTGCGCCGTGGTGGCGTGCGACCGCCCCTTCGCGCTCTCCCTCGCGCAGCGCTGCCTCGGCGGCCCGGACGCGCCCGAGGTCACTTACGCGCCGCACGGCCCCCTCGCGCCGCGCTGGGAAGGTGCCCTCACCGCGCTCACCGCCCGACTGCTCGCGCGCGCCTTCGATCCGGCGCCACCGCCCGTGGTCCGCGCCATCACCGACGACCTCCCCGACGCGATCGCGGCGCTCCACGGCGATCCCCTCCTCGCGTGGCCCTGGACGCTCGCGCTCGGCGAGCGCTCCGCGCGGGTCACGGTGGTGTTGGAGCGCGACGCGCGCCCGGCCTTCGACTCACCCTCCTGGCGACGCCTCGACGATCTCCCGGTCGTCGCATCGGCGGTGGCGGGTCGAGCGCGTTGGACGCTCTCGGCGCTGGCCTCGCTCGCGCGGGGGGAGGTGATCGCGCTCGACGGGCTCTCTCTCTGCGAGGGCACGCTGAGGGGTGACGTCTCCGTCGCCATGGGGCATCCTCCCGGGCTCGCGCGCGCGGCGCGGCTCCGCGACGACGGCGCGGTGGTGCTCTGCGGCGCACTGGTGCCCTTCATGGAAGATCACGACGACGAGGCGCAGCTGGCGACGCTCCCGGTGGAGGTCGCGGTCGAGATCGCGCGGGAGTCCTTCTCCTTCGCCGAGGTGGCCGCGTGGCGCGCGGGCGAGGTGGTGCCGTTTCGCGCGCGGGTGGGAGACGTGGTGACCGTGCGGGCGAGCGGGCGGGCCATCGCGCGCGGCGAGCTCGTGGACATCGAGGGCGACGTCGGCGTGCGCATCGTGGAGATTCTATGAGAGGGCATCGCTTCGTGGGCATCGCCGCGCTCCTCTTCGCCGGGGGCGCCAGCGCGCAGGAGGTCCCTGCGACGGAGGCGACGCGACCGCTGGAGCTCACCGCCGCACAGCCCTCGTCGCCAGAGGCGCCGGCCTCTCCGTTCGTGCTCTCTTCCGGGCGCGCGACGCTCACCCTCGCGGGCTACGTCGAAGCCCTCTACCAGTGGAACTTCAACAACCCCGAGAACGGGGTGACGGCCTGGCGCGGCTTCGACAACCGGCACAACACCATCACGCTCTCCAACGTCGTGCTCGACGCGTCGTGGCAGTACCGCGCGATGGTGGGCCGGCTCGCGCTCCAGGTGGGTCACACGCCCGAGAGCTACTACAGCGCCGAGCCCGCGCGGCGGGCCCTCGCGGGCGTCGGGGCCACTGGATCCGAGGTGTGGAAGTACCTCCAGCAGGCGACCGTCGGGGCGCGCGCGGGCGCGTGGCTGGTGGAGGCGGGCATCTTCCTCTCCCCCATCGGCCCCGAGGCCATGCCCGTGCGCGACAACTGGAACTGGTCGCGCTCCAACCTCTTCTACGGCCTGCCCTTCTACCACACGGGCCTGCGCGTCACCCACACCGTCAACGCGCGTCACAGCGTCGCCTTCGGCGTCTTCAACGGGTGGAACAGCGTCGTCGACAACAACGTCGCCAAGTCGGTGCTGCTCCAATACACGTACGCGCCGTCGGCGGACGTCACCTTCAACGCCCTCTACTTCGGCGGCATCGAGCGCGACCGGGCCGACGCGGCGGGGGTCGCGTGGCGCAGCCTCTTCGACGTGTACCTGCGCGTTCGGGTCGGGCGACGCGTCACGGTGATGGGCCACCTCAACGCCGGCTTCGAACCCAACAACTTCGGCGTCAACTACTGGAGCGCCGCGGCCGCCTACGCGCGCTTCGAACTCACCGACACGCTCCGCCTCGCGCTGCGTGCGGACTTCTTCTTCGACCGCGCGCCGGCCATGGGAACACGGATCTTCTGGGCGGCTGACTGGATGACCTCGCAGACCGCGACGCTGGAGTACGCTCCCTTCGAGCACCTCAGCGCGCGGCTGGAGTACCGCCACGACCACGCCGAGGCGCCGGTGTTCTATCAGGGGAGCGCGACGGACCCGTCGGCGGCGAGCCAGGACACGCTCACGCTGGGCATGGTGGCGGGGTTCTGAGCGCACACGACAGGAGCGACGAGACGATGCAGTACCGACGACTGGGCAGGGCGGGGCTGAAGGTGAGCGAGCTCTCCTTCGGCTCCTGGGTCACCTACGGCAAGCAGATGAACGACGACCTCGCGCACGAGTGCATGGCCGCCGCCTACGACGCCGGGGTGAACTTCTTCGACAACGCGGAGGTGTACGCGAAGGGCGAGTCGGAGACGATCATGGGCCGGGTGCTCAAGCGGGCCGGGTGGCGCCGCGCGAGCTACGCGGTGTCGACGAAGTTCTACTGGGGGCTCAACGACGGCCCCAACGAGCGCAACACGCTCAACCGCAAGTACCTGCTGGAGTCGATCGACGGCTCGCTGAAGCGCCTCCAGCTCGACCACGTCGACCTGGTGTTCTGCCACCGCCCCGACCCCGACACGCCCGTGGAGGAGACGGTCTGGGCGATGCACGACATCGTCCGCACGGGTCGGGCGCTCTACTGGGGGACGTCCGAGTGGGGCGCGGCGCAGATCCAGGAGGCCTGGGACATCGCCGAGCGCCACCACCTCCACAAGCCCGTGATGGAGCAGCCGCAGTACCACCTCCTGCACCGCGACCGCGTGGAGACGGAGTACGCCGCCCTCTACGAGCGCATCGGCCTCGGCACCACCACGTGGAGCCCCCTCGCGTCGGGCCTGCTCACGGGCAAGTACAACGACGGCGTTCCCGAGGGCGCGCGCGCGACGCTGCCGGGCATGGAGTGGCTCCGCCCGATGCTCACCGACCCGTCGCGCCTCGTGGTGGTCAAGCGCCTCGGCAAGGTGGCGAGCGACCTCGGCGTCCCGCTGTCGCAGCTCGCCATCGCGTGGTGCCTCAAGAACCCCCGCGTCAGCACCGTGATCCTCGGCGCCAGCCGCACGTCGCAGCTCCAGGAGAACCTCGGCGCCCTCGCGGTCGTCCCGAAGCTCACCGACGACGTGATGCGCGCCATCGACGCGGCCCTCGCGGGCTGATCGCTACGGCTGGCACCCGTAACGGATCGATACTTCACCGCCCACCCGCTGCGACGCCTCGCAGGCCGCGCCGAAGAGCACCACCTCCCCAGACGACACCGAGGTCCAGTCCCACCCGTCGGCGCGCGACGGGTCGCGAGGGACTTCGCGCCCGCCGACGCGCACGCTCACCTGCGCGGGGTCGTCGACGGGGTTGGTGACGTAGCGGCAGCGCACCAGCTCCGTCGTGATGGTGCGGAAGGCCGACGCGAACTCATCGACGTCCTCCGCGCGGTAGTAGCGCGACGCGCCGGCGCCGGGCCGCGGCCGCCCGCCCGCGATGGCCATGCGGTCGAGCGTCTGCGGGAGCGATGCGCCTTCCTCGCCGGGCGTCCCGATGATGAAGGTGGCGATGTTGGTGCTGGCGAGCTCGCCGAGCAGGCCGATGGTGCGGTTGTCGTCGAGGCACGCGAGGCCGCCGCGCGGGAGGTTGCAGCCCGTGCGGAAGTTGGTGCACGAGCAGGTGGCGCCGTTGAGCGCGGCGTTGCAGTTGGGGCCGCCGTCGGTGGCGAGGACGAGGTAGCGCCCGCGGACGCGGCCCGACGGGGGCGTGGTGCGGTACCAGGTCTGGGCGGCGCGGAGCGCTTCGAAGGTCGGCGTCCCGCCCATGGGGGTGGTGCGCCCGAGCGCCGCGAGGACGTTGCGCGCGTTGAGGAGCCGCGGGGCAAGCTCGATGCGGCTGTTGTCGCCGCACTGGTTGTCGCCGTTGGTCGCGCCGGGAAACTGCGTCAGCCCGACGAGCAGCTCGCGGTCGACGGCGGGCAGCACGCGCGCCAGGGCGGTGGTGACGGCCTGCCAGCGCGTGAGGCCGGTGCGCGTGCGCTCGCCCATGCTGCCCGAGCGGTCGATGACGAAGATCACCTCCGCGGCGAAGCGCTCGATGGGCAGCGGGCTCGGCTGGCAGACGTCGGGCCCGTCGACGACGTCGGGCGCGTCGAGCACGTCCGCCGTGTCGGGCGTGGTGAGCACGTCGGGGACGAGCAGGCCCGTCTTGGCCCCGCACCCGAGGGCGAGCACTGCGGTGAGGGTGAGGGAGAGCGCGCGCATCGAGGCGAAGCGCAGCGTACGCCACGCGCACCCGGCGCACCAGAGGGGGTGTAGGACTACTCGGCGTCGTCGCCGGGCGCGCGCTCGCGCATGTCGCGGACGGTGCGGGCGAGGGGCGTGCCCGCGAGGAGCTGCTGGAAGATCTCCGCGGGCGAGCGGCCGCCGAGGAGGGCGACGAGGTTCATGTTGTTGGCCGCGGCCTTCATCACCTCGCTGTCTGCAGCCGCGTGGAGGGCGCCGACGAGCTCGGCCTGGACGGCCTGGAGCTTGATGGCGTCGGCTTCGGCGAAGGCCCGGGCGCGCTCGGTGTCGACGCGGGCGACGGCCTCGAGGTGGGACTCGGCGACCTTGTGCCCGAGCTCCGACGCGCGCGCTGCTGCCTCCGCTTCACGGAGGCGCCGGGCCGCGGCGGCCTCGGACATCTCGCGCTCGGTGCGCACCTCGAACTCCAGGACGCGCTCCTGGTGGCGCTGCGAGCGCTCGAGGTCTGTCGCGCGGCGCTCGCCCTCGAGCTCGCCGGTGCGCGTCGCGAGGGCGTGGGCGGCCTCGGCGGCGTGGGCGTCGGTCTCCGCCTTGCGCTGCGCGGCGCCGCGCTGCAGGAGCTGCTGGTCGGCGTCGACGGCGTCCTGGTGGCGCGCGCTCTCCAGCCGACGCGTGGCCTGCTGGTCGTGGAGCTGGAGCTTCACCGACTCGCGCTGCACCGTGTTGAAGAGCTCGGCGAGGGAGCCGTCGGCCACCGACGAGGCGAGCACGTCGACGCGGTCGATCACCATGCCGTTCTCCTCGAAGCGGAGCGCGTCGCCCTCGCCGAAGAGGCTGCGGCGGACGAGCGCCGGGAGCTCGGCGAGGAGCCGCGTGGCGGGGGTCGCGCGCGCCACCTCGCGCAGCCGCGAGCGCACGGTGTCGGCCAGGAGCTTCACCGGGTCTTCGACCTGGAACCACCGCTCCCCCTCGCCTTCGAAGTGCCCCGCGAAGCCGAGGCGCACCTTGAAGCGCACGAAGTCCGCCGAGTCGAGCTCGAAGCTGTCAGACACGCGACCGCCGCGCACGCGGAGGAAGCACGTGGTCACCGTGGCCTTGCCGTCCTTCGAGGGGCCCTTGGAGAGCTGGAGCGCCGTGAGGCTCTCCTCGTAGTCGAGGAGCGCGACGCGGGGCCCGACCTCGACGCGGCGCCCGTGGCGCGACGTGATGAGCACGGCCTCGTTGTTGGGGACGGTCACCGAGATGGCCCACGGGGTCGCGACGGCCTCGTCGCGGGTCACCTTGTGGGGCTCCGCATGGCCGATCCAGAGGTTCCACTGCTCGCGCGGGACGCGGCGGTGGACGTGCTCCTCGTAGCGCGGGTCGACGAGGTACGAGGTCTCGCCGCGCACCATCTTCACCATGCCCGTGCGCAGGTCGCGGACGTACACCCCGCTCTTCTGGTCGACGCCGAGGGCGGTGAGCACGACGGCGTCGTGGTCGTTGCCGACGTGGGGCTCGCGCGTCTCGGGGTGGATCACCTCCGCCTCGATGAACGGGAAGAACACCGTCGGCTGGCCCCGCACGATCATCTCGTGGCCCGGCGGGAAGACGTCGCGGTCGAGGGTGACGCTCGGCGGCACGCGCTGGGCGAGCTTCTCCCGCGTGATGGGCGCGATGATGCGGAGCCAGAGCGCCTGGTGCTCGGCGAGCTCGTAGGCGTCGTACACGCGCCGCCGCGAGCCGCGCTGGAGGAAGGTGTCGTGGGGCCCCGGGAAGACGCGCGCCGGGCCCTTCACGATGCGCGGGTTGCCGTCGGCGTCGAACAGGATGCAGAACTCCTTCGGCCCGAGCACCACCGCGCGGCGGGCGTAGGGGTCCATGGGCTGGCCCTGGGCGCGCCGCTCGCCCGTGACACCCGACTTGCGCGCGCGCGGCGCCAGGGCGGCGCCGCGCTCTTCGAAGGCCGCGTCGAGGGCCGTGAGCACGATGGCGCGCTGCCCGGTGGTGAGGTCGCTGCGGTGGCGCAGCTCGTTCTTGAGCACGCTGAACTGCTTCGCGCTCACGCCCTCGCGCACCTGCGCCACCAGCTTCGCGCACTCCTGCTGCGTGGCTGGTGGGAGCGTCGCGATGCCGTCCTCGTCCGTGTCGGTGCGCGCCATCTGCGACGGGTCGACGTCCTCGACGGGCGCCACCACCTCGACGCCCGACGGCGGGATGAAGAGCTGCGTGTGGCGGCCCTGGATCACGATGCGCTGACCCAGCCGGAGCTGCGACGGGACCTTCGCCGCGCCCGCCTCCGGTGCGCCCTGGGCGTCGGTGGCGTCGCCGCCGGCGTCGATGACGGCGCTCGACAGCTCCGCCGACGCGATGAGGAGCTTGTAGTACCGCGCGCGCTCCTCGACGGCGCCCACCACCTCGACGAGGAGGTAGTGGTTGGCGCCGAGCTTGTGCGCGGGCCGCACCTCCGCCGACTGGCCCGGCCAGAGCGGAAAGGCGCAGGGCCCCGGGATGATGCGCGTCGTGCCGAGGATGAGCTCCTTCTCCTTGTTGCCGCCGGGGATGTACGCCCCGTTGGAGTACTCCTCGGTCACGTCGCCGCGCATCGGGTTGGTGAGGATGACGTACTCCCCGTCGCGGGCGACGATGAAGGGCCTCGCCTCCATCGGCGCCTGCTCGAAGCCGCCCCGCTCGTTCGCGCGGACGATGCGGTCGTTGGCGCTCGGGGTGAATTCCGTCGGACCGACGTGCAGGAGGATCTCGCCCGAGGTCTCGTTGAGCGACCACAGGAACGAACGGCGGGGGACAGGGATCTTCTGGCGGTTCTCGATGCTCATGGCGTGTCCATGGGGTGGGGCGCCGTCGTCGAAGGGGCCGCGGGGGCGCGGCGGCGACGAGACGCGTGACGTGTGGCGGGTTGGGGGTGGCGTGGTGGAGGCTGAGGCGCCCCCAAAGAGGGCGACAAGGTACGAGCGCGCCCGCGGGTTGTCCAGCG
Source organism: Polyangiales bacterium (assembly GCA_044375895.1). Taxonomy (GTDB): domain Bacteria; phylum Myxococcota_A; class Polyangia; order Polyangiales; genus CAISKJ01. The sequence continues at coordinate 8,318 of JBILLV010000200.1, read as the reverse complement.
CCGTTCGCCCCCTCGCCAGGGACGTTCGCGCGGGTGGTCGTTGCGCGCGGGCGCCGTTGTCCCCATGATCGCCGCGTCGTGGCCATCCTCCTGCGCCTCGTGTTCTTCGCCGTGGTGCTGGCGATTCAAGTGGGCCTCGGCCTCTACGTCACCGCGCGAGCGATCGCACCGCGACGCACCGAGGGCCGCACGACGCGACGCTGGCTCCTGGTGGCATGCGTCGCGGCCGTGGCGCTCTCGACGATCATCGAGCTCAGCGCGCGGCTCTACGCGCCCGTCGGCGGCGGCATCTGGCGACCCCTCGTGTGGCTCTCGCGGCTCTCGGGCTTCACCCTGTTCGCCAGCGCCGCGGGCATCCTCGGCGTCCACTTCGTGTCCAACGCCTGGCGCATCGTCGAGCGGCTTCGCCCACGCCCCGAGGCGCCGCCGCCAGACGCTCCCACGCGGCGCGAGGTGATCGCGCAGGGCCTCTCTCTGGCAGTCACAGGCACGGCGGGCGCGGCCACGCTCTACGGGGCTCTGCGCGAGCGGCACGACCTCCAGCTCACCGAGGCGAGCGTCACCGTCACCGACCTGCCGCCCTCCCTCGACGGGCTCACGATCGTCCAGATCACCGACCTGCACATCGGGATCTTCACCGGTCCCCGCGAGCTCGATCGCCTCATCGAGCGCGTCAACGCGCTGCGCGGCGACCTCGTGGTGATCACGGGCGACATCCTCGACAACAACCCGGCGCACGTGCCCGACGCGGTGCGGGCCCTCGCGCGGCTGCGGGGGCGCCTCGGCGTTCACGCGATCCTGGGCAACCACGACCACTACACCGGGCGTGAGGCGGTGCGAGGAGGCTTCGCGGCGGCAGGGATCTCGTGCCTCGTCAACGCGGCGGTGAAGGTGCACACGGGCGACCCGCGGCGGGGTTCGATCACGCTCGCGGGGGTCGACGACGTGATGGCGCCGCGGCTGTTTGGCGGGGCCGGTCCCGACCTGCGGCGCGCCCTCGCGGGGGCCGATCCGGAGGCGCCGGTGGTGCTGCTGGCTCACAATCCTGTGTATTTCATCAAGGCTGCGGGCCGCGTGGCGCTCCAGCTCTCGGGGCACACGCACGGGGGCCAGGTGAACGTCGGCCACGTCGCCGATCGGCTCATGCCCTTCGTCGCGGGGCGCTACCAACGCGGCGGATCGAGCCTGTTCGTCTCGCGCGGCGTGGGGATCACCGGGCCGCCCGTGCGCCTCGCGGCGCCGCCCGAGGTGGTGCGTGTCTCCCTGACCGCGCGCCGTACATGACCCCACCGGTCGGACACTGCGGTGTCTGAAGAGTGACATTCGGGGCTTGAGTTCTCGCGCCGGATGCCGTTTCACTGAGGGCAAGCGCAAGGAATCAGGCGAGAGGTGAACGCGTGACTACGAAGACTCCAGGGCACACGTCGGGCAAGGGCAACGACCCGTACATCGGGCGCGTCGTTGCGGGCCGGTATCGACTCGAGGCGCGCCTCGGTGAGGGGGGCATGGGCGTGGTGTACCGCGCGCGCCACGTCCTCATCGACCGCGTGGTGGCGCTCAAGCTCATCCGCCCCGACCTCCGCACGGAGACGCACCTCCGCGCGTGGATGCTGCGCGAGGCGCGAGCGGCCAACCGCGTCGACCACGCGCACATCATCGACATCCACGACATCGGGGAGACCGACGAGGGCGAGCTCTACCTCGTGATGGAGTACCTCGTGGGCACGCCGCTCTCGGCGGAGATCGCCAAGGGGCAGTTCGCGATGGCGCGGGCGGTCGACGTGCTCGAGCAGATGGCGGCGGCGCTCGGTCGCGCGCACGACCTCGGCGTGGTGCACCGCGACCTGAAGAGCGACAACATCCTGCTGACCAACCGCGGCGGCCGGAAGGACTTCGTCAAGATCCTCGATTTCGGCCTCGCGCACCTCGCCCGCGACCCGCGCCTCGCGCCCAAGGGGGCGGTGTTTGGGACGCCCGAGTACATGTCGCCCGAGCAGGCGCGCGGCGAGGAGGCCAACGCGTCGAGCGACCTCTACGCCCTCGGCATCCTGCTCTACGAGATGACGACGGGGAAGCTCCCCTTCCACTCGCACGACCGCGAGCAGCTCCTGGAGATGCAGCGAAACGCGCCGCCGCCCAACCCCCGCGTGCTGCGCGCCGACCTGCCGCGCGAGGCCGAGGCGATCGTGCTGCGGCTGCTCCAGAAGGACGTGGCCCGGCGCTACAAAGACGCCCACCACCTCTCCGAAGACCTCAAGGCCTTCCAGCGCTCGCTCCCGTCGACGCCCTGGGAGATCGCGAACTCGGCCGAGGCCCCCGCGTCGCCGCCGCAGCCGCCGCCTGCCCCCTCCGCGGGCGTGGCGGAGTGGGCCTCGCGGGCGGCCCTCTTCGGGCGCATGGTGGCCCGCGCCTACCCCGCGGGAGACGCGCCCGCGGAGGTGCAGGGCGCGCTCGACGACGCGTGGCGGCTGGCCAACCGGGCGGCGCGGCTGGAGGGCGAGGTGGCCTCGCACATGCGCAAGCTGGAGGCGCTGGAGCGGCGCGGTCGGGCGCTCCGCGCGGAGATCGGGCGCAAGGTGGAGGAGCTCGCCCACGAGGAGAGCCGCGTGCTCCGCGACGCCGCCGCGGAGAACGAGATGGTGACGCAGCAGCGCGAGCGCATGGCGGCCGCGGAGCGCAACCAGACGCAGGCGCGCGGACAGGCCGACGGCGCAGAGAAGCAGGGCGTGAGCGGGGCGGCGCTGCGGACGGCGTACGAGCGCGTCGGGCAGACCACGGCGATGGTCGAGGCGCGGCGCGAGGCGCTGGCCGAGCACGAGCTCCGCGCGGCCCGCAAGGACGCTCAGGCCCGCGACCTGCGCCGGCAGATCGAGGACCTCCGCGCGCAGCTCGCCCGCTACGCCGACGCGATGGAGGAGGACCTCTCCCAGGGCCGCGAGCGCGTCGCGCAGCGCACCCGCGAGGGGGTCACGTACGAGCGGAGCTTCACCGAGGCGACGGACATCATCGTGCGTCACCTCCGCGGGAGGCCCGAGTGCCGCGACCTCCTCGACGAGTTTCTCCGCGACGCGGGCAAGGGAGGGGCGGGCGCGCAGCAGGCGCAGGCCCCGTCGCCCACCACCACCGCCGTCGGCATCGGCGCCCCCCCGGCTTGACCGATTGACGCCCCGCGCGACCCCATGGTAGCGCCCGCCGCGTGAATGAACCGCGACCCAGCGGGCGCCGCCGCGACGACCCCAAGGCCGTCGAGAAGCGCGAGCGCATCCTCCGAGCGGCCGTGAAGGTCTTCGCGCGCAAAGGGTTCTACGCCTCGCGCGTGTCGGAGATCGCGAAGGCCGCGGGTGTGGCCGACGGCACCATCTACCTCTACTTCAAGAGCAAGGACGAGCTCCTCACCTCGCTCTTCGAAGACCGCATCACCCGTCTGCTCACACTCCTGCGCCGCGAGGTCGAGGGGCTCCCGCCGGGCGGCGCGCGCGTGCGACGCATCGTGGAGTTTCAGCTCGGGCTCCTGGAGGGCGAGCGCGACCTCGCGGAGGTGATCACGGTGAACCTCCGTCAGTCGTCGCGGCTGCTGAAGCAGTACGCGACGAAGCGCTTCACCGAGTACCTCGAGCTCATGGCCTCGGTGGTGGCCGAGGGGCAGCGCGCGGGCGAGCTCCGCGAGGACGTCTCTCCCCGCATCATGGCGCGCGCCATCTTCGGGGCGCTCGACGGCATCGCGATGACGTGGGCCCTCGGGAGCGCCGAGGCGGGCGGGCTCAAGCGCGCGGCCACACAGCTCGCCGACGTGCTCCTCGACGGGATGCGGCCGCGAAGCTGAAGGTCAGACGTCGAGGTCGAGGGAGATGGGGCAGTGGTCCGAGCCCCGCACGTCGGGGTGAATCCGCGCGTCGGTGACCTTCGCCGCGAGGGGACGGCTGACGAGGAAGATGTCGATGCGCCAGCCGACGTTCTTCGCGCGGGCGGCGCCGCGCTGCGACCACCAGCTGTAGAGGCCCTTCTCGCCGGGGTGACGCTCGCGGAGCACGTCCACGAGGTCTTCCTTGAGGTACCCGCGGAAGTCTTCGCGCTCCTCGTCGGTGAAGCCGGGGTTCTTGCGGTTGGTCTTCGGGTTGGCGAGGTCGATCTCTTCGGGGGCGACGTTCATGTCTCCGACGACGACGACGCGCTTGCCCTGGGCGTGGCGGGCGCGCACGAAGGCCGCGAGGTCGCGGGCAAACTGGCGCTTGTACGGGAGCCTCACGAGCTCGGCGGCGGCGTTGGGGAAGTAGCCCGCGATGAAGGTGAAGGCCGGGTGCTCGCTCACCACCATGCGCCCTTCCACATCGTAGGCCTCGATGCCGAGGCCCTTCGTGTGGGCGAACCCGAGCTTCTTCCGCGTGAGCGTCGCCGCCCCCGAGTACCCCTTCTTCGACGTCGCGGGGAACCAGCACACGTCGTGGTGCGCCGACAGCTCGCGCTGCGTGAAGAGGTCGAGCTCGGCCCACTCCGCACGGATCTCCTGCAGGTTGAGCACGTCGGGGTCGGTGGCCTTGAACCAGTCGAGGAAGCCGCTCTTCAAGGCCGAGCGGATGCCGTTCACGTTCCAGCTGACGATCTTCATCGCGCGGGACGATATCCCCACGTCCGCGCGTCCGCGAAATTCTGGACCGCTTGACGGGCGGCGCCCCCGCCGACGATGCTCCGCGCCCCACCGATGGACCCCTCCGCCCCGATGCCTCCCAGCTCCCTCGAGCGCTACGCCGAGGCGGACGTGCCGACGGAGTACGGCGCCTTCCGTGTGGTGGTGTTTCGCGAGCTCCCCTGCGGGTTAGACGCCCAATGCGCGCCCGTTGAGCACGTCGCGATCGTGTGCGGCGAGGTCGCGAACGGCGAGGACGTCCTCGCGCGCGCCCACTCCGAATGTTGGACGGGCGAGGCGCTCCACTCGCTCAAGTGCGACTGCCGCGAGCAGCTTGACCACGCGCTCCGGGCCATCGCCGAGGCGGGCGCCGGCGTCGTGCTCTATCTCCGCCAGGAGGGGCGCGGCATCGGGCTCGGCAACAAGATCCGCGCGTACGCGCTTCAGTCGCAGGGGCACGACACCGTCGACGCCAACCGCCTCCTGGGCTTCGCCGACGACCTCCGGAGCTACCGCCCCGCGGCCGACATGCTGCGCGCGCTCGGCGTCCGCTCGGTGGCGCTGCTCACCAACAACCCGGCGAAGGTCGACGGGCTGGAGGCTGAAGGCGTGCGCATCACGCGGCGCGTCCCGGTGAACGTCCCCGTCAACGTGTACAGCCGGGAGTACCTTCGCGCGAAGCAGAGTCGCATGGGGCACGACCTGCCCGACGGGATGCTCGAAGAGGAGAAGAAGTAGCGGGGAGAGGAGAGGGGAGGGGAGGCGATCAGGCGGCGATGGAGACCGGCTCGAGCTTCGCGCGGAGGGCGTCGCGGAGCAGGCGGGTGAGCCGGTGCTTCTTGGTGTAGACGCTCTTGACGTTCATCCCCAGGGCGTCGGCCACCTCTTGGGGAGAGCGGCCGTCGACGAAGTAGAGCTGGACGAACTCCCGATCGCGCTTCGACATCCCGCTCACCACGTCGGCGAGGCGCGAGCACTCCTCGCGGGCGGCCGAGCGGGTGAAGAGGTCGGCCTCGTCGCTGTGCAGATTCTCCGCCGCGAAGAGGGGCGCGGTGGGGCGGCGGGCGCAGCCGCGGAGGTAGTCCCACGCCGCGTTGATCGCGATCAGCCCGATCCAGCTCCCGAGCTTGTTGCCGCGATCCACGTCGAAGGTGCGGAGCTTGTGCATGTCGTTGGCGAGCAGGCAGGCGTAGAAGTTCGCCCGGATCTCATGCAGGGCGTCGGAGGGGACCACTCCGCTGAAGCGCGCGACCACGCGGTGTACGCACGTCCACACCATGCGGTCGTAACGGTGGTGAAACTCGCGCCACGCAGACCCGTCCAGCGTGAGCAGGCGGTCGCGGAGCTGGGCGTCGTTCAGGGTCGAGCAGGTGTTCGTCATCGGCGTCGTCCTCCGGCAGATTCGCCAGTTCGCAACCGCCGTGCCGCCTCGCGCGCGCCCCCCATGACGCCTGACGGACGAGAAATTCACTGAAATTGTCGTAGAACGCGCGGGCGTATCCAGCCGTTCACACCCCCCGCGGCGCGGTCACGGGTCTCGGATGTTACGTGGGGCGCGTGATGCTTCGTTCACGCCGACGGGCGAGGGCGGCGAGGGCGACCAGGCCCAGGGCCGTCCACGCGCCGCGCGAGGTTGTACGCGGCGATGCGCTGCACGTGCCCGTCACCAGCGTGCCGCCGGCGTGCGTGGTGAGCCCGCCGTAGGGGACGGCGATGCAGCGCGCGGCGGGCGTCTGCGCGGCGGGGTAGATCGCGCACATCCCCGCGGAGTCGTCAGAGGTGAGGTCGCGGCGGATCTCCCCGAGGCCCGCCTCCGGCCACATCACCGCGCGGTCGTTGTCGCTGTGCGAAAGCCCCATGAAGTGCCCGAACTCGTGCGTCAGGATCGTCTGGAGGTCGGCCGCGGACGGGTCGGACATCGTCGTGCCGATGGAGAAGTCGAACTCGGCGTCGTTCATCTCCATGTCCGCGTCGAAGATCTCGCCCGTGAACGAGTCGAAGGTCGCGATGGTGATCGCGATGGCGCCGGGGCGGTGGATCGCGTCGTCGTTCCACCGCGGGCGAAAGCCGATGGTGTTGGAGTTCTGCCCGCGCGGGTCGTAGCCCGAGGGGTTCCACGTGGGGAGGTTGGGGAGCACGCGGAAGTACTGGATCCCGCGGCCGTCGGCGTCGCACGGCACCCGCGCCCAGGCCTCCGTCGCCACCCGCGCCAGCCGGTCGAACTCCATCAGCGGGATGTTCATCGGCGTGTTGAGGCGAAAGAGCGAGAAGCCCGTGCAGCGCGACCGCCACGACAGCGGGATGCCCGTCCGCACGCACTCTCCCAGCGAGGTCGCCCGCATGCGCGACGTCGTCGAGCGGCAGTACGCCGCCGCGTCGCCCGCCAGCGCCCACACGCCGAGCGCCACCACCAGCGCCGCGGGCCTCACGGCGCCACCGCCCGCACCGCCCCCACGAGGCGTTCGAAGGCCATCGTCGGCGCGCCCATCGTGAGCGACTCCGGCGCCGTCGCCTGCACCCGCCCCGCGGCGTCGACCGTCATCGGCACCACCGCCGCCGTCATGTGCGCGAGGTACCGCACGTCAGAGACGCCGCCCGCGAGGAAGAGCACGTACGTCCGCCCGTCTTCGAGCGAAGGCGCGCCCGGCACGTGCTGCCCGATGCGCCCCACCACGCCGCCCGCCACCCGCACCACCACCACAGCGCGCAACGGCAGCCGGCCCTTGAGCACCGCGGTGAGCTCCACCTCGTGGTCGGTGACGATGAAGCGCCCCTCCCAACGACTCAACGAGCGGCGCACCGTGCCCACGATCACATCGTCGGCCGAGCGCGTGAGCTCGGTCACGGTGACAGGGCGCGCTGTGATGGCGGGAGCGAGCGAGGGGGCGAGCGTCAGGGCCGTCGCCACGACGGCGGCGCGGAGCGTAGGGGTCATCGCCCGGAGACTACCGCAACCGATCAGCGCTCGGCCAGCCGTCGGAGCTCGTCGTAGCCGCGCTCCACCCGCTCGGACCACGCCCGGGTGATGCCGCGGGGGTCGCCGCTCGTGTCGCCGCGGGGGGCCTGCGTCATCAAGATGGCGCGGGCCGCCTGGAGGTTGCCCAGGTCGCACGGCCACCGGGCGCCGGAGGCTTCGAGGAAGAAGAGGGCGTCGTCGGAGAGGGCGCTGAGCGTCGGGGCGGGGCGGCGAGACGGCGTCACGCCCTCGAGGATCGAGCGGCGCCAGGCCCCCGAGGCCGCGTCGTCGTCGAGGGTGAAGTGCTCGGGCAGCGCGGCGCCGCGGCTGGCCGCGAGGCGGGCTCGCACCTCCGGGTCGAGCATCGTCGAAGGGGACGTGGGCTCCACGCTGGCCCGGTGGAAATCCTCGCCCGTGCCCGTGTCGCCGAGCAGGTCGACGAAGCCCGGCTGGCCCGACGGGCGCTCCGCGCGAAACACCTCCGTCGACTCGTGGAACGGCAGCGCCGTGTGCTCGGCGACCGAGGTCGCGATGGGCGCGTGGTCGCTGTCCGCGGTGGGGAGACCGGGCGAGGGAGGCTCCGGCGGCGCCCCCGGGTGCCACGCGCTCGCGAGGTACGAGTCGATGTACTCCAGCACGCGGTCGGGCGACACCTCGGCGCCGCTCAGGATCATGCGGGAGCACACCAGCAGGTCGGACTGCACCGCGTACCACAGGAGCTGGCGCAGCGCGCTCGCG
>JBILLV010000547.1:0-4262 GCA_044375895.1 Polyangiales bacterium | reverse complement strand
CAGGGCCTCCGCGGCGCTCACGAAGTACACGCCGCGCGCCGACACCTGGTCCATGAAGCGGTTGCGCGCGAAGAGGCGACCCACCACGGCCAGCAGCGCCGCCCGCAGCCCCGTGAACCACTGCGGAAACATGTACGTCGACCCGCGCGCCTCGACGTGGGCCCGCCCCTGCACCCGGCGGTACATCCGGTGCGAGAGGTCGCCCGCGAGCGCGTCGAAGTGCTTCGTGCAGAGGGCGACGGGGTCGTCTTTGCCGCGCATCGGCAGCGTGAAGCCCAGCACCTGACCGCGCTCAGAGCCGCGCTGGTCGGAGAAGTACTCCATGAAGCCCGGCAGCGTGTCGCAGCGGGTGACCACGAGGTACACCGGCACGTCGATGCCGAGAAAGCCCAGGGCCTCGTCGACGCGCTCGCGCAGCGTCTTGCCGAGCGCGTCGAGGTCGTCGGGGCGGGCCTGCATCAGCGTGTCGGCTGCGAGCACCATCACGATGCCGTGGAGCGTCTGGCCGGGCCGCGTGGTCTCCAGCTCGCGGAGCATGGCGAGCCACTCGGCGTGCGCCGGGCCGCCGTTCATGTAGTCGCCCGCGGTGTCGATGAAGGCCATGTTGGGCGTCAGCCAGAAGCGACAGCCGCGGCTCCCGCGCGCCCCGGCGGCCGGCGTCGTGTAGCCGAACTCCAGCCCCGTGGCGCCGAGCATCGAGCTCTTGCCGGACTGCGACGGACCCATCACGAGGTACCAGGGCAGCGCGTCCACCGCGTGCCGCGCGCTCTGCCCGGGGAGGGCGCCGGTGAGCTTGCCCACCGCCTCGCGCAGGTCTTCGCGCATCGTGGTGATGCCGAGCTGCTGGTCGGGGTTGGCCGCGCGGAGGCGTTCGGAGAGCGCCGTGGTGAGCGTCCGTTTGCGCGAGTCGGCGTTGCCCGCGGCCGTCTTGCGGTCGTAGGACACCGTGGCGGCGACCACGCCCACCGTGAGGAGCACGGGGAGCGCAAACACCCACGCGTCGACCGGCAGGATGAGCACCGGAACCCAAACCACCGCCAGGATCGTCGCCGCAATCAGCCAGGTCGCACGCATCGGTCGGGGCGCAGTGTACCAACTCCCCGGCGCGCACCGGACACGAAATGGCGCCTCGCGACGATGAGGGAGTTCCGTTGACCCCGAGGGGCGCGGCGGTGTTTATAGCCGCGCGCGTCATGAACAAGCTCACCCTCACCGGCAAATACACCCTCGTCACCGGCGCCTCCTCGGGGCTCGGGCTGGAGATGGCCCGCATCATCGCCCGCGACCACAAGGGCCACCTCGTGCTCGCGGCCCGCCGCAAAGACCGGCTGGAGGCCCTCGCGGACGAGCTCCGCGCCGCCCACGGGGTCGACGTGGTGTGCCTCCAGGCCGACATGACCGTGCGTGACGATGTCGTCCGCACCTACGCCGAGGCGACCGCGGGCCGCACCATCCACGCCGCCATCCTCAACGCGGGGGTGTCGTACTTCGGGCCGGGGCTCGACCTCTCGTTCGAGGACTTCGAGAAGATGCTCGCCACCAACGTGACCAGCGTCGTGTACCTCACGCAGCAGTTTCTCAAGCACCAGATCGCGGCGGGCGAGGGGGGCGGCGCGATGATCGTGTCGAGCGTCGCGGGCACGGTGCCCACCACCTACCAGTCGGCGTACTGCGGGACGAAGGCCTTCCTCAACAACTTCGGCCTCGCGCTCGGCGAGGAGGTGTCGGAGAAGGGCGTGTCGCTGACGGTGTTTGTCCCCGGAGGCATCGCGACCGAGATGGGGGAGAAGAGCGGGACGGGGCGGAAGTTCAAGAAGGGTGACGTCGGGATGATGGACGCTGACGTGTGCGCGCAGAAGGCCCTCGACGGCTTCGTGGCGCGGCGCCGCTTCGTCATCCCCGGCGCCCTCAACCAGCTGAACGACTTCTTCCTGCGCTTTACGCCGCGCACCATGGCCTCCGCCACGACGAAGCGCATCTACCGGAGCGCGCTGCTCAAGCCGTAGGCCGCGCCGTCGCCGCGACCACCGCGCGCCGCCCCGCGTTGCCGCCGTCTCCGAGCTCGCACACCTTCACGTCACGCAGGTGCCGCTCCACCGGAAACTCCCGCGTGTACCCGTAGCCCCCATGCACCTGGAGGGCCCGGCTACACGCGCGCGACGCCGCCTCGCTGGCGTACAGCCGCGCCGTCGCCGACTCGATGCGCGCGTCGCCGCCCGCGTCGTCCGTCGCCGCGGCCCGCTGCACCAACAGCCGCGCCGCGTCGAGCTCCACCCGCGCGTCGGCCAGCATCCACTGGATCGCCTGGAAGTTCGCGATCGGCTGGCCAAACTGCTTGCGGTCTTTGGCGTAGGCCACGGCGGCGTCGAGCGCCCCCTGGCCGCAGCCCACCGCGAGCGCTGCCAGCGCGAGGTCGTAGCCCGCGCGCACCCGCACCGTCGCGTCAGCCGCAGCTCCGACCTCACCGACCCGCGCGTCGTCGGCCACCGCGCACGCTTCGAAGCTCAGGTCGCTCGACTCGCAGGCCCGCATGCCGAGCGTCTCCACCCGTCGCGACACCCGAAGCCCCACCGCGTCGCGGTCGACCACGAAGGCCGTCGGGCCCTCCACCGTGCGGGCGGCCACCACGATACGGCGCGCCGTGGCCCCGAGCACCACGCGGGGAGCATTTCCGTGCAGCGTCCAGCCGTCGCCCGCGCGCTTCGCGGTGACGCCATCGTCGAGCCACGCGACGAGTCCGTCCTCCGACGCGGCCCCAGGGATCGTGCGCTCCCGCAAGGCGTCACTGCCAGCGAGCGAGAGGTGCGCGACGCCGAGCCCGTTGTGCGCTGCCACCGCGTAGGCGAGGGAGCCGTGGTAGCGCGCGAGCTCTTCCACGACGAGGGTGAGCGCGAGCGCGTCGAGCCCCGAGCCGCCGTACGCGTCGGGGGCCCGCACCGCGAGGAGGCCCTGCGCGGCGAGGTCGGCGAGGATGGCCGTCGGGAGGACGCCGGCCTCGTCCCAGGAGCGAGCGTGCGGGGCGACGAGGCGAGCGCCGAGCTCGCGCACCATGCGCTGGATCTCGCGGTGGCTCTCGGGGAGGTCGAAGTTCATGGCGGGGTCGTCGGGGGCGCCGCGAGGGCGCGGAAGCGTTGTTCGGGGCCAGGGGGCGAGTACACCTGGACGGCGACCAGCGGGTGCGTCCCGTCGGGCTGCCAGGCGTGGCGGACGTCCGCGGGGACGTACACGATGGTTCCGTCGGTGACGGTGCGGTCGCGGGCGCCAAGGTCGCGCTCGCCGACGCGCTGCGCGGGGAGGTGCAGGTGGCCCGCGGCGGAGAGCGCCACGAGCGTCTCCCACGCGCCCGGATGCGCGTGCTCGGCCACGGGGGCGTCGTCGCTCGCGAAGAGCAGCTCGAGGCTCGCCCGCGGGGAGCTGGTGGCCTCGAACGCGATGCGCGCGTGCATCGCGCCGCCCGCCCAGGTGAGCGTCTCGGTGGCGTTGAGGTCGCGCGTCACGACCCGGTACGGCGTCGTTCGGGTGGGGATGGGCGCGTCGCTCTCGGGCGAGATGGCCCCCGTCGCGGTGACGAGCAGCAGGGCCACTGGAGACGCGCCGCTCGCGCGCAGCACCGCACCCGCGCCGGGGTAACGAAAGGCAGTCCACGGCGGCGCAGACGGGGCGCGGGTGGCGCGCGGGACGATCTCGTCGAGGACGGCCGTGCCGGTGAGCGTCACGCCGAGGAGGTCGATGGCGGCGTCGTGGGGGACGCGCACCGATGCGCCCGGGCGAATCACCTGCACCCAGGCGTTGGTCGGAGGGAGCGTGGTGGCCCCATCGTCGGTGGCGACGGGGGCCGGGCCGAGGGGCGAGCGCGGGTGGACGCAGGCGCCGCGCGCGCACTCGGAGGTGTCGCGGAAGCGCAGGTTGTCGAGCGTGAGCGTCGGGAGGACAGCCACCATCGGACGCGGCGGTGCGGCGGGCGCAGCCGCGGGTACGTCGAGCTCGGCGATCGCGTCGGTCGGTGTTGCGGCGTCGGGGTACGGCGTACCGGGCGGAGGATCGATCCACACCACGCGGCCCACGGGTTCGGGGCGCGTGGCGGCGCAGGCGAGGGCGCAGAGGCAGAGCGGGAGGAGCGCCCTCACGCTTCGCGCGGCTTCACATGGTCGCCGACCCACTGGACGATCTCCGTGAGGGGGGTGCCGGGCGTGAAGACGCGCGCGACGCCGGCGGCCGTGAGGCGGGCGACGTCGTCTTCGGGGATGATCCCGCCGCCGAAG
>JBILLV010000019.1:0-55309 GCA_044375895.1 Polyangiales bacterium | reverse complement strand
GCAGACGAGGGAGCCCTTGCCCCCGCTCCGCGGGGGTGAGGGCGCGCGGCAGCGCGGAGAGGGGGCCGTGACGAGCGGCACCGTCACACGGTCCGCGATGCGTCAACGGCCAAACCTGAGTCAGAGCCCGAGGCGCTGCCGGAGTCGCCGCGCCTCCTGACGCGACACTGGCACCTCGTCGCCCTGGCGCGTGAGGGCGAGGTAGCCCCCCGTCGCCAACGGCCGCAGCCGGTCGACGTGGGCGAGGTGCAGCAGCGCGCGTCGGTGTACGCGCACAAACCCGCGGCCCGCGAGGCGCACCTCCAGCTCCTGCAGCGTGAGCTCCGTCCACACGAGTTCGGCACCCGCCCGCAGGCGAACGAGCGCCCCTTCGAGCACCGCGCAGGCGATTTCGGCCACGGGGAAGAGCCGCAGGTCGCCGCCCACCGTGAGGGCGAGGCGGTCGAACGGTGCGGCCTCGGGCACGGCGGCCTCTCGCGGGGGCGGCGTGATGCGGGCGCGGGCTCGTTCGATCGCGAGGGCGAGGCGGTCGGGCTCGACGGGCTTCAGCACGTAGTCGAGCACCCCGCGGTCGTAGGCTGTCAGCGCGTGCTCCGGGTGGGCGGTGGCGAAGATCACCTCGACGCCCAGCTCCGCCGCGGCCTGCGAGACGTCGAGGCCGGTGAGCCCCGGCATCTGCACGTCGAGCACGGCGACGTCGACGTCCACCGCTTCGAGCAGCGAGAGCGCCGCGTCGCCCGAGGCGCACTCGCCGACCACCTCCACGTCGGCGAGCGCGCTGAGCAGTCGTCGCAGCCGCCGCCGCGCCATCTCCTCGTCGTCGGCGATGAGCACCCGCAGGGCGGTCACGCGCCCACCTCCCGCGCCGGGAGCGTGACGACGACGGTGGTGGTGTCGTGAGCGGAGCTAAAGGTCGGCTGCACGCCGTCACCGTACGCGAGGCGGAGGCGCCGTTCTACGCTCGCGAGGCCCGCGCCGCCTTCGCGCGGTCCGCCGAAAGGCCCCGGGTTGGTGAGGGTGACCACGGCGTCGCTCCCGGCCGCGCGGACGTGGAGGGTGACCACCCCCGTGTGCCCCGCGGAAGGCCCGTGCTTGATGGCGTTTTCGAAGAGGGCGAGGAGCACCAGCGGCGGAATCTGCCGGGCGGTGGCGGCCTCGTCGACGTCGAACACGAAGCGATAGCGCCCGGCGTCGCGGGTGGCGTAGAGGGCCGCGAGCTGACGGAGCATCGCCACCTCCCGGGCGAGCGCCCACCCCGGCGTCTGGAGCGCGTCGAACACCGCACGCAGCAGCGCCGCGAGGTCGAGCGTCGCCCGCTCGGCCACGGCCGGGTCTTCGCGGCACCACTCGGCGATGGCGTTGAGCGTGTTGAAGAGGAAGTGCGGGTCGAGCTGGGCCCGCAGCGCGAGGATCTGCGCGTGCTCGGCCTCCACCGCCAGGCGCTCGGCGCGGGCCCGCTCGTGGAGCATGCTGGCCTCCAGCTCGATGTCGCGCCCGAGGCCCCATCCGCCCACCAGGAAGAGCACCCCCAGCACGCCGCGGGAGTTGGGCTCGGCGACGTATGTCCACCCCACCCCGAAGGCGACGGGGAGGAGCACCGCGAGCCCGCCCACCAGCACCGCGGCGGCGCCGGCGTAGAGCGCCCAGGCCGCGGCGTGATCGGCGGCGGTACGCAGCGGGCGGGCGAAAAGCGCGCGCCAGATCGCGGGGGCGCTGGCGCTGAAGACGACGAAGAGCGCCGCGATCACCAGCACCGCGCGCGGCGACCGGCTCGCGAACCACTCAGCCGACACGAGCGACGCCCCCACGAGCGCGAGCGGCACGGCGCGACGGGGCGCCGCGAGCGAGCGGAGCGTGTCGGAGAAGAGCTGCGCGCGGGGGGCCGCTGCCATCGGGGGCGATCGTACGATGGTGCGGCGCCACCGCCGTTCAGTTAGACTTCGCGCGTGAGCCACGGCGCGGTCGCAACCTTCCTCCAGTCCCTTCGCGAACAGCGCGCCGAGCACACCGAGGGGGCGGACGAGGAGTGGACGCGTGAGTCCTGGCACGACGCGCTCGCCACCGCCGCCGAGGTCCCTTCGGTGCGAAGCGTCGCGCTCCCCCCCGTGGCCTGGGACGCCGCCGGCCTCGCGTCGCTCCGTCGCCTCTTCCCCAACGCGGTGTCGTTTCATCTGAAGCAGGTCGCGTCGCCCGCGGTCCAGCGCGCGACCCTCGCCGACCTGCTGTCGAACTTCTGGGATGCGCCGCTGCGCGCGCTGCACGGCGACGGGTTCCGCGGCGCGGCGGGACTCCCCGAGGGGCTCCCTGGCTTCGCTGACACCCTCGAAGCCCTCCACCTCCGCGACGCACCCCTGGGGCTCGTCGAGCAGCTCATCGCCCGCCTGGGGTCGCGATCGACGCTCCGCGCGGTGACGCTCGCGGTCGACGCACGCCACGCCCCCCAAGTGACGCTCGCGAGCGACACGCTCGAAGCGGTCACGGTCTGCGTGCGCAAGCGACCCGCGGGGGCGGCGCTCACGTTCGCGGGTCGGCTCCCGGCGCTGCGGGATTTCTCCCTCTTCGCGCCGCGAGACGACCGGACCGAGCTCGACGTCCCTGCACTGGGCGCGCTGCTGGTGGGCGCGCGGGCGACCCTCCTGCGCGTCGCGCTACGTGCTCCCCACGCGTGGCGCCACGCGGCGGCGCTCGCGGAGGCGCTGGCGTTGGTGCCTGGCCCGGCGCTCCCGCGGATCGAAGTCGATCGCCTTCCCCTCGGCGACCCCGAAGCGCCGGAGGACCGCGCGGAGGACTTCGCGCACCTCCAGCGGGTGCGCTCGCTGGGCTTCGCGGTCGATCCAGTGGCGTGCCTCGCGGTCGTCGATCGCGCCGAGCACCTGCGCGCCCTCGCCGCCCCCCTGAGCACGCTCGAAGCGCTGCGCCTCGTGGGCGAGGTCCACGACTTCCTGCTGCGCGATCCGTCGCAGTTCACGGTCTTCCGCGCGGCCCGTAGCCTCGCGGTCTTCAACGCCGGAGCGCTCACCCGAGACGGCCTCGTCGCGCTCCTGCAAGCGCTCCCCGCGCTCACCTCGCTCCGCCTCACCAACAACCACCACCCGCAGATGGACGTCCTCGCCGTCCGCAGCGCCTCGCTCGAGTCCGCGTGCTTCACGCACTTCCACGCGCTGCGCGGGTTTCACTTCGACGCCCCCGCGCTGCGCGAGCTGGAGCTCGACAACTGCGACGCCGACGCCCTCGACCAGGTCCACGACGCCCTCGGGGTCGACGGGGCGACCGCGACGATCTACGGCACGTACGTCGAGCGCTTCCTCGCCGCGCTGCTCGACGGCGACGCCGCGCTGCACGTCCCCGCGCTGCGCGTCCTCTCGCTCTGGAACAACCCCATCGGCATGGGTTCACTCATGGCCATCGAGGCGCTGCGGGTGGCGGTCGCCTGCCGCGCGGGCCACCCCACGCTGCGCGCGCTGTCCTTGCAGAACGTGCCCCACCTGCGCAGCCTCACGCTGCGTCATGTGCCTGCCCTCACGAGGTTGTCGGTGCACCAATGCGACGACGGGGGCCCCGGTACGACGTGGCTGGAGGCCGTCGACCTCGCGGGCCTGCCCGACGGGTGCGAGGTGACGCTGTGCGCGCTCACCACCGGGCGCGTCGGCCTCTAACGCCGCCGCGCGGTGCGCTCCAGCAGGCGCGCAGCGTTGTCGTGGAGCACCTTGCGCCGCAGCTCGGGCCGCCCCTCGGTGGCGACGAGCACCTTCGCGAGCGGTAGCACCGGGTGGTAGAAGGGCCAGTCGGAGCCGAACACCACGCGCTCGGGGTCGGCCTCGTCGAGCACCTCGCGGAGCTGCCCGAGCGAGAGACCGGAGATCTCCAGCCACGCGTTGCCGTAGCGCTTCTGGATGGCGATCGCCTCCCGGTGCTGCAGCGACCCCGCGTGCCCGAGGATGAACTCCGTCCCCGGCAGCTCGCGGATGGGCTTCTCGTAGCGGAACATCTGCGCGCAGTGCTGACCGAGCTTCGGCTCGATGCCCGCCGGGCCGCTGTGCCAGATCACGGGGATGTTCTCCTCGCCGCACCAGCGGTAGATGCGCATCGCGTACCACGCGTCGGGGTAGAACACCTGGTTGGGCGGGTGCAGCTTGATGCCCCGCGCGCCGAGGTGCATCTGCTCTTCGAAGCGCTCGCGCGCCTTGAAGGCCCGCGGGTGCACGCTGCCGTAGCCCACCGCCTCGCTCCGGTCGCGGGCCGCGAGGAGCGTGTCGCGCGGGTGGTGGTTGGGCATCGCCATGTCGATGCCGAGCACCGCCGAGCGCACGACGTTGACGCTCCGCATGTCGCGCGCGAGGTTGGGCGCGGTGTGGTCGCGGCGCGAGCCCTTGCCCGTGAGCCCGCCCAGCAGGAGGTCGCGCTTGAGCGAGCGGAGCTCACCGGGGCCGAAGCACTGGTTGGCGCGGACGTCGAGGTGATGCGCGCAGCAGCGGCCGAGCAGGAGGTTGGAGTCGGGCGTCTCGCGCGTCATGTCGATGGTGTGCAGCGACAGCACCGGCAGCGCGTAGTGCGTGTGCATGTCGATGACGTCGCCCACCGCGGGGTCGGACACGATGATCTCCCCCTCGTGCACGTCGAACCAGGGGAGCGCGGCGAGGGCGTTCCTCGTCGCGAAGCGGAGCGGGAGCTGCGGGTCGTCGGTCATCGGAGCGCGAGGATAGACCAGCGCCGCGCCGCCATCACGGCTGGTTGAGGTGGCACTTCTTGTATTTCTTCCCGCTCCCGCAGGGGCACGGGTCGTTGCGCCCGGCGGCCTGGTAGCGCGCCTCCAGCTCGGCCACCGCCTTCGGGTTGGGCCGCGTCGCCGCCTGCGGCTTCAGCATGTCGGGCACGGCGATCAGCCCCTCGATCACCTTCTCCAGCCGCCCGCCCTCCTCCGGGCGCGCTCCGCCCAGCGCCATCGACCGCACGCTCGGGTCGTGGAGCACCATCGCGAGCCGCTCCCACTTGAGCACCCGATCGAGGGCCACCGCGTGGGTCACCTCCGCGCTCCCCTCGCGCCACGTCACCGTCAGCACCTCGCCCGTGTCGTTTCGCAGGTGCTCGACCACCTTCTTCGCGGCCATCTTCCGCGTGTCGGGGTCGCCGCCGCGGGGCAGCAGCGTGAGCAGCCGCCGCGCCGACCGGGCGACCAGCGCCGCGTCGCCGTGCTCCGCGAGCGTCGCGTGGAGGCGCACCGCCGCGCCGAGGTCGCCGCCCTCCAGCGCCGCGGCCCGCTGGAGCGTCGCCGCCACCGCGTCGGACTTCCCGAGGAGCCGCTGGGCCACCGCGAGCCGTCGCCACGCGTCGACGTCGTCGGGCGCAGCCTCCGCCGCCTGGGCGAAATGCTGGAGCAGCTCGGACGCGCGCCGCCCCTTCACGCCCTCCACCGCGAGCGCGCCGACGTACACGTCGAAGCCGTCGCCCGCGGAGTAGAGCGACATCAGCGCGCGCCAGCGGGTCCCTTCGGAGAGGGTGTATTGATCCTCCGCGCCGCAGGTCGCGCACCCGATCACGCGGTTGAACGACACCCCGTCCCACCCTTGCCCGCGACACTCCCGCTGCTCGGCGCGGACCTTCCCCTGCGGCACCGCCACGCGCCCGTCCGCACCGCACGCATCGCAGCGGAAGCGCACCACGAAGTCGCGCGGCGGGTCGTCGATCTCGCCCGCCTCCGCGCGCTCGTACGTGGCGAGCGCCTCCACCACCTCGGGCGACGACCACTCCTCCCCCGGCGCGAGGTACGCGAGGTCGCGGAGCGTCGGCCCGAACTCGTCGTGGTTGGGCTCGCACACGTCGATCACGGTGGCGAGGAGCGCCGGATCGCCGACGTCCTCCACTGCCGTTAGCACCGACTCGCGCAGGTCGGCGGTGCCCCCCGCGAGGCGGCCGAGCGCGCCCCGCAGGACGTCGCTCGCGGCGCGGCGGTTCTGCTCCGCGAGGGCGTCGTAGAGCAGCGCGCGCGGCGCGGCGGCGGCGTTGTTCTCGCGGGCGAGGCGCTCGGCCGACGCGGGGTGCGCGCGGAGGCACGCGAGCTTCACCCGCCGAAACTCGATGAGCCCCGTCGGATCCCCGACCGCCGCCGGGAGTTCGAAGCCCGGCAGGTGCTCGGCGAGGCGTGTGGTTCCGATGCGTACGGCGTCGTCGACGGACGCGAGGCCCAGCGACACGGCGCGCTCGATGACCTCGCGCCCCGCCGGGTCGCCCCACTGCCCGATGGCCCACTGCCGCCGGGGCGCGGCGTCGCGCGCGCAGGTCGCCAGCGTGCGCATCGCCCGGGTCTCCGGGTCGGCCTTGTCGAAGGGCTTGAGGGCGTCGAGGGCCCGATCGACCGCCGCGAAGGCCATCGAACCGACCGCCTGCACCATCTCCAGCTCGGGCTTGCGCTGCCGCGAGAGCCACTCCGCGTAGGCCCGCGCGCAGGCCGAGGCGTCGTCGTTGCGCCGCAGCGTGTCGAGCCGCGTGCGGCACCAGGCCACGGCCTCGCCCAGGCGGTGGTTCACCATCGCGTCGGCGAGCGGGCGCAGCGCGTCGACGCTCTCCCAGCGGGCGCTGAGCGCGCGGTCCGCGGGCGAGCGGCGCGCCGCCAGCTCCGTCGCGAGCTCCTCGGCGCAGGCACGAGCGCGGGTGTGCTGCTGCCCATCCACCAGGGGGCAGCGCTCGGCGTGGCAGCGCATCAACACCTCCCACGCGACCCCCTCGGGGAGCTTCAGCGTGCGGAGCGCCTGCTCGTGAACCCGCGGGAGCACCTCGGCGTCACACACCCACGCCAGCGTCGGGAGGGCCGCGGCGGGAGCGTCCGCGGGGTCGTCGATCCAGCCGCCGTCGCGGTGCAACGCGCGGCAGCGGGCTGGGTCGAGCTCGTACACCAGCTCCCACTCCCAGCGATCGGCCGCGCCGGCGGCGCAGCGCGCGGCGAGGCGCCCGAGGGCCCCCGCGTCGCCCGCCCTGGCCAGCACCTTGCGCGCGAGCTTCGCGTTGTCATGGCCCGCGTCCAGCGACCGCTCGAAGGCCTCCAACACCAACACCTGTTCGGGGCCGAACGACCGCGGCGCGATCTCCCGCAGCGCCCCAACCACGCAGGTGGCGTCGTATGCGTCGGCCGTCGGGAGACGCTCGAGGAGAAAGGGGACGTGCGCCGCGTCGTGCGAGGCGGCGAGGCGCGCGTAGGCCCAGTCGCGCACCGTGCGAGCGGCGTGCGTGGTGAAGCGTCGCAGGGCGTCGGAGTCCCACACCGGCAGGTCGTCGTGATCTCGCATAGACCCACGAAGGTACCCTCGTCCGGCGCCGCGGTGAACACCTTCGTCGCGCTGCGCCGCTCGTTCGACTATCCTCGCGCGCCGATGACGGCGGTCGATACTCCATGGCGTCGGCGCGCGGGCGCCGGGCTCCTCGCGCTCTACGCGGCGGCGGTGCTCTTCAGCGGCTTCGCGTGGCCCCTCGGGCACGGCGACCGCGCGCTCTGGCCCTTCAACCGCGCGTGGTGGATGTTTCACCGCGAGGACGGGTACTACTACCTCCTCCGCTTCGCCGTTCTCTACGACGACGGGCGGCGCGACGAGGCCGACCTCGACCCGTGGTTTACCTGGCCCGCGTCGTCGAGCACGCGGCGCTACACCGAGCTGTCGCGCGACCCGGCCACCCTCCGCGCCTTCGTCCGCTACCTCTGCCTCCGCCACAACCGCGACGCCCGACCCGCCGACCACTGGCGCGCGATCAGCATCTCCGACACCTCGTACCGCCAGACGCGCGGCCGCCGCGTCCCCTTCCGCCAGGTCCCGTGGCCCGAGCAGCGCGTCAACGAGATCCTCCACGACGAGCCCTGCCCGTGACCGCCCCCACGCGCGCCGACCACTGGCTCGGCACCACCGACCCGCTCCCCCTCGCCCTCTACCGCGCGGGCTTCGGCGCCCTCCTTTGCGTCGAGTGCCTCACGCGTTTGCCCTACGCCGAGGAGCTCTACTCGTCGGTCGGCTTTCACCGCTCGGCCATCGGCGCGTGGGCACCGCCGCCCGTCCTCGCCTACGCGCTCGTGCTGGTCGCTGCCCTCGGCGCCGCGGCCATCTCCCTCGGCTGGCGCACGCGCGTCGCGTCCGTTGTCACGCTCGCCGTGTGGACATGGCTCCAGGCCATCGACCAGATCAACGAGAAGGCCCTCCACTCCATCTTCGTGGTGGTGCTCGCGCTCCTGGCGCTCTCCGACGCGGGGGCCGCTCGCTCGCTCGACGCCCGCCGCGCCGGGGGCGACGCCGCGGAGGTGTGGGCCACGCCGCTGCGCCTGCTCCAGCTCCAGTTTGCGCAGGTGTATTTCTTCGCGGGCATCGCCAAGCTCTTCGCCACGGGCTGGATCACCGGCACCGTCCTCCAGCTCTCCCTCTCGTCGCGCTGGGCGAGCGACACGGGCCTCTGGGTCGCCACGTGGCTGCCCGACGTCGCCGTGCGGCTCCTGGCGCTGTTCACCGTGATCTACGAGCTCGTCGGGCCGTGGCTGCTCTTCGTGCCGTGGGCGCGGCCGTGGGTCATCGCGTTCGGCGTGAGCTTCCACTTCGGCATCCAGTCGACGCTCTCCATCGGCTGGCTCGGGGCCCACTTCATCCTCGCGCTCGTCACGCTCTACCCCGAGCCGACGACGTGGCGGCGGCTGTTCGCGCACGCCCGCGCCCGCTTGCCCGCGGCGCGCCCTGACGGTATGACGCCGCCCCCGTGAACGACGCGCGCGAACAGCTCACCGCCGACCTCGAAGCCGCCGCCCTCCGCGCCCTCGCCGGCGAGTGGGAGACGGTCAACCGCAACCTCTTCCGCGGCCTGATGGTGCGCCCCACCTTCGGGCTCATCGACGCGCGGGGCACGATGGGTCGGTGGATGCGCGCGCCGCGGGCGATGGAGTTCGCGCGGGCCACGCTGCTCGACCACGCGTGGGGCGTGGTGGTCGAGGTGCTCAAGCACGAGATGGCGCACCAGTACGTCGACGAGGTGCTCGGGCGCACCGACGAGACCGCCCACGGCCCGGCGTTTCAAGCGGTGTGCGCCGAGCGCGGGCTCGACGCGCGCGCCGCCGGCGTCCCCGAGGAGCGCGCCCGCAGCGAGGGCGAGGCGGCGGTGCTCGACCGCATCCGCAAGCTGCTCGCGCTCGCCGAGAGCCCCAACGAGCACGAGGCCCAGGCCGCGATGAACGCCGCCCAGCGCCTCATGCTCAAGTACAACCTCGACACCGTGGCGGGCCGCGCCGCGCGGGGCTACGCGCACCGCCACCTCGGCGAGCCGACGGGGCGCGTCGACGAGGCCGCCCGCTTCCTCGCGCACATCCTCGAAGAGCACTTCTTCGTCGAGTGCATCTGGGTCTCCGTCTGGCGCGTCCGCGAGGGGATGCGGGGCTCGGTGCTCGAGGCCTGCGGCACCCCCGAGAGCCTGGACATGGCCGCGTACGTCCACTCGTTTCTCCACCACACGTCCGAGGGGCTCTGGGAGCAGCACAAGCGCCAGCACGGCATCCGCGGCGACCGCGACCGGCGCGCGTACCGGGCGGGCGTGATGCAGGGCTTCCTTTCGAAGCTCAACACCGAGCGGCGGAGCAACCAGGAGAAGGGCCTCGTGTGGGTGGGCGACCCCGCGCTGGAGACGTTCTACCGCAAGCGCCACCCGTACGTTCGCACCATCCGGCGCGCCGGGAGCGGCAACGCCGACGCCCGCGCCCACGGCCAGGCCGCCGGGCGCAACCTCGTGCTCCACAAGGGCGTGTCGTCGTCGGGGAGCGGCGGCGGCGGACAGCTCGGCCCCGGCAGCGGGTGATGGTGTAGCCTCCCGTGGCGATGCCCGACGACGACCTCTCTCCCGCCGCTCCCCACCGCGCCGCCCAGGCGATGCGCGCCCTCGCCGACGCGCGGGCCTCGCTCGTGCGGCGCGTCGACGACGCGGTGGACGCGTGGCTCGGCGACGACGTCATCGACCGGCTCTCGCGCGTGGAGGTGGCCCGCGGCGCGTCGGGCGTCGACCCCTTCGGCTTCGACCCCAGCGCCCTCCGTTACGCGCTCCTCGCCGCCCGCGCTCTCTACCGCGACTGGTTTCGCGTCGAGGTGCACGGGATAGAGAACGTCCCCGACGGGCGCGTGCTGCTCATCTCCAACCACTCGGGGCAGATCCCGCTCGACGGGCTCGCGATCGGCACCGCGATGCTGCTCGACCGCCCGCGCCCGCGCCTCGTCCGCAGCATGGTGGAGCGCTGGTCGGCGACGCTGCCGTTCGTGTCGGTGTTCTTCCCGCGCATGGGGCAGATCGTCGGCGTGCCGGAGAACTGCCAGCGCTTGTTGGAGGCCGACGAGGCGATCCTGGTGTTCCCGGAAGGGTCGCGGGGCATCTCCAAGCCCTTCCCGCAGCGGTACCGGTTGACGGAGTTCGGCTCGGGCTTCATGCGCCTCGCGCTCGCGACGCAGACCCCGGTGGTCCCCGTGGCCGTCATCGGCGCGGAGGAGCAGTACGTGTCGGTGGCCAACCTCACGCGCCTCGCGAAGCTCATGGGTGCGCCGGCCTTCCCGGTGATTCCGCAGTTGTTGCTGCCCGGGGGGTTTCTCCCGATGCCGGTGAAGTACCACCTGTGGTTCGGCGAGCCGATGACCTTCACTGGCGACCCTGACGACGAAGACGCGGTGATCGAAGAGAAGGCCCAGCTCGTGCGCGCGATGGTGCAGAGCATGGTGAACCGCGGCCTCAAAGACCGCCGGGGCATCTTCCGGTAGCGCCCGCGGGGCGGTTCTGGGTAGGCTCCGGGGCCGTGATGCGTCGCCCCCTCCTCTTCGTGCTGTGCGCGTCCGCGTTCGCCGCGTCCCCCGCGGGGTGCACGCTCGCGCGCCGCCAGATCATGCTCGTGGTCACCACGAACATCCCCTGCCCCACCGTCGACCGGGTGGCGCTGCGCATCTTCCGCGGGGGTGAGACGACCCCCACCGTCGACAAGACCTTCGCCCTCACCGGCGAGGGGTGCGGCGGCGCGGGGACGGCGGGCATCGCGACGATCCCTCTCGGCGTCGGGATGGAGTACCGCCTGGGCGTGGTCGACAGCCGTCGCACGAGCGATCGCGTGCGTATCGAGCTCACGGCGTCGGGGCAGATGACGCTGGAGACCACCGTCGAGACCGACTTCGTCGACGACAAGGTGTACGCGGTGCCGGTGCAGCTCGCGGCGCAGTGCATCGGCTTCGCGGGCTGCCCGTCGGGTTACACGTGCCGCACGGTGGCCGACAACCCCGCGGCGGTGTGCGGGAGCGTGTACCGCACGCCGGGGACGCTCGGGCGGCTGATGGCGGCGTCGTCGATCGTGAGCGACGGAGAGATCGATCTGGACGAGTGAGTGACGGCGGGCGGGCGGTGCGGGAAGTTCTTCTCGCCAGGCACGTCGTGCGCTAGCGTGTCCGATCGGGGGAGCGGAGTTCCCCGTGAGGAGAGCTTCGATCACGATGAGCGGCACGTGGACGATTGCGACGGGGACGGCGGTAAACTTCCAGAGGCTCACCGGCCCGCAGTGGCAGGCGCTGCAGAAGGCGCTGCTCGCGGCCTTCCCGGTGCGCGGGCAGTTGCAGCAACTGGTGCAGTTCTACCTGAACGAGAACCTCGACGCGATCAGCGGCGGGGGCGGACTCTCGCAGGACGTCTTCAACCTCATCCAGTGGACGCAGGCACGGGGCTCGACGGAGCAGTTGTTCCGCGCCGCCGCGGTGGACAACCCCGGCAACCCCGACCTCGTCGCCTTCCGCGCACGCGTCGGCGCCCCCGAGACCCCCCAACTGGCCGAAGAGATCGCCGCCAGCAAGCTGCAGAAGGCGCTCCGCGAGCGGGTGCCGATGCTCGACCTGCCGAAGCTCCTCGAACGGCTCGGGAAGATCCAGCGCTGTGTCTGCCGCGTCGAGCTGGCGGGCCGCCCGGCGGGCACGGGGTTCCTCGTCGGCAACCGCGCCGTGCTCACCAACCACCACGTGCTGGCGCGCGTGATCGACGGGAGCATCGCGCCGTCGAAGGTGGTGCTCCGCTTCGACTTCGCCGAGGGCTTCGCGGGGACGACCTTCGCGCTCGACCTCGACGACTGGCTCATCGACAAGGCGCCACCCGCGCCCTTCGAGGATGCTGACCTCCGCGGCGGCACGCCCGCGGACGCAGAGCTGGACTACGCCGTCGTGCGCTTGAAGGGGACGCCGGGGGCGGCAGGCGCCGCGGGTGACGCGTCCTCCCCTCAGGCTCCGCCCCGAGGCTTCATCGTCGTGCCGGGCGGCGCTCCCGCCGCGCTGATGGTCGACGATCCCCTGTACGTCGTGCAGCACCCCGCGGGCGCGCCCATCAAGATCGCGATCGAGACCCACGGGGTGATTCAGTACAACGACAACAACACCCGGCTGCAACACGCGGTGAACACCGAGCCGGGTTCATCGGGGTCGCCGGTGTTCGACCTCCTGGGCAATCTCGTCGGCCTCCACCACGCGGGTGACACCTCGGCGAACCCGCCCTTCAACCAGGCCGTGCCGATCGGCGCGATCCGCGCGCTCATGGAACAGCGCGGCACCTGGGCGGCGCTCGCGGAGTGACGCCCGTCGCCCATCCCCCGCCACCTCCGCCACCCCTCCGCCACCCCTCCGCCACCCGTCGCCACCCCAAGTCCGCCACCCCTGCGCGCAAGATCGCCGGGGATTCCGTCGATCGTTGCGTTGGTCTGCCGCGTGCTCCTGCCGTGGCCATGCGAGAGAGCTTCGACGCGCAGTGCAAGGAGTCGTTGGAGGTGCTTCTCGACGACGTGGGGACGGTGGTGCGGGGCTTGGAGGTGGCGGCCGCGGCGCAACGCTTCGACCTGTGGTTCACGCCCGACGCCGCGCATCACGAGGAGCGGATGCGTCGGGGTCTCCTCGGCGCGCTCGTCGACGACCCGGACGGGTGCGCGCTCGAGCCCTTCCGCAACACGCGGGACGTCGCTGCCATCGACGACTGCGTCCGCAGGCTCGCCAACCATCGCCACAGCCTCAGCGTCGCCGCCGATCGACGGCAGCCACCGACGAAGGCCGCGCGCCCGTGGGTCATCGTCCTGAGCCCCGGCGACCCTGTCTCTGCGCGCACGGAGTACGGCCTCCTGGTGCCCGAGGGCCCCGGCGTCTATCGCTCGTCACGCGGGACGGGGCTGATCGTGGTGATGCTCTCTGCGCTCCCGATCACCCGGGAGACGCTCGCGCTCCGGCTGCTCGCGCGGGGACCTCACCTCCGTCGCGCGCTCGACGAGCTCTCCAGGTTGCGGGCCGATGCCTGGGAGCGAAGGCTGGTGGCAGTTCTGCTACGATGGCGTCGCGAGGCTCCTGCCGCGTCGACCCATCGCACGCCCGAAGAGGAAGAGACCATGAGCGCACTGGCCGATTTGAATGCCTGGTACGAGCAATACAGGACGGAGCTGATCAACGAGGGACGCAACGAGGGGCAGTTCGCGGTGCTCGCGCGCCTCTTCGAGCGCAAGCTCGCACGTGCCCTCTCCGCCGACGAGCGCTCGGTGCTACGGACTCGTTTGCTCGCGCAAGGTCACGACGCCCTCAGCGACCTCGTGATCGAACGTGACGCCGACGCGCTCGCGGTCTGGCTCGCGTCGCCCGACGCCCCCGCCTCGTAGCGGCGCGGCCCGGCGCATCCCGTCCCCTCGCCCGCCACCCATCGACGCCTCCCCCCGCCTCCGCCCCGCCCATGATACCGTCGCCGCCCTGATGCAGCCGTCCCTCGCGCTCCTCCGCCCCGTCGTCGCGCTCGTCGCCTGGACCTTCGTCATGTGGACGTGGATGTACGCCACGCGCGTCCCGGCCATCTTGCGCATGAAGATGAAGATGGACCCGACGCTCCCGCGCGGCGAGCAGATGGCGCAGCTCCCCGCGGAGGTGCGCTGGAAGGCCGACAACTACAACCACCTCTTCGAGCAGCCGACGCTCTTCTACGCCGTCGGGCTCACGCTCGCCCTCGTCACGCGCGACGCCGGCACCGACGGCGCCATCGCGTGGGCCTACGTCGGGCTCCGCGTGGTGCACAGCGTCTTCCAGGCGACCGTGAACAAGATCGAGGTCCGCTTCGCGCTGTTCGTGGTGTCGTCGCTGGTGCTCGCGGCGCTGACAGCGCGCGCGGCGCTCGCCGTCATGGGGTAGCGCCGCTCACTCGAACTGCGCGGCCCGGTGGTGCGCGTCGCCCGCCGTGTGCACGCGGATCGAGTACGACCCCGCCTCGAGGTCGAGCGGCAGCAGCACCCGCGCCTGGAAGCGCCCGTTCGCGTCCGTCACCGTCGTGCCGAGCGCGGTGTCGCGCCGCCCGTCGCGCATCACCGTGAGCACGCGCCGCCCCTGCAGCAGCTCCAGCGTCACGGGCAGGTCGCCGATGGGAGCACCCACCTCGTCGCGCGCATCGCCCTCGCACACCACGAGCGTGCCGCGCACCACACCCCGCCCGAGCCCGCGCTCGCCCGACCGCACCGACTGGAGCCGCAGCACCGTGGTGTGGCGCTCCTCGGGCTCGGGCGTCGCTTCGTCAGGCTCCGCCGCGCGCGCCGTGGGGTTGCCCCGCGCCGCCGTCCCCCGCGCCGCTTCGCCCACCGCGCCCGCTGCGCCCGCTGCCCCCGCGACCCCCGCTCCGCCCGGCGCGCCCGTGCCACCCGGCGCACCCGAAGCCCCCGCGGTTGTTCCCGACGCGGCGGGGCCTTCGCCCGGCGTGGTCCCTTCGGTGCCCGGCTGCGTCCCTTGCGGATCGACCGCGGCGTCGTCCCCCTCCGCGCCGCCGTCACGGTGTCCTCGGTGCGCGCCGTCGTGGCCGCCCGGCGCCGACTGCGTCGAGTAGCCGTTGCGGTACGGCTCGGGGCGCGGAAACGCGTCGGGGTTGTCGGGAACGAAGCGCTCGCGCGACTCGCTCTCGTCGCGGAAGTTCACGTCCCAGCCGCCGAGGTCGATGCGCGTCCAGCCCACCCCGGGGATCGCGACCTCCGCCCACGCGTGCGCCTCGTTGCCGACGTACCGCGCGGGGACGCCCAGCGCGTGCAGCGTGAGGACGAACGCGTACGCCCGGTGACGGCACGCCCCGACCCCGCCGAGCGCGAGGCGCGCGTAGAGGTTGCGGTCGCGCGGGGCGTCGAGGGCGTCGTCGCGAAACGCGCGGAAGTACCCCACCAGCGCGTCGAGCACGTGGGGGAAGGGGTCGGTGCGGCGCACGTTCACCCGGCGGAGCACGGCGTCGACGGAGGCTTCGAGGAAGGGCGGCGACGCAGGCCGGGGCGCCAGCCCGTGAAACGACGCGCCCCCGGTGACGAGGTTGGGCTGCCGCCTGGCCGACGCGGAGAACGCGTGCTGCGGCGCCACGAGCACGTACACCAGGCGCACCGTGCGGGCGTGCTCGGCCCGCGCGTAGAGGTTGCCCGCCGAGTCGTGCGAGAAGGCCAGCGGGACCTCGGGCTCCGTGCGAAACGACAGCAGCGCCTCCTCGCCCGCCACCGAGGGGATGAGCGTCGGCGCCCCCTCCGAGAGCTCGATCATCACGTCGCCCGTGAAGCGCGCCACCGCCTCGCGCGACCACGCCGCGGGAACCTCCCCCACCCGAACCGTCCGCGCCGAGGGGTCGCGCACCACGAGGCGCCCCAGATCATCGACCGCGTCGTAGGCGTGCGTCCGCTTGAAGGGCGCCACCGAGGGCGTGAACACCTCCCGGTACCGCAGCGTCGCGCCCGGCGGCGAGGCCGTCTGGTCGTCCATCGTGCGGGCGATCGTCTCCCAGTTGCCCTGCGGCCGGATCACGTCCCCGGAGGCGGCCGCGTTGGGGCGGTCGTCCCAGCCCGTGCCGCTGGCGAGGCGACGGAAATCTTCGGTGTTTTGCGGGGCGGTGAGGGCCCCCGCGGGGAGGTCACCGAGGCGGAGGTCGCCAGGGATGAAGCGGTGCAGGCGGGGGTCGGGGGACTGCGCGGCGCCCGGCAGGCCGAGGGCCAGAGCGGCGAGCGTAAATCCCGTGACGTGACGCATCGGCGCGGAGGATGGCATCCGGGGTCGAGACGGCGCAAGGCGCCCGTTGGTTCTCTCCGGCGGTGCGAAACCGCCGCGGGGGCGTGTTATGGTTCGCCCCACACGATGGATTCAATCCTCTACCTGGTCGTGGCGATCCTCGGGCTCTCCACGCTCATCATCATCCACGAGTTTGGCCATTTTATCGTGGCCAGGGCCTTCGGGATGCGGGCGCGGGTGTTCTCCGTGGGCTTCGGGCCCACCGTCGCCCAGTGGCGACCGAAGGGAGGGGAGACGGTCTATCAGATCGCGGCGATCCCCGTGCTCGCCTACGTGAACATCGCCGGGATGGACCCGCGCGAGCCCTCCGACCCCCACGACCGCGGGAGCTACAAGAACGCCTCCCTCCTCGCCCGCCTCTTCGTCATCGCGGGCGGCCCGCTGGCCAACTACATCGCCGCGATGGTCATCGCCTTCGGCCTCATCGCGGCGGGCGGCGACCCGGCCCTGGAGCCCCGCATCCGCGAGGTGGTGCCCAACTCCCCCGCCGCCGCCGCTGGGCTCCAGCGCGGCGACCGCGTGGTGCGCGTCGACGGGACCGACATCGCCCGCTGGGGTCAGCTCGTCGAGCGCGTCTCCCACTCCAACGGCCGCGCCCTCCCCTTCGTCGTCGAGCGCAACGGCCAGCGCGTCGAGCTCACCGTCACCCCGCGCCGCGACGGCCCCTCGCACGACTACAAAGCCGGCGTGATGGCCACCCTCGTCTACGCCCCGGTGCCCCTGCGCGAGGCAGCCCTCCGCGCGACCGTGATGCCCGCCCAGGTGGTGGTGGGCTCGGCGCAGGCGCTGCGGCGGATGTTCCAGGGCAAGGAGCAGGTGCGGGTGATGGGCCCGGTGGGGATCGTCAACGAGATGGTGCACGAGGCCCGCCGCGGTTGGCGCGACCTGGTGCAGATGCTCTGGGTCATCTCTGTCAGCCTCTTCTTCCTCAACCTTCTCCCCATCCCCGCGCTCGACGGCGGCCGCGCGGTCTTCCTCGGCTACGAGATGCTCCTCCGCCGCAAGCTCCCGCCGCGCCTCGAGTACGCCGCCGTCGCGGTCTCCATGGTGCTCCTCCTCGGCGTCGCCGCGGTGGTCATGGTGGTCGACCTGGGCAAGTGGCACTGGTAGTTGTCTTCGGGCGATGGCCCGCGCGACCTCTCTCCTCCTCCTCCCGCTCCTCGCCGCCTGCAGCGGCTCTCCCTCGACCCCGCCCGCAGACGCCGCGACGCCCGACGCGCCCCGCGACGTAGGCGCCGATGCGCCCGTCGCACCGGGCTGCTGGCGGATGCCCGAGGGGAGCCGCGCGCCCGTGTTCCAGCGGCTCTCGGCGCCGGTGGAGGTGGTGCGTGACGCGCTCGGCATCCCGCACCTCTACGGCGCCACCGACGAGGACGTGATGTACGCCGCGGGCTACACCCAGGCCGTCGACCGGCTCTTCCAGATGGACCTCATGCGCCGCTCGGCCCGCGGCACCCTCGCGGCGGTGCTCGGCCGCGAGAAGCTCTCGCAAGACCAGCTCGTGCGCCTCATGAACCTCCCGCGCTGGGGCTACGAGGGCGCCGAGCGTGTGCGCCGCGAGGAGCCCGCCGTCCATCGGCTCATCGACGCGTGGGTGGCGGGCGTCAACCGTCGGGTCGCGGAGGTCACCTCGGGCGCCATCCCCCGCCCCGCGGGCTTCGCGGCGAGCGAGTACAATTTCGCCCCCGAGCTCTGGACCACCGACGACCCCTACCTCGTCTCCGAGCTCATCCTCTTCCAGAACGCCAACCAGCTCGAATACGACGTCCTCGCGACGGTGATCTCCTCGCTCTACGAGGGCCCCGCGCGCGAACTCCCGCTGTCGGCGTCGTTCTCCGACGCGTTCATCGTGCCGCCGGAGGAGCGCCCCGCGGCGCCGCGCATGGCCCGCCGCGCGCCACGTCCCCGTCGTCCGAGCGCGCTCCCCGCGCCGATGGTTCGGCCCCGAACGGACTCGCCCGCGGCCCGCGACGCGCTCGCCCGGCTGATGGCGACGATGGCGCCGTTCGCGCGCGGCGCGAGCAACAACTGGGCGGTCGCGGGGCGCCACACCTTCAACGGCCGCCCGCTGCTCGCGGGCGATCCGCACCAGCCCGTCCGCTCGCCGTCGGTGTTCTGGGCGCACCACATGAACAGCGCCGCGCGCGGCGGCTCGCTCGACGTCATCGGCTTCGGCTTCGCGGGGGCGCCGGGCGTGCAGCTCGGTCACAACCGCCGCATCGGGTGGACGGCCACCACCGCGTACCCCGACACCATGGACCTCTGGCGCGTCGAGTTCGACGGTGCGAGCGTCGCGCTCGGCGGGCGCTCGTACCCCGTGGTGCGCTGCACGGAGTCCATCGCCGTCGCGGGCAGCGCTCCGGTCACGGTCACCGCGGAGCGCGTCGAGGGCCACGGCGTGCTGCTCCCGACCGACTTCACTCCGCTCCCCATCACGTCGGGCTCCGAGCGGCTCCTGTACGACTGGACGGGCTTCCGTCCGACAGCCGACGCGCGGGTGTTCTTCGGCTTCGACCGCGCCCAGAGCGTCAATGACTTCGATCAGGCGGCGCAGCGCGCGGAGATCGCGTCGTTCAACTTCATCGGCGGCGACGCGCAGGGGATCGCCTACCGCGCGATGCTCCTCCTGCCCGACCGCGGCGACCCGGCCACCGCCCCCTCGTCCTTCCTCGCCCTCGACGGCGCCAACCCGCGCACGGTGTGGTCCGATCGCTTCGTCCCGGTGGAGCGCATGCCCCACAGCCGCGGCGGCGCGCGGGGCTTCCTCGTGTCGGCGAACAACGACCCCTTCGGCTTCACCCGCGACGGCCGCACCGACAACGACGCGTTCTACTACGGCACGTGGTTCGACCCGGGCACCCGCGCGAAGCGCATCGAGTCCGAGCTCGCTCGGCTCACGGCGCGGGGCAACGTGGCGGTGGCGGACATGCAGACGCTCCAGCTCGACACGCACAACCTCCTCGCCGACGACGTGATCCCGGTGCTCACCGAGGCGATGGGACGCGTCGCCACCGACGCCGCCCTCGCGATGTACCGCGACGACGCCGCCCTCACCGCCCTCCACGCGCAGCTCACCGCCTGGAACCGCCGCATGGACCGCGACTCCCCCGCGGCCGTGGTCTTCGAAGCGTACCAGCACTTCCTCGCGCGCCAGGTGCTCGCCGACGACGTGCCGCTGCTCTTCGACCTCGTGATCGCGCGCGAGCCCATCTACATCCTCAAGCTCGCAGCGCTCACCCTCACGCGGCGCTTCCCGCAAGCCGACCGGTACATGCAGGGCGGCCGCGACCTCCTCGCGCTGCGCGCCCTCGCGGAGACGCGGGCGTGGCTCACGACGCGCTTCGGCGGGAGCGAGGCGACGCGCTACCGCTGGTCGGACTACCACCGCACGCGCATCGGCACGATGTTCGATCGCCCCGGCCCCTTCGAAGCGGGGACCACCCCCACCGCGGGCGCCAACGGCACCGTCAACGTCTCGCAGGCGCAGTTCTTCGACGGGATGACGCCGCGCATGCACCACGAGGCCCGCTCGGGGGCGGTGTACCGCATGGTGATCTCCTTCCAGGACGACGGGACCCCCACCGCCGTCGTGAACTTCCCCCGCGGCAACTCCGGCGTGCCGGGCTCTCCCTTCTTCGACAACACCCACGCCGACTGGACCGAGGGCCGCTACCAGCCCCTCCCCTTCGCGCGCCCCGCGGTCGACGCCGCCATGCGCGAGCGCTCGATGCTCATGCCGTGAAGCCCACGGCCGTTCGCCTCGCCGCGGCGCTCACGGCCGTGCAGTGCCTGAGCGCCCTCACCTGGATCGTCTACGCCAGCCTCCTCGCGGGCCTCCTCGACGCGGCGGGGGTCGACCCTGGGTGGCGCCCGTGGATCCTCCTCGCCGACCAGGGGATCTTCGCGCTCTGTGACACGCTCGCGGGCGTCTGGCTCGACGGCGCCGCGGCCGCGACCCGTCGTCTCGGCGGCGCGCTGCTCGGCGCGACGTGCGTGTCGACGGTAACCTTCCTCGCGCTCCCGTGGCTCACCGACGCGCCGGGCGCGATGCTCGCGTGCATCGCCGTGTGGGCGGTGGCGTCGAGCGCGCTGCGGGCGCCGCTGCCGAGGCTCCTGGGGCGCTACGCGTCGCTGCCCGATCACCCGGGGCTGGCGGGCTTCTTCGCGCTGGGGACGGGCCTCGCGGGGCTGTTCGCGCCCGGGGCGATGCGGGTGCTCGCGCGGGAGGGGAGCCGCGCGGCCTTCGCGCTCACGTCGCTCACCCTCTGGCTGCTGGTGGCGATGTTGTTCGTCACCGAACGATCGCAGGGCGAGGGCCGGACGGAGGCGTCGAGGGCGGTGGAGGCGCCGTCACGGGCGCTGCCCCTGGTGATCGGAGCCACCTTCCTCGCGACGCTCGGCGCCCAGGTGTACGCGACCTTTGCGGCGAGCGCGGCGCTGCGGCGCGTGGCCGGCGCGGCGGAGGCGACGGGGCTGGCGGTGGTGTTCCCGCTGGGCATGGCGCTGGCGGCGGTGGGGGGCGCGGCGACGAAGCGCTTCGGGGCCGAACGATCGGGCGCGGCGGCGTGCGGGATGGCGGCGGTGGGGGCGGCGGTGACGGGCGCGGCCGACGGGAAGGCCGCCGTCGTGGGGGCGGTGCTGGCGGCGGGCGTCGGGTGGGCCACGGCGCTGTCGGCGACGCTGACGGCGGTGAGCGCGCTGGCCCCGAACGAGCGCGCGGCGCGGTGGACGGGCGTGTGGTTCGCGGCGCAGGCGGCGGCGACGGGCGTGCGGATGGGCGCGGGGATGGCCGCGGGGCACGTCACCGAAGGGGCGGCGGGCGGGGCCGCAGTGCTCGCGTGGGCAGCGGCGGCGGTGATGCTCGCGGCGTCGGGCGCGCGGCGGTAGCGGCTGCGCGGAATTTGCTGATCCCGCGGGAGGTCGCCGATGCTCCGCAGAACCTATGCCCATCCTCGTCGGCCTCGCCCTCGCACTCGGGCTCTTCGCCCTCTACGTCGCTTCGCGACCCGCGGCGTTTCGTATCACCCGCTCGCTCGTCATGAGCGCGCCCCCTACCGCGATCTTCCCGCTCATCAACGACTTCCGGGAGTGGGCGAAGTGGTCGCCGTGGGAGAAGCTCGACCCCAACATGAAGAAGACCTACGACGGCGCCGAGTCGGGCGTGGGCGCCACCTACCACTGGGTGGGCGACAAGTCCGGCGAGGGCAGGATGACCCTCACCGAGAGCGTGGCCCACCGCCGCGTCGCGCTCGACCTGAACTTCATCAAGCCCTTCCCCGCGAACAACACCACCGTGATCACCCTGGAGCCCGAAGGGGAAGGCACGCGCGTGACGTGGACCATGGAGGGCCAGAACAGCTTCGTGGCCAAGGCCTTCAACGTCGTGATGAACATGGACAAGCTGGTGGGCAAGGACTTCGAAAGCGGCCTCGCCGCGATGGCCGCCGCCGCGTCGCGCTGAGTCAGCCCCCGCACGCGTCGAGGCGCTCGCGCACGCGCAGCGCCAGCCCCCGCGGCGTGAAGGGCTTCGCCAGAAACGCGTCGCTCGCCTGGAGCCCGTGGCGCGTCACCGCGTCGTCGACGTACCCGCTCATGAACAGCACGCACACCCCCGGCCGCAACGCCTGAATCTCCCGCGCGAGGTCGGGGCCGCTCATCCCCGGCATCACCACGTCGGTGAGGAGCAGGTGGATCTCCCGATCCGCGCGGCGGACGACCTCGATCGCCTCGTCGGGCGCCGCCGCCTCGATCACCCGATAGCCCCGCTGCTCCAGCGCGACGCGCGCGACGCTACGCACGGCCTTGTCGTCCTCCACCAGCAAGATCGTCTCGCCGCTGACGGGCGTCTGGAAGGGCGACGGCAGGCTGGTCGCGGTGCGCGGCGCGGGGTCGACGGCGGGGAGGTACACGTCGAAGCGGCTGCCGCGGCCGACCTCGCTGGTCACCTCCACCGCGCCGCCGTGCCGGGTGACCACGCCGAACACCGTCGCGAGCCCGAGCCCCGTCCCCTTGCCGACGCCCTTCGTGGTGTAGAACGGTTCGAAGATCCGCGACCGCACCTCCTGGCTCATGCCGCAGCCGGTGTCGCGCACGGTGAGGCGCACGTAACGGCCCGGGGAGAGCCGCTCGTGCGTGCGGCAGAAGGCCTCCTCGAGCGTGACGGCCGCCGTCTCGATGCGCAGCTCGCCGCCGCGGGGCATCGCGTCGCGCGCGTTGACCGCGAGGTTGAGCACCACCTGC
Organism: Polyangiales bacterium; assembly: GCA_044375895.1. Lineage (GTDB taxonomy): Bacteria > Myxococcota_A > Polyangia > Polyangiales > CAISKJ01. The sequence continues at coordinate 33,008 of JBILLV010000019.1, read as the reverse complement.
TCGAGCTGCGCCGGGTCGATGCGGACGAAGCCCGCGTCGACCTGGAGCCGGCTGGTGAGGCGCACGTCTTCGCCGATGAGCCGGACGAGGAGCTTCTCGGTGGAGCGGAGCACCTCGTTGGGCGAGAGCACGCGCGGCGTCACCACCTCGTGGCGGCTGAAGAGCAGGAGCTGCCGCGTGAGCGCGGTGGCGCGGTCGGTGGCCTGGGCGATCTCGTCGAGGAGCTCGTCGCGCGCGGCCCCGTCGGGCGCCGTCGATCGGAGCAGCTCGGTCGACGCGCCGATGACGGTGAGGAGGTTGTTGAAGTCGTGCGCGACGCCGCCGGCCAGCACCCCGATGGCCTCCATCTTCTGCGACTGGCGCAACTGGCGCTCGAGCTCGACGCGCGCGGTCACGTCGGAGAGCGCGCCGACGATCTCCGCCGACCCGTCCCCCTCGCCGCGCACGAGGCGCTTCTCGTCGCGCAGCCAGATCCAGCGGCCGTCGGCGCAGCGGAGGCGGTACTCCAGCACCTGGTGGGCGACGTCGTAGGGCGTGGGGTGCGCGGCCAGCACGCGGGCGCGGTCGTCGGGGTGCACCCGCTCGAACCACTCCTGCTGCTCGTCGTCGCTGTCGGCGGCGTCGCCCGTGAGCCGCGCGAGGTTGCCGCTGCGCCAGAGCAGCACGAAGCGTGGCCCCTCGTTGCGCATCGCGTAGAGCACGGCGGGGTTGAGCGCGACGATGCGCCGCATCGACTCCTCGGCGCGACGGCGTTCGGTGATGTCCTGGCAGATGCCGCGGACGGTGGTGAGCGCCCCCGTGTTGTCCAGCACCCCTTCGCCCCGGCAGTGGATCCAGCGCGGCGGCTCGGTGCCCGCGAGGCGAAAGTCCATGGCGAAGGGTTCACCCGCGGCGAGGGCGGCGGCGGCGACCGTGACGATGCGCTCGCGGTCGTCGGGGTGCACCACGGCGAGGGTGTTCGTCTCGTCGAGGGGGGCGCCGGGGCCGAGGCCGACCACCGCGCGGAGCTCGGGGGCGGCGTTCATGCGACCGTCGTGGATGCGCCACTCCCAGTTGCCCATCCGCGCCACGCGGTGGGCCTCGGCGAGCTCGCGCTCCCGCAGCGCGAGGGCGAGCTCGGTGCGCTTGCGCGCGGTGACGTCGGCGAGTGACCCGTGCCACAGCTTGCCGCCGTCGTCGGCGGGCGTGGGGACGGCCCGCCCCTCCACCCAGAGCTCGCCCCGCGTCGGGTGGCGCACCCGAAACTCGTCGTGCCACGGCTTCATCGCCAGGCTCGCGCGGGCGAAGCCGACGCGCACGCGCGCCCAGTCCTCCGGGTGGATCACCGCCAGGATGGCGCTCCCATCGGCCGCCACCTGCTCCGGCGTGAGGCCGTAGATGTCCCGGATGCCATCGGCCGCGAAGGTGAACGACCACCCGCCGTCGCGCCGCTCGTGGAAGATGCAGAGCACCACGGGCGCCGCGGCGGCGAGCTCGGAGAGCTGCCGCTCGACCTCGACGCGACGACGCAGGGCCACCTGGGCCTCGACGGACTCGGTGACGTCCTGCACCGTCCCACGCCGACCGACGACCTGCCCCGCGGCGTCCAAGACGAACTCGTGGCGCCCCTGCAACCAGCGGACGCGGCCGTCTGGGTCGAGGACGCGGTACTCCACCGAGAAGTCCCGACCGGCCGCGATGCGCTGGGTGAGCTCGGCGTCGAGGCGCGCGCGGTCGTCGGGGTGCACGCTCGCCAAGATGCGTTCGCGCGTGACGGGCGCTGCCTCCGAGAGGCCGTGCAGTCGATAGAACTCCCTCGACGCGAGCACGCCCTGGCTCGTCGCGTTCCACGAGCCGATGTGGCCGATGCGCTGCGCCTCGGCGAGCTCGGCGTCGCGGGCGCGCAGCTCGAGCTCCGCGTGTTTGCGCGACGTGACGTCCGTCACCACCGCGTGCACCAACGAGCACCCGTCGCCCTCGTCAGTGACCGCCGCCCGCACGTCGACCCAACGCTCACCGTGCCGTGGGTGAAGCACCCGCAGCTCAAACGCGGCTGGCGCGCGCTCGGCGACCGACGTCGCCATCGTCGCCAGGGACGCCGCGAGGTCGTCCGGGTGAATCAAGTTCAACCCGGCGCGCGCGTCGCTCCGCAAGGCCGCGGGCGTCACCCCGAACAGCGCGTCGACCGCGGGCGACGCGTACACCACCTCAGGCCGCCCGTCGGCCTCGATGCGCAAGGTGACCAGCGCGCCGAGGGCCGCGTCGACGAGCGCGTCGAGCACGGCGAGGCGCTCGCGCCAGGGCCGTGATTCGCGCGCTGGTGGCGGCGTGTCGGAGGGCGTACGCGCGTCGTCCCCCGCCGGAATCAAAGATTCGCTCATGAGTCTCCCGACCTGCGCGACCCGATTCGCGCACCCGTCGGGATCTCACACGGCGCGCTCGAACACAAGGGCGCTCCCGCACTCGACGGGGCCGCGGTGATCGCGCTTCGTACGGTGTGTGAGCGGGCGGGGAGAGCGACTCAGAACGTGCCGTGGAGCGAGATCCCGACGTCGCCCGGCCCCGAGCCCACGGCGACGCTGGAGCTGCGCGGGCTGCGCACCGGGACGAGCAGCATCACGAGCCCGCCCACCGCGAGCGCCCCGCCCGCCACGAGGCCCACCACGCCGAGCGTGAGCGACCCGGAGCCGCCGTCGAAGCCGGCGCAATCGGCAGGCGGCGACGCGACGTCACAGCCCGCGTTGACGTAGTCCGTGCGGAGCGAGCTGTAGTTGATCATCCCGTAGGTGCCGACACCAACGCCGACGCCGCCGAGGCCCAGCGCGATGGCGCCGGCGATGCGCAGCGGGTGGATGCCGCCAGGCTCCGGGGCCGCGGGGAGAGCCCCCGACGGCGGGACGACGTTGACGGAGCCAACGGTGCTCGGCGGCGGGAGAGGGGTGAGGTTGACCGTCTCGCGCGCGAGGGAGTCGAGGCCCGGCTGCACGTTGACCGTGTGCACCTCCATCACGTAGCCCGTGGCGCGAACCTCCACGGCCACCGGGCCCGAGCGCACGGTGAGGGGTCGCTGGAGCGGGAGCGTCGCGACGCGCTCCCCCGCGAGCCACACCTCGGCCCCCGGCGTGTTCGAAAGTATCTCCAGCCGCCCCACGTGCTGACGGAAGCCCGCGAGGTCGGCGGTGAGCTCGGCGCGGAGCTGGTTGACCCACGGATCGGCGGTGTCTTCGAGGGCGGTCGCGAGGTGCTGCTCGGCGTTGACCCAGTCGCCGAGGGCCCCCTCCGCGCCGGCCTGCCAGGCGAGGGCGCGGGCCGCGTGCGAGCGCTCGTAGAGGGCGCGGAAGAGGTCGCGCGCTTCGACGTCCCGGTGCTGGCGCCGCAGCTCGACGCCCTGGGCGTGCTCGGCCTCCAGCGGATCGGCGGCGGGCGGGGGCGCGGGGGCGGCTGGAGGCGGCGTCGGGGGGGCCTCCGGGGGGCGGCGACGCGAGCGCTGCGCCTCCGCGGTGGAGGTGAGCGCGCACAGGGAGAGAAGCGCCAGGGCCGTCGCGGCGGGGTGTTGATTCCTCACGAGAGGAGGTTGGTACCAGAAGCGCGCCGCGAACGCGACGCTCAGGCGGCCGGCGCGTCGCTCAATCCAGCGGGACGCCGCCGTCCTTCGGGTCGCCGCCGTCGTCCGGCTCGCCGCCATCGTCGGGCGCACCGCCGTCGACATCGGGCGTGACGGGGGTGTCTTCGCCGCGGGGCGTCTCGTCTTCGCTGTCGGGGAGGCCATCGCCGTCGGCGTCACCCGGGGGCGTGTCGGCGGTGCCGATGGGCATCCCATCCATCGCGTCGGGGACGCCGTCGTTGTCGTTGTCCGTGTCGACGGCGTTGGGCATCCCGTCGCCGTCGAGGTCGGGGTCGGACTCGTTGGAGATCCCGTCGCCGTCGAGGTCGCTGTAGGCCACGCGGTCTTCACGGCCGTCGCCGTCGTTGTCCATGTCCATCGCGTTGGGCGTCCCGTCGTTGTCGACGTCGGGGTCGCGCCCGTCGGGGATGCCGTCGCGGTCGAAGTCCTCCTGGAGGTTGGGGGCGTTTTCCGGCGGCGTGTCGAAGGCGTCGGGGCCAAACTCGCGGAGCACTCCCAGGTCGATCGGCCCGTCGAGCCCCATCACGCGGAAGTCTTCCTTCACGCCGATCTTGAACAGGTTGGCCTTCGCGGGGTCGCCCATCGACTTCGGAAACACAATCGGGATCGAGCGCCGACCGACCACCGCGTGGAGGCGGTAGGTGGCCCCCACGGTGACCCCCGTGAGCACGAACCCACCATCCATCCCGGGCACCGCGGTCGACACCGCGCGGCGCGTGAGGGCGTTGACGGCGATGACCCGCAGCACGCGGAAGGCCCCGAGGCGCACGGGGACGCGGCCGCGAATCTCGCGCGACGTGGCGCGGCCCTGGTTGGCCACCCCGCTGTCATCGCAGCCGACGTTCGCGGCGAAGAGCGCGCCGATCAGCGCGAGAGACTGCCACCATCGAGAGAGCGTCATGCCGTGTACTCCGTGTTGCCGCGCCGCCTCCTGCCACCACGCCGCGCGGCGACGACGAGGCTCGCGCACACAAGTGATAGAACATCCCCGCGCCGCCGCGCCAGCCCCACACCCACCGAACATCCCCCTTCGTCGGGCGGGCGGGGAGGCGGTGCGATGGGGCGCTCGGGGGTGCACCGTGGGGGCGGGCGCTCGCGGGCAGCGGACCGGGGGCGCGCGGCGCAGAGCCCGCGGCGGTCGTCGTCGGTGAGGGCGCGGCGTTGCCGCTCGACGTCCATCGACGCCTCCATCACCGCGCCCGCGACGAGCGAGTGGCCGAGGCCCGCGACGTGCCCGAGTTCGTGGAGGAGCGCGGAGGGCGCGTCGACCTCGCCCCACACCGGCGGGCCGTCGCCGTACAGCCTCCCGAGGGGGTTGTCGGGGGAGCGCGCGTTGAGCTCGACGTCGGCTTCGAGGAGCGATCCCGACGGGGCGTCGGTGGTCATCACCGTGAACGCGAGGGTGCCGGGGCGGTGGTAGGCGTCGGGCGCCCACAGACGGTTCACCGAGACGACGTTGCGGCCGTCGAGGGCGAGGTCGAGGGGGACGTCGACCTCGGGCGCGAGCACGAGCCGCAGCGACGCGCCGCAGGGCACCTCCGACCACACGTCGAGCGCGGGGCCGAGGTGGCGGCGGAGCAGGGGGCCGAGGTCTTGACCGCGCGCGGGGTCGACGGAGAGCTCGCGGGTGTTGAGCGAGACGCCGACGCAGTCGACGGGCCAGGTCACCGGCGTGCCGACCTCGCAGCGTTCGGGCGGGGTGATGGGGGTGGTGGCGCGGCAGTACGCCGACGCGCGCGCGGGCACGGCGAGCGCCGTGAGCAGCAGCAGCGCGCGCCCGCGGGTGCTCACCGGCCGCTGAGCACCATGCGGGCGAGCTGGTCGCGGTGCACCTCGTCGGGGCCGTCGGCGATGCGCAGCATGCGGGCCGCGGAGTACGCGTAGGCGAGCACGTGGTCGTCGCAGAGCCCGGCGGCGCCGTGGGCTTGCATCGCGTGGTCGATCACCTGGCAGGCCATCGAGGGGACGGCGATCTTGATCATGGCGATCTCGGCGCGCGCCCCCTTGTTGCCCTCGACGTCCATCTTCCACGCGGCGTGGAGCACGAGGAGGCGGGCCTGGGTGATGGCGACGCGGGCGTCGGCGATGCGCTCGCGCCACACCGACTGCTCGGCGACGGGGCGGCCGAAGGCGACGCGGGACTTGAGCCGCGCGCACATCAGCTCCAGGGCGCGCTCGGCGAGGCCGATGAGGCGCATGCAGTGGTGGATGCGCCCCGGGCCGAGGCGCCCCTGCGCGATCTCGAAGCCGCGGCCCTCGCCGAGGAGGATGTTGCTCGCGGGGACGCGGACGTCGTCGAAGGTGATCTCCGCGTGGCCGTGGGGCGCGTCGTCGTAGCCGAAGACCGGGAGCATCCGCTCGACCTTCACGCCGGGGGTGTCCATCGGGACGAGGATCATCGACTGCTGGCGGTGGCGGTCGGGATGGTCGGGGTCGGTCTTCCCCATGAAGATGAGCACCTTGCAGCGGGGGTCGCCGGCGCCGGAGGTCCACCATTTGCGGCCGCGGATGAGGTAGTCGTCGCCCTCGCGGCGGATGGTGGCCTCGATGTTGGTGGCGTCGGAGGAGGCCACGGCGGGCTCGGTCATCGCGAAGCCCGAGCGGATCTCACCGCGGAGCAGGGGCTCGAGCCAGCGCTGCTTCTGGGCCTCGGTGCCGTAGCGCTCGAGCACCTCCATGTTGCCCGTGTCGGGCGCCGAGCAGTTGAACACCTCCGGCGCGAACACCGTCCGCCCCATGAGCTCGGCGAGGGGCGCGTACTCCAGGTTGGTGAGCCCGGCCCCGCGGTCGCTCTCCGGGAGGAAGAGGTTGAACAGCCCCGCGGCGCGCGCCCGCTGCTTGAGCCCGTCGACGACGGGGATCACCTTCCAGCGCGGGCCTTCGGCCACCTCGCGGAAGTACTGCGGCTCGGCCGGGAGCACCTCGTCGCGCATGAACGCCGCGACCGCCTCGTGGAGCGCCTTCGCGCGCTCAGACATCATCGGGAACATCCCGACGCTTGTACACCATCAGGGCGTGAGCCGGTACGCCGAGAGGTACGTCCACACGCGCGACGCGAGGGTGGAGAAGGACGCGTGCCCCCCGCCGTCGAAGAGGGTGGTCTGCACCGGGTTGCCCCGCGCCCGCATGAGCGAGTCGAGGGTACACGTGTGGTAGACGGAGACGAGCGGGTCGGACGTACCGTGGAAGAGCACGCCGGGCGTACGCCGCCCCGTGGCGCCGACCGGGACGGGGAGCTCGGGGCCCGTGCAGTTGCACCAGCCGGCCTGCATCGCGAGGGCGGCGCAGGTGGTGCCGCGCCCCTGGAAGCGACACGACTGCTGCGGGTTGCAGCGCGAGAGGCCGGCGGAGTTGGCGCCGAAGCCCACCACGCGGTCGCGGAGCACCTGCGACACCATGTACGCCATGAAGCCACCGTTGGAGTGGCCGTAGGCGTACACCCGCGTCGGGTCGATGCCGTAGGCCCGCCGCGCTTCTTGAATGATGGCGCGGGTGAGGACGAGGTCTTCGTTGGTGACGGGGTTGGGGTTGTTCGCGGTCTCCCAGTAGGTTCCGTTGCCGCCGGGGTGGTCGAAGTCGGCGCCCGTCTCCGAGAACCACCGCGACGTCGGCGCGATGAACACCACCCCCTGCGCGGCGGAGACGGTGCCCGCCCCGCTCTCGGAGAGCATCGTCTCGCCGTCGGAGTTGGTGCCGTGGAAGCCCAGCACGAGGGGCGCGTTGGCGGGGAGCACCCGCGGGAGCAGAACCCACACCTCGCGACGGCTCCCGAGCACCGTGAGCGTCGTCAAGAAGGGGACGCCCGTCGTGCGGACGGTGAAGGCGCCGGTGTACGTCACGGGGTCAGGCGGGACGGTGACATCGACGGCCACGTCCGCGGGCGCGTCGACACCCGCCTCGCGGACATCGGCGGGCACGTCGGGCGACGCATCCACGCCCGCTTCACGCACGTCGGCCACCGCGTCGAGCGCGGCGTCGACCCCCGCTTCACGCACGTCGGGGGCAGCGTCCACGCCCGCCTCGCGAACGTCGGGAGCGACATCCACCGTCGCGTCCACGCCCGCCTCGCGCACGTCGGGTGCGGCATCCATCGCAGCATCGACGCCCGCCTCACGAACGTCGGGTGCTGCGTCCACGCCAGCCTCACGGACGTCGGGTGCTGCGTCCACGCCAGCCTCACGGACGTCGGGTGCTGCGTCCACGCCAGCTTCACGCACGTCCATCGCCGCGGGCACGTCGGGCAGCGGAATCACGTCGGGTTGCGGCATCACGTCCGGCATCGTCGCAACGTCGGGCATCGTCGCAACGTCGGGCGTCGTCGCAACGTCGGGCGTCGTCGCAACGTCGGGCCGCGTCGGCACGTCGGGCAACGCCGGAACATCCACCGCCGCAGCGACATCGGGCAATGCGGGCAGGTCGGGAAGCATCATCACGACGTCGCTGTCGCTCACGTCGCTGTCGCTCACGTCGCTGTCGCTCACGTCGCTGTCGCTCACGTCGCTGTCGCTCACGTCGCCGTCGCCCGCGTCGCTCGCGTCGTCGTCGCTCACGTCGCTTCTGCCAGCGTCGCTGTCGTCGTCCTGCGCGTCGGCGACCTCGACGTCGTCGACATCCGCCGCGTCGTCCCCCGCCCCAGCGCCCGGATCGCCCGCGCAGCCCGTGAGCACCACGAGCACGGCGCCAGCCGCGTTCATCCACCGTCGTGTCGTCATCTGGGCGGTTCTCTGCCCCAAATCCGGCTTTTCAGTCAACGCCGGGGCGGTGATTTCATCGGGGCGGTCAGACGCGACCGATCGCGCCACGGCGCCGCTGGAGTTCGGCGTCGGTCTCGGAGCGACGAGAATCACCTCCCGATCGCTTCCGCGATACGGTCCGTCGTCCGTCGTCGGTGGCCTTACGGGAGCCTTCTACGAGGGCCTCGGGGCGTTGTTCTTCGTTCCGTTGGGAGTGACCGAAAGGCCGCCGACGACGGACGACGGATCGTATCGCGGAAGCGCTCGCGAGGTGATCCTCGTCGCTTCGAGACCTACTCCGAACCCCCCGCGGCGCCGTCGACCCTTGACGTCCCTCCACCCGGCGTTGCAACGCTCCCTCGCGTGAAGATCACCGCCCATGCGCTCGGCCTCGCGGCGGCGCTCGCGCTCGCACCGCGGCCGGCGGCGGCCTACACGCAGTGGTCGGCGGCGGTGTCGCTCGGCGGGGGCGGGCGGCTCCTCCCCGACGCGCGGCGTGAGGGGCTGGTGCTCGCGGGGCTGCGCGTCGATGCGCTCTTCGGCCCGCGCGCGATCGGCGTGACGCGCGTCGGACCCTTCGTCTCCGCCTACACGCTCGACTTCGACGCGCTGGTCGTCAACGCCGGCGTGTCGTTGCTCGCGCCCATCTCCACCACGACGCCGCTGGTCTTCTCCGCGGGTGTCACCTGGGACGTCCTCGGCGCGCCGCCCGACGTGGTGCCGCTGGGGCTCCTCGGGCGCGTGTGGTGGGGCTCGCGCAGCACCAACCTCCATTCCAACTACGGCATGGCCGCGGGCATCTGGCTGGAGGCCCGATGGTCGCCCGACGGCGGCGCGGTGGACGTGCTCGCGGGCCTCGACGGCGACCTCGCCTTCCTCGCGCTGCCGGGCATCCTGCTCTGGAATTGGATCACGCGCTGACAGCCCGGTGCAGTATCCTCCGCCGCCCCAATGACCCGACAAAACGCCCCCTCCCTCCCCCAGGTCGTGTGCGCGTCGCTCCTCGCTGGAGCGCTCACCGGTTGCGCGTCGACGCCCGCGCCCACGCCCACGCCCACCCCGCCCCAGCAGGTCGCCACGCGGCCCCCCGAGGCGCCGATCGACCTCTCGCAGGTGCCCGCTCCCGCCTCGCTGCTCGCCACCGTGCGCATCGCCTCACCGCGGGGCCTCGCGCGCCGCGTGGGCGAGCGCGTCGGGGTCGCCGAGGTGGCCAACATGCTCGAAGAGGGTCTCCCGGGCGCGCTCGGCGACGACGAGGCGATGGCCCGCGCGGTCGACCTCGACGCCCCGGTTGATGTCATCGTGTACGCCAACGAGCGGGGCCGCGCGCGCGCCGTCATCTCCTTCGGGGCCGTCTCCATGCCCCGCGCCGAAGACGCGCTCTCGCAGGGTCACCGCCTCACGCCCCTCGCCAACGGGGCGCGCCACGTCGAGCGGACGGGCCGCGGCCCCTCCGAGTGCCCCGACCAGGAAGACGGCACGGCGGCCGAGTGCATCGTCCCGAGCCAGACCCACTGCGTGCTGGCCCCCGCCGCGGGCGGTGAGCGCGCGGCCCGCTTCGTCTGCGCCGATCGCTACAACGACATAGAGCCCGCCCTCGCCTTCGCCACCCGCACGCTCCCGCGCACGCCCGTGGCCGCGGCCGACGGTGAAGTCGTGTGCGAGCTGGCGGTCGAGGCCCTGCGCCGCGAGCTCACCGACGACGCGCAGGATCTCGCCGGCCGGCTCGAAGCGGAGATCGTCCCCCAGCGGACGGCCACCAACGCCCCCTTCCTCGACCAGCTCCGCACGTACGTCCGCGAGCAGCTCGCGCCGACCGTGCAGCACGGCCTCGACGACCTTCAGTCCGCGCGGCTCACGATGCGCCTCGGCGACGAGGGCCTCGCCTTCCACGGCGAGCTCGGGCTCCGCTCGACGCACGCGCCGCTCGCGCAGCGCCTCGTGGCCACCACGCGGGGGACGCGCCCGAGCATCGAGCTCTTCCAGCGCCTCCCGCCCGGCGCGTCTTCGTACGTGGCGGGGGCGGGGTCGTTCCAGACGCTGCGCCCCGAGTGGGACCTGCTCGGCGCCGTCGTGCCGAACGTGCTCACCGAGGGGATGACGCTCCCGCCGGCCGACCTCACCGCGGTGCGTACGGCCGCCGCGGGGCTGTTTCGTTCGGTCACGTACGATCGCTTCCAGGCCGCGGGGAGCACCGGGGTCGGCGCCAACGGGGGCTCGTGGACGGTGGCCGTCTACCAGCTCGACACCGCCAGCGCGCCCCTCGTCGCGCAGCTCCGCAACGTCGTCGCCACGCTGCGTCGCCCGGCCGTCGCGCGGGCGATCAACACCGCGTGGCACGTCAACCCCGCGACGCTGCAGACCCCGGCCCCCACGGGCCTCCCGGCGGGCTCGTACGTGGTGCGCTTCCCCGTCCCTGCCAACCTCCCCGCCGCCGCCCGGGCCAGCCTCGGGCTCGGCACGGGCACCGCGATCGAGGTGGTGGCCGTCCCCGAGGGCAACACCTTCTGGATGGCCTACGGCGTCGACGCCCGCGCCCGCCTCGCCGAAGCCCGCGCGGCGCACCCGGCCCCCTTCGAACTCCGCGGCGTCGCCGACGAGGGCGTGCTCTACGCCGGCGCGGTGCTCCCGCTCGGGCTCGCGAGCTTCCTCTCGCGCGTCGACCCGCAGATCGGCCGCACCATCGAGCGGGCCATCCAGCGCTCGCCCGCGGGCAACGCGCCGATGACCTTCTTCGCCCGCGCCCGGCCCGAGGGTGACGGCGCGGCGTTCACGGGCGACTTCACGATCCCCAACGGCGTGCTCGGCCTCGTCGGCGCGACGCTCCGCCAGACCCCTTAGACCGAAATGCACGAGCGCCGCCCGCGCCTCGTCGGCGTCGGGCGGCGCGTCGTCGTGCGCTTACGCTGCGATCAGAGGCGGGGGCCGCCGGGGACGCACACGCGGATCTGTCCGGTGGGCATCATGAAGGCGGTGCAGGTGGTGTTGAAATCCGTGCAGTCGTTCTGCGTCTCGCAGAGGCGGAAGCACTGCGCCTCGCGGAGGTTGCCGGTGAAGTTGACGCACTCCACCGACTGCCGCACCGCGCCCACGACGAAGCCCGGGCAGCTCGTCGCCGTGCCGCTCGGGCAGCCGATGGTGCAGGCGCTCCCGCGCATCTTGCCCGCCACCTGCGCGATCGAGGGGATGCAGGCCGTGCCGCCGCCGCAGATGTCGTTCGCGGCCACGTCGCACTTCTGGTAGGGCTGGCGGTTGGGCACCGCGCCGCCGCACACGCCGCTGTTGCACACGAGGCCGGCCGTGCAGGCGCTGCCGGAGCAGCAGGGCTGGCCCGCGCCGCCACAGACGGGGCCCGCGGCGCCGCCGCCGAGGGGGACGCAGATGTTGGCGAGCGTGCCGGGGATGCGGGCGCAGCGGGTGCCGATGCCGCAGTCGGCGTTGCCGACGCAGGTGTCGTAGCAGAGGCCCTGGCCCGTGCTCGCGCTCACCACGCAGGTGGGCAGGAGCGACGAGCCGTAGATGGACGACGGACACTGCTCGCCGCGGTTGCAGTTGACCGAGCAGATGGCGCCGGTGCCGCCGTTGAGGGTGAAGCTCGCCGGGAGGCACGCGGTGCCGGCCGAACACGACTCGCCGTTGGGGCAGCCCTCGTAGGGCCCGCGCACGATGTCGATGACGCAGCCCGCTCCGAGCGCGCTAAACAGACCGAGAGAAACCACCACGCCGCGCAGATTCATCACAGTGCTCCTTCAGGAAGAGTGAGAGAGAAGTGGGTCGCTGGCGCCGGAGGATACGGGAAACAAACCCCGAAAGGCTCTCCCGATCGTCGACGCTTCGATCCGTGGCCCGTTGTACGGGAACGCGTCGCCTGTTCTTCTGTCAGACGCCGCCTCCCTTCGGGGTCACCGACGCATCGCCGAGGCCGCGCCCGTCGTCACGTACTCTCCGCGCGGCCAGTGACGGTAGAATTCTCCGCGGATGACGGGGCCGCCCTGGTCGTCGTACTCGCCCTGCTGCACGGTGCCGAACACGCGGAGGAGGGAGTACACCTGGACGCGGTTCTCGCCCGAGATGTCGTCGGGGCGCAGCGTGAGGAGCACGGTGAAGGGTCCGCCGTCGCGCTCGCTCACGGTGACGCGGCAGCTCCCGTCGGTCTCGTCGTGGCAGAGGTGGCGCTCCTGATGGGTGCGCACCTGGAGCCCGATGCGGTACCCCTCGCGGGTCGGCTGGACGGCCGTCACCACGCCGAAGAACGAGATCGTCTGCCCCTGAAACTGGTCGGGCATCCGGCGGACCTCGTCGTACACGGCGTCGTTGTTGGCCCGCGTCACCCACGGCTCCTCCGCGTCGAGCGGGGAGTACGTGCGGGCGTAGCCGTAGCGCCCGCCGCCCGAGCAACCGAGCGCCATCGCGCCCATCACCAGCAGACCACCGACGCTCGTGACTCGCATGGGCGGTGGGCGTATCGCAGCCCTCGGCCCGCCCGCAAGTGGGATCCAACAGCCCCATCGCGCCCCCGGACGCTGGTATCGTCCCGGCGATGCGACGGTCTCCGCTCTTCCTCCTCCCCACGCTGGCTGCTTGTGCGGCGGGCGGCACGATCCCCGACCCGCCGCGCGACGTCCCCAACGACGTTCGAGCCGACGCGGCGCGCCCGGACGCCGCCCGCCCGGACGCCGCCCGGCCCGACGCTGCCGTGCCCGATGCGCCCGTCGCGATGGACGCCCCGGCGGCGATGGATGCGCCCGCCCCGATGGACGTGCCCGTCGCGATGGACGCGCCCGCGCCGATGGACGCACCCGCGCCGATGGACGTCGCCCGCCCCGACGTCACGCCCGACGCGGGGGTCGACGCGCGCCCGGTGGAGCTCGGCGACGCCTGGGATCCGATGCGAGACGCGGGCGACCCGACGCCGCGCGACGCGGACATCACCGTCGGCACCGCGCCCACCGACAGCCCCGCGCGCTTCAGCGGGATGGAAGACACCGCCCGCGCGCCGACGATCGTGTACCCGGGCGACGGGGTGATCCTCCCGCCGAACCTCACGGGCTTCGAGGTTCACTTCCGGCCGGGGACGGGCAACGCGCTCTTCGAAGTGGCCCTCCAGGGCGACCGCGGCACCGTGCGCGTCTACACAACGTGCACGGCGGTGGGCGGCGGGTGCGCGCTCGCTTTCGATGAACGCGCGTACGGCGAGATCGCCCGCGCCGCGCAGCCCTCGGGGCGCCTCACCCTCACCGTGCGCGGCACCGCGGCGGCGGGCGGCGCGTTCGGTCGCTCGGCCTCGCGCGTCGTCCACATCACCAACACCGACGTGCGCGGCGGGCTCTACTACTGGAACGCCGCCGGCTCCATCCTGCGCTTCGAGTTCGGTCGCACGGGGGCGCGGCCCGAGGTGTACCTCCGCGGCGACCCGATCAACTGCCTCGGGTGCCACGTGCTCTCCCGCGACGGCGGGCGCGCGATGGTGGGCCGCTTCATCCCGGGCCCCGCCATCGCGCGGGTGTTCGACGTGCCGACGCGCGGCGGTCTGTCGGCGGAGTTCGGCGCCAACTTCGGCACCTTCGCGCCCGACAACACGCGCCTCCTCGTCTCCGACGGCGCGCGGATGACGCTGCTCAACGGCGCCACCTTCGCGGCCGTCCCGGGCCTCCCCGCCGACACCCGCGGGTCGATGCCCGACTGGTCGCGCAACGGCCGCCAGGTGGTGTTCTCGCGCCAGCGCAACGGCATCGCGCTCTTCGGGCAACCGGGTCACAACGCGCCCGGCGACCTGCTCCTCATGCAGTGGGCGGGCGCGGCCTTCGGCGCCCCGACGCCCCTCGTGATGGCGGCCTCCAACGAGAACAACTACTACCCCAGCTTCGCCCCCGACGACCGCTGGGTGGTCTTCAACCGCAGCGCGGGGTCGTCGTATGACGCCATCGACGCGCACCTCTGGGCCGTCCGCGCCGACACGCCGGGCGCCCCCGTCCGCCTCGCCGCCGCCGACGAGACGGGTAACCTCTGCAACTCGTGGCCGAAGTTCTCTCCCTTCCTGCAGATCTTCCAGGGCGAGCCCCTGCTGTGGGTCACCTTCTCGTCGAAGCGCGACTACGGGCTGCGGCTGCAGCAGCAGACGCGCGAACCCGCGATGCGCACCGCCCAGCTCTGGATGGCGGCCTTCCGCCCCAACCGCGCGGGCGACCCGAGCGCGACGGCCTTCTGGCTGCCGTTTCAAGACCTCGCGTCGGGCAACCACATCGGGCAGTGGGCGCAGGAGGTTCGTCGCATGGGCTGCACCACCGACCGCGACTGCGCCCTGCAGGAGCGCTGCGCCCCCCTCACGCTCACCGCCGCCCAGTACGGCTGCGTCCCGCGCTGAAGCGTCACTGCGGGAAGAGCCGCATCCGCACGCCCGTCCCCATCCCGTCGTCGCCCTCCCAGGCCACCGCAAACTGCGGGACGCTCGCGCCGCCCGCTGCTGCCGCCGGGTTGCGCCGCGCCGATCCCGCCCCCGCGCTGATCGCGAAGTCGCGCGTCGAGCCGCCCACCCGCGAGAACACCTCCGCCCCGTCGGCCCGCACGAGGCGCCCGCGGACGTGCCCCGTCGTCGCGTCTTCCCACGCGATGAGCACGGGGGGGTTGGTGCCTGCGCCCGCGGCGACGGTGGGCCTCGCCTGGTTGCCCGCGACGGTGGTGGGGGCCGTGCGCGCGTCGCCCATGCGCTGGAGGCTCGCGCTCAGCCGAACCCACCGCACGGACGTCCCGTCGCTGTCCACGGCGTCCTGCGCGGCGTCGCGCCACGCCACCACGAAGGTGCCGTCGGCGAGGGCCGCGAGGGCGGGCTGATCCTGCACCTGCGCGCTGACGGGTGACGCCGAGACGGCCGCGCCCATCGCCGCGCCCATCGCGGAGACGCGCTGCGCGAAGATGTCACCCGCCGACGACCACGCGACGACGAAGGTTCCGTCGGGGGCGGCCACGGCGCGGGGCGCGTCGGAGACGTTGGCCGCGAGCATCACCGCCGCGGTGGGGGCCGTGAGCGGAAGCGCGAGCGCGTAGGAGCTCACCCGCAGCGCGCCCGTAGCGCCGGTGCCCTCGCGCCACGCGACGAGCGCGCGCGACGCGGAGGCGGCCACCGCGGGCTGCTGTCGGACGGCGCCCGTCATCGCCACGGGGACGCTGACGTAGCGCGGCGGCGTGGTGGCGCGGGGGGCCTGGTCGTCGAAGGTCTGGGCGAGCACGTTGCGGTCGGTGATCGTCTCCCACGCCGCCACGAAGCCGCGGAGCGAGGCCGCGGGCGCGAGGGCGGGGTGGAGCTGCTGGTCCGGTCCGCCGCCCGCGACGACGTCACGGACGAGGGCCGCGGGCTCGGTGAGGTCGGCGCCGTCGGTGCTGAAGTAGCGGGCGCGGACGTCCTCCTCGGTGTTGTCGGTGACGTCGAAGGCGACGGCGAGCGGCGCGCCCGGCGCCCACGACACCGCGGGGTTGCGCTGGTTGCCGGCGGCGAGTCGGGGGTCGGTCTGGTTGTTCACCGCGCGCTCCACCGTCTGGCACATCGCCGAGCAGCCGCTGTCGGCCATGCCGTTGGCGGCGCCGAGGTCGCAGGTCTCGTTGGAGTCGAGCATGCTGTCGCCGCAGCGGGCGCGGTCGTCCACCTGCTCCACCATCGCGAGGGTGACGTCGCGCGTGGCGCCCGCGCCGAGCGTCACCTCGACGCAGCCGGAGCCACGGATGCCCGAGCGCGTCTCCCCCGTGGGGCGGCGGAAGGTGCCCTGCCCGTGCACGAGGACGACGTAGGTGCCCGAGGGGATGGAGACGCTGGTCTGGCGCTCCATGCAACTGTCGACGGGGGAGGCCGTGCCGTACATCGGGGAGAGCGTCGACCACGCGGCGCCGCAGCGCTCGGCGGGCTGGACGTTCTTGCCCGGGAGCATCGTGAGGTCGCGGCGGCCGTTGACGAGCACCTGACCGAGCGCGACGTCGCAGCGGAGGGTGGCGGTCTTGGGGAAGACGCGGAGGTGGAAGGGGCCGAGCTCGCTGAGCAGGGCCGAGCGCGACATGGTGACGGTGGGGAAGGAAGAGTCGTCGGGGGCGCAGGAGAGGAGCGTGGTGGTGGCGACCAGCGCGACGGAGAGGCGACGCATGGGGCGCGATGCTACCCGATGGGGGCGGAGGGGAGGAATGAAACGACGGGCGCGGAGGGAGACGCGGGGCGCCTCGCTACGCGGCGAGGTCGTTGAGGTCGCTCGCGAGCGCGAAGGGGCTCAGCAGCACGTACATCCACGCGGGCTTCGGGGGGCCCTGCACGCCCGCCTTCTGCCGCGCCTTCGCCATCTCCTCGGGCACCTTCACGTAGAGGAACCACAGGTTGAGGAACGGGATCGCCACCATCCACGGCGCGATGTCCGAGCCGTTGAAGCGCTTGAGCTCCCCGACCATCGTCATCATGACGACGATGAAGAGGCCCGCCGCGGCGCCGCTGCACGCGGTCGCGAGGAGGCCGACGCCGGTGGCGCTCGCGAGCACCTGCCCGACGAGCGAGGCCGCAAACAGGGCCCCGTAGGTGATCCCGAGGATCATCATGGGATTGCGCTTCGTGGGCCGCGAGGCGGCGCCGGATTCCGTGGTCATGTCACTACCCCTGATGTGGAACGGTTGCGAGGCGCCGCGACCGTATCACTGTCCCACCCGCGCGGGGTCGTCAGAACGGGACGCCCGCCGCGAAATCCATCGCGATCACGTCGGCCACGCGCCGCACCTCGCTGGGGACGTCGAAGACCACGCCGAGCTCGCGGTTGGCGGTGAGCGACACGTAGGTGAGGTTGGCCGAGCCCACGTAGGCGCGCGCCCCGTCGACCACCACGGCCTTCGAGTGGATGTACGGCGCGCGCACCCGCACCACCCGCACCCCCGCGGCGATCACGTCCATGATGCTGCGCATCGGGGAGGCGGACGGCGTTGCATCGGGGAGCACCAGGCGCACGGCGACGCCCGCGCGGACGCGGGTGATGATGGCCGCGGCGGTCATCCGGTCTTCGAAGGACATCGGCCTCGATGTCGATCGTGCGCGTCGCGCTGAGGACGAGCGCCACCATCGTCCGCTGCGCGTTGACCGGCGAGAGGAGCAGCCGACCCGCGTACGTCGGGAGGGGTGTCCCCGCGAAGTCCGCGCGGAAGACCGCCTCCGCGTCGCGCACGTCGCTCGGGTCGCGGTCGACGACGAGGAGCTCGCGGTTGGTCGTGAGGCCCGCGGCGGTGGCGTTCATGGTCATGATCCACGCCTCGGTGTTGTCGAGGATGACGCACTTCTCGTGGGTGAACGTGAAGTTGGACGGCGCCCAGCGCACCTCCGCCCCTGCGGCCGTGAGGGCGTCGTAGGCGGGCATGTTCACCGCCATGCCGCCGGGAATGGTGCGGTTGAGCACCACCTGCACCTCGACGCCGCGCGCGCGGGCAGCGAGCAGCGCGTCGAGCACGTCACGCGACGAGAGGAGGTACATCGTCATGTGGACGCTCCGCCGCGCCGCCGCGATGGCCGCGAGGAGCGAGGCGCCGCGGTCGTCGGGGCCGACGATGATGCGAAGCGCGGTGGAAGGGGCGGCGTCGGACGGCGGGGCGACGTCCGGGAGTGCGTCGATGGGGGCGACGTCGGCGGTGACGTCCGCGGGCGGCAGCGAAGCGTCGAGCGCGAGCGGGGGGGCGTCGGAGCACCCGGCGAGGGCGAGCAGAAGGAGCGGGAGGAGGGAGCGGCGGGCCATCGGGCGCGGAAGCTACACCCAATCGAGCGGTTGCGCGCGCCACGCCGCAGAGCCGTCGTCCGGTGGAAGTCTTGCCGCGGCCCTCTCGGATGCGCGACACTCGCGCCGTGAACGTCAACGTCAGCATCGTCGATCAGCATGTTCGCGGCCTCGCCGATCGGCTCAAGGGGCAGATCGAGTTTCGGCTCGGACAGGCGCTCGACCCCATCAAGGCGCGCTCCGTGGCCTTCGTGCTGCTGTGCGTGAAGACGATGCTCGACATGACCGACGACGACGCGCTCGACACCCTCACCGAGGGAGGACGGGACTTCGGCGTCGACGCGCTCGACGTCTCACCCGTGGTGGACGGCGAGTTCACCGTCACCATGTTCCAGGGCAAGTACAAGCACGAGAACCTGGAGGGGGTGCACGCCATCCCCGAGGACGCCGTGATCAAGGCCGTCCAGGCCGTCCGCACGCTCTTCGACCCGAGCGCGGGGGTGTCCGTCAACGCGCGCCTCCTGGCCCGCATCGAAGAGGTGCGCTCGCTCATCCTCGACGGCAACATCCCGCGCGTCCGCTTCCTCCTCTGCAACAACGGGCCGACGTGGAAGCGCCCCGAGGCGCAGGACATCATCGACCGCGAGCACTTCCCCGACCGCGTCCGCTTCGAGCACGTCAACCACGACCGCATCATCGAGGTGCTCCAGGCGACCGAGCCCGTCAAGGAGACCCTCCAGTTCGCCGGGCGCGCCATCGTCGAGGACCTCAACTACGCGCGGGTGTTCGTCGGCAAGGTGCCCGTGTCGGAGTTCGCGCGGCTGATGGGGCGCTACGGCGACCGCCTCCTCGACCGCAACATCCGCCGTTACCTCGGCGCCGCCAACCCGGTGAACAAGGAGATCGCCGACACCCTGCGGAGCCCCGACAAGCGGAGCAACTTCTACTTCTACAACAACGGCGTCACCCTCGTCTGCGACCGCTTCGACTACAACGCGCTTCAGACGGAGCACCACAAAGTCCAGGTCGAGGGGCTCCAGATCATCAACGGCGCGCAAACCAGCCGGACGATCCAGGCGGCCCTCGCCGACCTCCCCGATGCAGCCATCGGCTTCGATCAGGTGTACGTCCTCGTCCGCCTCTACCAGATGCGCGCGAGCGACCCGCTCTTCGTCCAGACCATCACCTGCGCTGTCAACAGCCAGAGCCCCGTCGACCTCCGCGACCTCCGCTCCAACGACGAGCAGCAGAAGGCCCTCGAGCTCTCCATGACGCCGCTCGGCTTTCACTACCGCCGACAGCGCAGCAACGAGAGCATCAAGCCCGACGAGGTCACCACCGGCACCGCGGCCATCGCCGTCCTCGCGGTGTGGCGGCGGCGCCCGCAGCAGACGCGCTTCCACACCAACGACCACTTCAGCAAGCTCTACGGCGAGATCTTCACGCCCGACCTCAACGCCGCCCAGGTCGTCACCGCGGTCCTCCTCTACCGCATCGCGGAGAACAAGCGGCGCCGCCCGCCCGTGGGCGCCCCCGACCTCGTCTCCTACGCCTCGTGCTTCGCCGCGATGCTCATGGGCGAGTACCTCCTCGCCGACCTCAAGATCACGCTCGACAAACTCGATCACCGATGCTTCGCCGAGGCGCGCCAGCTCGTCGACAGCAAGGGTGACGCGTACTTCGACCGCGCGGTGAGCACCCTCGACGCGGCCGTGAAGAAGCTCTATGGCGGGACCGCGGTGAGCCTCCAGCAGCTCTCGGCCACCTTCCGCCGCGGCGACCTGTTCCGGCACCTCACGCCCGTCTGAGGCCACACCACCTCCCGCGCGCGCCACACCACCCCGCGGCGCACGCCCAAGCATCGTCCACGCCTCCCAGACCACCCCACGCGCCCGCCGTACCACCGCGCCGCGCGCGACCACCCACCGCCCGCGCGCGCCACACCACGCCATCGCGTACGCCGACATAGCGCCCGCGCGCGCCACACCACGCCGCGGCGCCCGCCGACACAGCCCCCGCGCGCGCCACCCCACGCCATGGCACACACCACTCCGTCGCCCGCGCATGGCCCACCACGCCAGGGCGCTCGCCACCACCGCGACCGGGCGCGCCACCACACCCCGCGCCTCACGCCACCACACCCGCCGCGCGCGCAACCACACCCCGCGGCGCGCGCCACCGTGTCAACGCCACGCCGCTTCTGTCCGAGCTTCACGCACGCGTGTCGCGCGCCCGTACAGCGCCGACGCGTCCATCGACACGCGCCGAACACCTGGGCCATGGTGCGACTCGTGACGCGTCGCGGGGGAGCTGGTTCTCTCGCGGCGACGCCCGATGAGAGAACCGGGAGACGATTCATGGCGAAGCAAAACATGGCGACCCAGACGGACATCGAGACCAAGAGCGAGCTGAACGTCATCCAGGTAACGATCGGCGGCGGCGCGGCCAACCAGGGCGGCGCGACGGGCTCGGTCACGGAGGAGACGCTCGACTCGCTGCGGGAGAAGTTCGGCGCGCCCAATCCTGTCTTCACGACGCTGACCTTCTCCACGTGGGACGCGGCCGAGTCGCTCGCCCTCGGCCGGAAGGTGTCCACCGAGCGCATCCTCAACGCGGTGCCGGGCTTCGTGCAGAGCGTCACCATCTCCTGGGACGCGCTCTCCCCGGCGCAGCGCGAGGGGCTCATCGGCTACCACCCGTCCATGCTCCCCGTGCTCCTTGACGAGACGGTGAAGCTCCGCGGGGTCAACCAGCGCTACGACGCCCGCGCCCGCGCCGAGGGCATGAGCCGCGACGCCCGCACCGCCCGCTCCGACGAGGCCCTCCGCAGCGGCCGCGCGCTCGGCGAGCGGGTGTTGCGCGGCGCGCGCCAATGGACCCCACCCGCGCACCTGCGACGCTCGCCGCTCCCGGGCAACGTCGAGGGGATCGAGAACCCCGAGGCGCTGGCCAACACGCTCGACACGCTGGCGTCGTGGTACGAGGCGTGGCGCGCCACCTGGGCGGAGGGCGAGGCCGCGGGCTACGAGGCGCTCCAGTTTTCGCCGGGGCTCGCGGGTGAGCTGCGCGGGGCCGCGGCGCACATCCGCGCGTCGCAGGAGGTGCTCGCCGCCGCCGCCGACCTCACCCCCGCGACGCAGCGCGAGCTCGACGCGCAGGATGGGCGCGTGCTCCATGTGGTGGGCAAGGTGTACGCGGCGTTCCGCGGTGCGGCGAAGGAAGACGCGCGGGTGGTGGTGCCCGACCTCGGTCGCTTGAGCACGGTGTTCGAGCGGGTGCGCACGAAGGGAGCCGCCGAGCCCGCGCAGCCCGACGCCGAGCCCGCGCAGCCCGCGCAGCCCGACGCCGACCCCGCGAAGCCCGACGCGTAACCCGCGCTACCGCCCGCGGCGGGGTCGCGCGGGTTCCGGGGCGGGGGCCTCCGGGGCGGGTGCCTCCGGCGGCGGCGGCGCGGCGGCGGGCCGTTGGAGCGCGGGCGCCGGACGCGTCCGCAGCGACCTCGTGTACTCCACGATCATCTGGATCTCGCGCTCGCTCACCTTCCCGCGGAAGCGCGGCATCTGGTTGCGCGCGCCGTACTGCTCCATCCGCTGCGGGTTGACGATCTGCTCGTAGATCCACTCGCGCGAGCCCCAGCCGTCGAGGCTCGGCGCGTCGCGGACCATGCCCTCCTCCTCGGGCGGCGCGAGGCGGCCGAGGTGGCAGCGGTTGCAGCGCTCCTGCACGATGGCCGCGCCGCGCGTCACCAGGGCCCCGTCGGCCGCGGGCTCACCGCGCTCAGCGCCCTCGGCGTAGAGCCACTCGCCCACGGCGCGGAGGTCGTCGTCGCTCAGGCGACGCTGCGGCCCCATGTCGTGAATCTCCGTGGTCCCCATGAGCTCGGGGTGGTCGGGGAAGGCGACGAAGGCCATCGCCCAGCCCCGCGAGCCGAAGCCGTCGAGGCGCGGCGCCTTCGGGCGCTCGGTGGCCATGCCGCTCACCGCGTGGCAGACGGCGCAGTGCTGCTTGAAGAGGGCCGCGGGGCGCACGGCGGGGTCGTTCTGCAGCATGTCGAGGGGCCCCTCGGGGGGGACGCCGTGCTGCCGCGCGAGGGCGATGGCGCGCGTCGCCTGCCGCCGCGCGTCGGCCGTCGCCCGCTGAAACGACGCGTCGCCCGCGTCGTGGTGCGTGAGCTCGTAGCCGAGGTACGCGGCCCCCGCGCCGACGAGCGCGAGCGGCAAGAGCACCGCCACCCGCGCGACGCCCTTGCGCGCGGGGCCGTCGATCCACGGGAGCGCAGCGAGGTAGGTGGTGACCGCGCCGGGGATCACCATGGTGCCGACGATCTGCATCGGCCCCTGGAAGTGGTGGAGGAGCTGCGAGAGCGGCATGAAGTACCACTCGGGCCGCGCGGGGTACTGGCTCTGCGCGTCGGCCGGCGCGTCGAGGTCGATCCCCTTCGCGCGGGCGAGGAGGAAGACCGCGATCACCGCGAGGAGCGCCCCGACGGCGTCGCGCGCGGCCTGCGAGGGCCACCAGCGCTCGGCGGCGGTGTCGCCGTCGCGCGGCGTCGTGCCGTGGCGCCGCACCATCGCGACGTGGGCCAGCACGAGCGCCACCAGGAGCGCGGGCAGCACCGCGACGTGGAGCGCGTAGAAGCGCGTGAGCGTGAGGGCGCCGTAGCGCGCGCCGCCGAGCACCGCGCGCTGCACGAGGGGGCCGACGACGGGGATCGTCCCGATGATGCCGGTCTCGACGCGCGAGGCCCAGTAGCCCTTCTGATCCCACGCGAGGGGGAAGCCCGTGGTGCAGAACGCGAGCACCAGCCCCGCCACACCCAGGCCCAGGAACCAGGTGAGCTCGCGGGGCGCGCGGTGGGCCTTCGCGGCGACGACGGCGGCGAGGTGGAGGCCCACCAGCACGACGAGCGCTTGCGACGCCCAGTGGTGCATCCCGCGCACGGCGGCGCCCCAGGGGAGCACGTGCTGCAGGTAGAAGGTGCTCGACCACGCGGTGTGAACGCCGGGCGAGTACACGGTCATCATCGCGACGCCAGTGACGGCCTCGACGAGGAGGAGGGCCACGAGGGCGGCGCCGATCGCGTGGCGCCAGCTCGCGCCGTGCACGGGAGCGTCGAGGGGACGCTCGCCGAGGCGCTCGCGCGCCCACTGCTTCAGTTGGTTCAGCATGGCGCTCTCAGCCCTCCGCCACGCGCTGGGCGACGCCGAGCCGATACCGCACCCAGCGGACCTCCACCGAGCCGTCGCGAACGCGCACGTCGAGGGGGTCCATCGGGCGCGGGCACGGCCCCGTGAGGGCGCGGCCGTCGGGGGCGAAGGCGCTGGTGTGGCAGGGGCAGTTGAAGCCCGTGCCCTGACGCTCGATGAGGCAGCCGAGGTGCGGGCACACGGCGGAGAGCGCCTTGACGGTTTCAGCGCCCTCGCCGCTGCGCAGGAGCCACACGGCGCCGATGCGGCGCGCGGGCGACACCGACCAGGCGTCGACCTCCTGGCCCAGCACGGGAACCTGGAGCGCTTCCCCCACGCGCACGTCGTCGAGCCGGGCGACCGCCGTCCACCCGTCACCACCGCCGTGGCCCTCGTGCGGCGACGGCGTGTGCGCGGGGGCCGCCACCAGCCCGGCCACGGGGGCCGCGACCACCCCTGCGGCGCCGACGCCCGCCGCCCCCGCGATCACTTGAAGAAGCTTCCTTCGATCTGTCATTGCGCCCGATCCTGCCACAGACCGGCGCGCGGTCGGTGCGGAGAAAGCGTTCGCGCGGGGCTCTCTCTGCGGTACGGTCGGGTTCCCGATGCGCGCCGCGCGACTCCACCTGCTGCTGCTCCTTGGCGCATTCGCCTGCGTGCTCGCGGCCTGTCCGGCGCACATTGACGCGCGGCGCACCATCGTGGAGACGGTCACCTTCCACGGCGTCTCGCAGGTGAGCGAAGACGACCTCCGCGAGCGCCTCGCGGTGCGGGAGACCTCGTACTTCCCCGGCAACCGTCCGCGCTGGCTCCGCTGGTGGCGCTGGTGGTGGCGCGACCCGGAGTACTTCGACGAGACCGCCCTCACCCGCGACCGCCTCCGCATCGCCCGCTTCTATCAAGCCCGCGGCTTCTACGACGCGGAGGTGACGGCGCCGCCGCCGACCATCCTCGACACGGGGATGCGCCTGGTGCCGCCGACGGGCGCGTCGCAGCGCACCGAGCCCGAGCGGGTCGCGCTCGACTTTGTGGTGACCGAGCGGCTCCCGACGCTGGTGGCCGACGTGCGCCTGCGCGGCTGCGAGGGCGGCGAGGCCGTCGGGCTCCCGGAGACCGCGTGCCGGGACATCCGCGAGCGGCTCTCGCTCCGCGCCGGGAGCCGCTTCGACGAGTCGGCCTTCGCCTACGACCGCGACCAGGTGGCCGACTTCACCCGCGAGGCGGGCTTCGCCACACCGACGATCATCCCGCGGGCCACCGTCGACCCGACGCAGCGCCTCGCGTGGATCGAGTACACCATCCGCCCGGGGCCCCGGAGCCGCTTCGGGCGCGTCCGACTCTTCGCCGCCGGGTCGCGCGTCGAGGTCACGGGGAGGGAGCTGCCCAACGGGCTCCCGGTGGCGCCGGTGCTCTCGGCGATGGGCATCGAGCCGGGGCTGCCCTACTCGCGCACGGTGCTGGCCGCGGCGCAGCAGTCGCTCTTCAACCTCGGGGTGTTCGGCATCGCGCGCATCGAGGAGGTGCTCCGCCCCAACGGGGACGTCGACCTCGACGTGACGCTCTCCCCGTCACGCGTGTGGCGCCTCCGCGCCGGCGCGGGCCTGGAGGCCGACAGCAGCCGCACCAACATCCACGCCCTCGGCACCTTCGACCACCGCAACTTCCTCGGCGGCATGCGGCGCCTGCGCATCGACGTACGGCCGCAGGTGTTTCTCCCGCCCTTCCTCTCGGGCGGCGGCGGCGGCGTGCCCATCGAGCCCGGCGTCGCGTCGTCGATCGAGATCCAGCAGCCCGAGCTCGCGCCGCACACGACGGGCATCGCCAACGCGGCCTTCGAGATCGGCCCCGACCCGGTGAACCCCCTCGTCGCCTACCGCCTGGTGCTCCGCACGGCGGTGGGTCTGGAGGCGAGGCTCTCGCGGGCGCTGACGGGGTCGTTCTTCATCCGCACCACCAACGCCACCTACTGCCCCTTCCGCGCGGACGCGAACGGCAACGGCGGCATCTTCCCCAACGACAGCTGCGGCAACCGTCGGACGGCGCTCATCATCAACGCCGACCCGATCCTGCGGCAGCAGTTCTTCGACCGCAACTACGTCCATTTCGAGCAGGCCATCAGCTGGGACCGGCGCGACAACCCGGCGGCCCCCACGCGCGGCACGCTCCTCGCGCTCAACCTCGCCGAGGGCACGCGGAGCCCGGTCTCGGACTACACCTTCTTCCGCGCGCAGTTCGAGGCCCGCGGGTTCGTGCCCATCCGCCGCGGGCTCACGCTCGCGCTCAAGGGGGTGTTCGGCGCGATCGTCGGGTCGAGCATCTACCAGGAGGGCGACCGCCGCTGGTCGTGGCCCGTCCCCCCCGAGCTGCGCTTCTACTCGGGCGGCACGCAGTCCAACCGCGGCTACCCTCTCAACCGCGTCGGCGTCCTCGGCGTCCCCGCCGTCCACACCCAGTGGTGGAACGGCGGCGTCCGCACCTACGACGACCCCACGTACACCGTCGCCGTCGGCGGCACCGCCATGTGGGAGGGCTCCGTCGAGCTGCGCTGGCAGCCCGGGGCCTTCGGTCTGGTGCTGTTCTTCGACGCGAGCAACGTCACGGGCATCGACCCGACGCCCTTCCTCTCCCCGCAGGGCGTCAACCCCAGCACCTCCTGCACCTACAACATCAACACCAACTTCGTCACCGACCACAACGCCTGCCTCCGCCCCGGCCAGGCCCCGCTCATCGCCGCGCCGCCGCCGCAGCCCCTCGCCAACGCCATCGGCTCGCTGCTGCAGTTCTCCAGTTGGGACGCCTTCCTCCAGAGCCTGCACCCCAGCCTCGGCATCGGCATCCGCTACGCCACGCCCGTCGGCCCCATCCGCCTCGACGTGGGCGTCCGCCTCGCCGACCTCTCCTGCGCCCTCGCCCAGCGCAACGTCAACGCGCAGAACGCCGCCGTCGCCTCGCAATACCCCTCGTACTACCTCCTCGGCGGGCCGCGCTGCGATTTCCTCGGCTTCAACAGCGTCCCCGCCACCATCCATTTTTCCATCGGGGAGGCGTACTGATGCTCCGCTCCCTGCTCACCCTCGCCCTCCGCTCCCTCGGCGCCCTCCTCGCGATCACCGTCGCCCTGGTGCTTCACCTCCCGACGCGCGTGGGCCGCGCCGCCCTGCGCGACATCGCCGCGGTCGTGGTGCCCACCGTCATCCCCGGTCGCCTGCGCATCGGCGCCATCGACGCGCTCTCCTGGCGCGAGATCCGCCTCTCCGACGTCTCCTTCCGCGACGACCACGGCGACCCCATCCTCGACGGCGCCACCGTCACCGTCCGCCCCGCCTGGCAGCTCTACCGCGCCGTCACCGCGGGGGCTCCCTTCCCCCCCATCACCGTCCACGCCCGGCGCGTCTGGACGCGCGCGCCCTATTTCACTCCGCCCGACCCCCACGCCGCGCAGCTCCCGGCCCCCGCCGAGCGTCGCACGCCCATCGTGCTCCCGTCGCTCCAGGTGAGCGTCGACGAGATCGTCGGCGCCGTCCCCGGCGTGGCCCTCGCCGGCCGGCGCGCGCGCGTCGGCGTCGCCCTCCGCATCGACGGCGACGTCACCACCGTCGACCTCAGCAACCTCGACGCCACCCTCGCCGCGATGGGCCTCGGCGACGAGCGCGTGACGGGTCGCGCGCGCATCATCGCCCAGCCCGCGGGGGTCGCGCTCGACGCCGCCGTCTCGCTCCGCGGCGCGGCCCTCACCTGCGACGTGGAGGCCCGCACCGACGCCACGCAGCACATCTCCGCCCGCACGCGCCGCTGCTCGCTCTCCGCCGCGGCCCTCGACCGGCTCAGCGGGGCGCCCCCCGGACGCTCGCACCGCCTCGCGCTCCGCATCGACGAGGCCAGCGCCGAGGGGACGCTCGCCGACGGGCTCGTGGTGCGCGTCACCGCCGCGGCCAACGCCGAGCGCGTCGAGATCACCGGGCGCGTCACGCCAACGCACCAGACCGCCGACATCTCCGTCCACCACCTCTCGCTCGACCGCGTCGCCCCCGACGCCCCCGCCTCCGACCTCGACGGCACCATCCACGTCGAACACACCGCCGACGGCGCCGCCCACGAGCTCGCGCTCGACACCTCGCGCCTCGTCGCCGCCGTCACGGACGTCCCCGTCCCCCCGGTGCGCGCGCGGGCGCGGATCGACGGCCAGCGGATCACCCTCCGCGAGCTCACGTCGCAGGACATCGGGCTCGCGGCGCACGGCGAGGTCAACCTCGCGACGGGGCAGACCAACTTCCACGCCGAGGCCGACCTCGACACCCGCGACCTCGCGGGCTACCCCTGGGTCGCCGGGCGCGCGTCGGGCTCGCTCCGCGCCCACGTGGAGGTCGACGGCCAGGGGAGCCGCATCACCGCCAGCGTCCGCGGCGACGCCCGCCAGCTCCGCGCGTCGCGGCTCTCGGTGGGCGAGGCGAGCTTTCAGGTGACCGCCACCCACGAGCTCGGTCGCCCGCCCGCCGGATCAACGCAGGTGACGGCCTCGCTCACCGCCACCCGGCTCTACGTGCCGCGCGTCGTCGGCCCCGCCAACGGCTCCGTGCGGGTGGAGGGCAACCCCTTCGGCCGGCTCCGCGCGACCGTCGCAGCCGACGGCGGCGGGCTCCTCGCGGCCCTCGGCCCGGCCCCCGCCAACGCGACCGGCAACACCAACGTCCGCGCCGACCTCGACCTCGACCTGAGCGACACGCGCCACGTCCGCGCGCGGGTCACCCGCTCCACGCTGCGGCTGCGCGGCGCCGAGGCGCACATCACGGGCGACCTCGCCGTCCTCTCCGCGGCGCAAGGGGGCGCCTCGACGACGGGTCGCGTCCGCATCGACGCGGTGGGCCACGGGTCGCTCGACGTCGCGATGCGCGGGCGCCGCGTGGCCGCCGACCTGCGCGCGCTCGACCTCCGTTGGTTTCGCCCCTTCCTCGCGGCGCTTCCGCCTGACCTCGAGGGCGTCCTCGACGGCTCGGTGGACATCGACCCGGCCAACCTCCGCGACGCGCACGCCTCGCTGCGCATCGCACGCGGGCGGCAGCGCGCCGTCGGCGGCTTCGAGGGGACGGTGGAGCTCGCCCCCCTCGACGGCATCACGACCTTCCGCGCCGCGCTCGACACGACCCGGGGCACGCGCGTCGAGGCCGACGTCCAGGTCGCCGTGCCGCGCCAGACGGGCGACCTCAACGCCTGGGTGGCGGGTGTCCTCACGGGTCACATCGCGCTGACCCGCGTCGACCTCGCCGCCTACAACGACCTCCTCCCCCTCGGCGTCGGCGCCCGCGGCACGCTCGCGGTGTCCCTCGACCTCACGCGCGACACGCCCGCGGCGCCGCTCGTCGTCGCGGCCCGCGTCGACGGGCGCGACCTCACCGGCGGCCTGCGGGTGCTCTCGAGCTTCTTCCCCGTCGTCGACCCCCTCGCGCTCCGGGCGGTCACCTGCGTCACGCTCCGCAACGCATCGCTCGACCACGCCCCGGTGCGCCTCCGCCTCGCCCTCGGGCCGTCGCGCCGCGGTGACGTGGCCCCGCCGCCCTCGGCGTGCGAGGCGGAGACCCCGATGCTCACGCGCTCCTACGCCACGGTCGACGGGAGCGTCGAGGGGACGTGGTTCTCGGGCCTGCAGCGCGCGGCGGGCGAGCTCGGGCACGGCGATCACACGCTCTCCGCCGAGACGCAGCGCCTCCTCCGCGGCGCCAACTTCGGGGCGCGCGGGCTGCGCGCCCACGTGGGCCCCTTCCGCCGCAGCGACTGGCCCTTTCACGTCCCCTCGGCGCGCGTCGCGGGCGACCGCCTGCGCTACCTCCGACCGCCCGACCTCCCCGCCGACGCGTCGGCCTCCGTCGAGCTCGCCGTGACGGGCGCGCTGCTCAACCTCGGCGTGGAGGTCGAAGGGGAGTTTCGAACGAGCTCGCTCCAGCAAGCCGGCCTCACCGAGCCCGTCCGCGCGCAGGTGAACCTCCACGCCACCCCGCTGAACAACGGCACGGTGCTCGGCCCCCTCTCCATCGGCGCCGACGCCAACATCGAGCTCTCCCCCGACGCCCCTCCCGCCGAGCGCGGGCAGATGATCGTCGACGTGTCCACGCGGGCCGAGGGCGCTGGGCTCCTCAGCCGCGGCGCCGACGCGGTGAGCCTCGAGCGCTTCGAAATCGAGTCCAGCAACCTCCTCCTCGAGCGCTTCGCCTGGGCGCGCGAGCGCGGGGTGCGCGGGGCCGTCACGCTCCACCTCACGCAGACCAACAACCGCGCGGCGCCCCTCGACGCCACCGCGACCATCACCGGGCTCCGCGCGCAGATGGGCGGGGAGGGCGCCGAGCGGCGCGAGTCGAACCCCGTGCAGGTGAAGCTCGGCGCGCGCGTCGTCTCCCGCGGCGAGGACGGCTGGACGCTGCACTCCTGCGTCGAGGCCACGCCGCGCGCGCTCGATCCCGTGGGGACGGGGCCCGGCGTGCACGTCCAGGGCTGCGATCCCCTCTCGACGCAGGCGCCCGACCAGACCAACTCGCTGCGCGCGACGGTCTCGCTCCCCGTGGACGGCGAGCTCTTCGCGCCGCGGCCGCGCGTCGACCGCGCGTCGGTGACGCTGCACGCGCGCGACTTCGCCCTCGAGACCTTCACCCCGCTCGTCCGCAGCGACAGCATCGCGGGCGTCGGCGGCGCGCTCGACGCGACGCTCCAGTGGCACGGCGGCTCGGCGGCGCCCATCGAGGGGACGATGCGCGTCTCCCGCGGCCACGCGGACATCATCGCGCTCGGCGAGCGGCTGCGCGACCTCGAGGTGTCGCTCCGCGCGTCGGGCACCAGCATCCTCGTCGACCGCACCAGCTTCGTGCTCGGCAACGGCCGCATGGACATCAACGGCAGCGTCGACCTCTCCGGCGCGCTCGCCCCCGGTGCCCGCGCCACCCCCGACCCGAGCGCCCCCTTGGCGGTGGTGCGGATGGACGGCGAGGCCCGCGCGCTCCCGATGGGCGTCGAGGGCAACACCTACGGCTGGATCGACGGTCACGTCGGCTTCGGGATGAGCTTCGCCCGCGACGGCGCCCGCGGCGACGTCGTGGTCGACCGCGCGCAGGTGCGCCTCAAGGAAGAGCAGACCCGCGACCTCCAGCCGCTCGGGCAGGACGGCGACGTGTTCATCCTCGGGCGCACCGTGCTCAACGGAGTGCCCTCCGCCGCGCCGTACCCCATGTCGATCGGCATCGACCTGCCCGACCCCGTCGTCCTCCAGCGCAGCGACCTCTCGGTCGCCATCCGCGGCCACGTCCAGGCGGCCCGCGAGCGCGGCGGCTGGGGCGTCGGCGGCACCATCGAGAACGCCTCCACCCAGGGCTGGTTCTCCGTCCTCGGCAAGCGCTTCGAACTCGACCGGCTGCGCGTGGTGCTCGACGGGTCGGTGTCCATCAACCCCCAGCTCGACATCGCCGCGCACCACAACGCCGTCACCGGCGACCGGCTCAACGCCACGGTCGGCGGTCGCCTCCGCGCCCCCACGATGGAGTTCGCGTCGGTGAACAACCCCGGGCTCAGCCAGGCCGAGGTGCTCGCGATGATCGCCCTCGGCCGCAGCGACTCGCAGGGGGCCAACGCCAACGGCGACCTCGGGCAGCAAGCCGGCGCGGCCTTCGCCTCCCTCGTCGGCGCGATGACCTTCGGCACCCTCTCCCGCGGCCTGCGCTTCGTCCCCACGCTCGTGCTGGAGCCCGGCCAGGGCAACTCGGGGCGCTACGGCGCCGGCGTCGCCCTCGGCCCCCGTTTCTACGTTCAGGTGACCTACGGCGCCGCGTCGAGCGCCTTCGGCCAGTCGTCCACGGCGGCGCAGGTGTTTCGCGGGCTCATCGAGTTCGCCATCTCGCAAGCGTGGTCGGCGTCGGCGTCGGTCGCGAGCGGCCTCGGCGGCACCTCGGCCAGCGGCGGCGTCGACGTCTTCTGGTCCCCCTGACACGACCCGAGACGTCGTTCTGTCGCGTGACCGTCCTCGCGGCGGATTTCGCGCCCCGGGAGATTTCATGCATCATCGCGCTGGACAGCGGCCGCGCGGAGCGGCTTTGATCCGCTTGCAACGACCGGAGCGATCGATGGAACCGACCACCAGCAGCGAAGCCTCTACCCCCCCGACCGAGGGCGCGCGCTCCCGCAGCGCGTGGGAGGCGATCCGCGCGTGGCAGGCGCAGCGCATCGGCCCCACCGCGCTGATGCGCGAGCTCGTCGGCCACGACCGCTGGGAGCTCCCCGTCACCGAGCGCTCGGCGAAGGCCTTCCGCACCACCAACGCGGCGCCCGAGCCATGGCTCTACGAAGACCACGAGGGCCACCTGCGGCTCTTCCTCTTCTCCGACCGCGACGCGTACCGGCGCTACCGCGAGGCCGCCAACCTCCCGCGCGAGCAGACGCTGGTGACCACCCCCGGCGTGTCGCTCTTCACCCGCGACCTCGGGGCGCTGGAGGCGATCCACATCGACCCCCTTACGCCTGACAGCCTCACGCTCGGCCGCGACCTCTACCGCCGGCTCAACGTGGTGGCCGACGCCGTCCGGGTCGAGCGCGCGCTGGTGCTCCTCCGCGGCGGCTCGACGCGCGTGGGCAACCAGCTCTCCGCGGTGCGTCACTTCCAGGCCTTCCACGTGGCCGTCCGCGAGGGCGACGAGGGCCCCACCTTCGGCCTCGCCCCCGACCCGCGCAACCGGCTCCTGGCAGCGGTGTTCACCCTCAACGACTGCTACGAGGCCTTCGCCCGCGAGGTGGGCGCGGCCACCTTCAAGCACGGCATCTTGACGGGCGAGCAGCTCTTCACCGAGCTCCTCGACGCGGGCCTCGACGGCATCGTCTTCAACTGCTGCGGCCCCGTCCCCCCCGTGGCCTTCGCCCCCGCCTTCGCGCGCCTCGTGCTCGAAGCGCGCTGACCTCTCGTCACCGATCGCGCAGGAGCTTCATCACGGCCTCGGCGACCCCGCCGCCAGTCGCGGAGGTGGCCGTGAGCCGGTCGGTGGCGTGCTCGGCGACGTGCTCCGGGCTCTGCCCCATCGCGAACGAGCGCCGCGCCCAGCGGAACATCGGGATGTCGTTGATCCAGTCGCCGACGACGGCGACGTGGCGCGCGTCGAGCCCGAGGCCCGCGGCCACCTCGGCGAGCCCGGTGGCCTTGTCGACCGCGGCGTCGCGCACGAGCAGCGTCCACGCCGTCCTCGACGTGTTGATGGGGAAGCGCACCGCCATCAGCCGCTCGCCGTGGGCGTCGGCGACCCGCGCGTGGGCGGCCTTCACGTCGTCGTGCGAGCCCACCGCCACGGCCATCGTGACCTTCTCGCGCAGCCCCCACGCCGTCGAGCTGTGGAGCCGCGGGTAGAGCGTCACCGACGGCGACCACGTGCCGATGTAGTCGACGTGGTCGCGCCCGTGCTCCTCGCCGTGAATCTCGTCGTGCGTAAACCAGAACTGCGCGAGCCCGTGTGTCCCCGCGACGTCCGTGAGCCACTCGATGTGGGCCGACGGGAGCGCGCGGTGCTGGATCGTCTCGCCCGTCGCGCCGTGGACGATCACCGCCCCCTCGGCGCACACCACCGGGAGGTCGATGCCGAGCGCGCGCGCCGCGGGGAGCGTGCCGAGGGCGATGCGCCCCGTGGCGATGGTGACAGCGATGCCGGCGTCGCGGGCGCGGGCGACGGCCTCGATGTCCATGGGAGAGATGGTGCCGTCGTGGCGGTAGACGGTGCCGTCGAGGTCGAGCGCGAGCAGGCGGATG
>JBILLV010000281.1:0-11924 GCA_044375895.1 Polyangiales bacterium | reverse complement strand
CCGGCCCCCCCCCCCCCCCCACCCCCCCCCCCCCCCCCCCCCCGGGCGGGGCGCCCCCCCCCCCCGCCCCCCCGCGTCTCTCCCCGCCTCAGGTCGGCTCGGTCATCGCCCGGACGCTCACGTCCACGCGCTCGCGGTTGTCATCGAGCAGCCGTCGGTAGCTCGCGTAGAGGCTCAACTGAAGCGTCACCGCGGCCCCGCTCTTCGCCACCACCAACGCGCGCTCGCTCGGCGTCACGCCGCCCCCGTGTGCGGCGCAGTACGGCACCGTCCCCGGCGGCCTCGCGTCGGTGAAGGTCGCCCCTTCCCCTGACACGATCCCGCCCCCTTTGCGCAACTGGAGCCCGCGCGTCGCGGCCTCCCCGCAGGCCACGCAGCGCTCGCCCCACCGCAGCTCGGGGAGGGCGCTCTCGGGCACCGCGAGCTCATAGCCCGGCGCATCCAGCGTGCGGTTGAAGGGAACCTCCCGCACGCCCCCCGCCACCCCGTCGACGTAGATCCCGCACGCCGCGCAGCGCACGTCCGTCGCCCCGCGCGCGAGGACGGGCTCGTCGGGCAGATGAACCACCGCGTCGCCGAGCGTGGACCCGCAGCCCGGACACGGCGCGGTGAAGGGTCGTCGCGCCGACGCGAGCGTGTAGAGCCCCGGCAGCGACACCACGGCCGCGAGCGCCCACGCCACGCCGCCGACGCCCACGCCGACGCCCAGCGCGGCCGCGACAAACGCCCCACCGAGCGCGACCCGCTTCGCCACGAGCGCGCCGTCACGGGTGAGCGCCGTCGTGTCGGGGGTGCGTCGGCCGTGCACGAGGGGCATCCCGCTACGCCCTCACCCGCCGCTCAGCGAACCGAGTCGACGCCCTTGCGCGCGAGCTCGTCGACCCGCTCGTTCTCGGCGTGGCCCGAGTGGCCCTTCACCCAGCGCCACTCCACGGTGTGGGTCGCGAGGGCGGCGTCGAGGCGCTTCCAGAGGTCCTCGTTCTTCACGGGGGCTTTCGAAGCCGTGCGCCAGCCGTTCTTCTTCCACCCGTGGATCCACTTGGTGATGCCGTCCTTGACGTACACCGAGTCGGTGGTGACCCGCACCTTCATGGGCCGCTTGAGCGTCTCCAGCGCCACGATGGCCGCCATCAGCTCCATGCGGTTGTTGGTGGTGTCGGGCTCCGCCCCCCACAGCTCGCGCTCCTTCGTCCCCCAGCGCAGCAACGCACCGAAGCCCCCGGGGCCCGGGTTGCCCGAGCACGCGCCGTCCGTGAAGATCTCGACCGTATCGATCGCAGCGCCGTCCGCCATACCGCTCCCTCGGGACGATACCCCAGAAACACATCGGGCCGGTGAAGGGATGCTTCAACCGGCCGTCAGGGAGGGATCGTTGGTGCGGGCAACAGGATTTGAACCTGTGACTTCGTCCGTGTGAAGGACGCACTCTACCGCTGAGTTATGCCCGCAGCGGGGATGCGGGTTCTAGCCCCACTCCCGGGGGTTCGTCAACGAGAAAGTAGCCCCTCCGCGACCGGCCCTTCACTGGCATGATCCGCGGTCCCATGCCCTCGGTGATGACCGCGTTTCGTGACCTCGAGCGCCTCCGCGCGATCGCGGCCGTGCTGGCCCGCCACGGCTTCGGCGAGGTGCTCCAGCGCCTCGGGCTCGACGCCCTGGTGTCGACCGGCCCGGCCGACGACGCGTCGCGCTCCCACTCCCTCGGCCAGCGGCTGCGGTTTGCGCTGCAAGACCTCGGGCCGTCCTTCGTGAAGCTCGGGCAGATCGCGTCGACGCGCGCCGACCTCCTCCCGCCCGACGTGATCGCCGAGCTCAAGGTTCTCCAGGACGACGTGAAGACGGTCGCCTGGGAGGAGATCCGCAAGGAGATCGAGGACGACCTCGGCGCGCCGCTGGCCGACCTCTACGAGCACGTCGACGAGCGGCCCCTCGCGAGCGCGTCGATCGCGCAGGTGCACCGCGCGCGGCTCCGCGAGGGCGACACCGTCCACGAGGTGGTGCTCAAGGTGCAGCGCCCGCGGATCCGCGACACGGTCGAGCGCGACGTCGACCTGCTCTACTGGTTCGCGCGGGCGCTGGAGCGGACGATCCCCGAGACGCGGCGTTACTCGCCCGTCGACCTGGTGTCGGAGTTCGACCGCTCGATCCAGGCGGAGCTCGACTTCAAGCAGGAGGCCGAGCACGCCGAGCGCTTCGCCAAGAACTTCGAGGGCGACGGCCGCGTCCGCTTCCCGAAGGTGTACCGCCGGGTGTCGGGCAAGCGCGTGCTGACGCTGGAGTTCTTCGACGGCAAGCACCTCGACGACGCGCTCGCGGCCGGGTGGGACGGCCAGCGGATGGCCTCGATGTCGGTCGGCGTCATCATCAAGATGGTCTTCGAGGACGGCTTCTTCCACGCCGACCCGCACCCCGGAAACATCGTCGTCATGGGCACCCCCGAGGAGCCCGTGCTGGGCCTCCTCGACCTCGGCCTCGTCGGTCACCTCTCGGGCCCGCTGCGCGACAAGGCGCTCGAGCTGATGGTGGCGGCGGTTCGCGAGGACTTCGACGCCGTCGCCGACGCCCTCTACGCGCTCGGCCGCCCCACCCGCAAGGTGGACATGCAGGTGTTTCGCAACGACGTCTCGACGCTCGGGCGCAAGTACGTCGGCCGCAAGCTCGGGGAGATTCAGGCCTCGGCCATCGTGCGCGACCTCATCTGGGGCGCGGTGAAGCACGGCATCGACATGCCCGCGGACTTCGTGATGATGGGCCGCGCGCTCATGACGCTCGAAGGGACGGGGCGGCAGATTCACCCCGAGCTCGACCTGCTGACCGAGGCGAGGCCGCATTTCCTCCGGCTCATTGCCGCGCGCTACTCGCCCGACCGGGTGTCGGGCGACCTGCTCCGCATGGCGCTGAAGCTGAGCTCACGGGCGGGCGCGATGCCCGATCAGGTGAGCGAGATCCTCGACGACCTGCGCAAGGGCCACCTCACGCTCAAGGCCAGCGACCCCGAGCTCGCGGGCGTGTACGACCGCTTCGGGCGGCGGGTGTACTCGGGGCTCACGGTGTCGGCGACGGTGGTGGGCGGGTCGGTGATCCTCGCGCTCGGGCACGGGTACATCGCGTGGGTGGGGGCGGCGATGCTGGTGGGCGCGGTGGTGATGGCGACGGCGCACGGCATCCGCGACTGGTGGCGTTCGCTGGCGCTGCGGCGGTGAGGCCGCTCAACGCCTGCACGCGGTAGAAGAGCCCCCCCAATGCCCCCCCACCCGCGCCTCCACACCCAGCTCCTCGGCACCGGCGATCCGGTCGTCCTCCTGCACAGCGGCGGCATGTCGTCGCGTCAGTGGCGCCGTCTCGCCGAGCGACTCGCCCCCACCCACCGCGTGATCGCGCCCGACCTCCTGGGCTCGGGGGAAAACCCCACGTGGCCCGATGGGGCTCCCTTCCACTTCGACGACGACCTGGCCGCCCTCGAACACCTCCTCGCCGACGTCACCGGGCGCATCCATCTGGTGGGGCACTCCTACGGCGGGCTCATCGCGCTGAAGCTCGCGCAGCGCGACCCGGCGCGCGTTCGCTCGCTGGCGGCCTTCGACCCCGTGGCCTTCGGCGTCCTGCACGCCGCGCACGACCCCGCGGGGCTCGCCGACGCCGCTCGCGCGGGCGACCTCCTCGACGCCACCATCGGCGGCACTGACCCGTGGTTCGAACGCTTCGTCGACTACTGGAGCGGCGCGGGGGCGTGGCGCGCGCTCGGCGACGTCGCGCGGCAGTCGTTTCTCCGCGTGGGACGGAAGGTGTATCTCGAAGTCTGCGCCCTCATCAACGACCGGACGCCCGCGTCGGCCTACGCCGCCATCGACGCCCCCGCCCTCTTCCTCACCGGCGAGCGTACGCCCGTCGCGGAGAAGCGCGCCGTGGCACTTCTGACGGAGGCGATCCCTCACGCGACGGCGCGGGAGGTGGCAGGCGCCGGACACATGGGCCCCATCACGCACGCCGAGGTGGTGAACGACCTCCTCGTCGACCACCTCGCGCGCGCGGTCTGAAGCGCGCGGCGAGGCGGGCGTCGGCGAGCTCCAGCGCCGCCCCCGACGCTGCGGCGTTGAGCCCACCGCACCCCATGCGCTATACGCTCCCGCCCGACATGAACGCCCCCCGCACGCTCTCACACCTCGACTGGCTGGAGGCCGAGGCGATTCACATCCTCCGCGAGGTCGCCGGCCAGTGCGCGACCCCGGTGCTGCTGTTCTCCGGCGGCAAGGACTCCATCTGCCTGCTTCGGCTCGCGGAGAAGGCCTTCCGCCCGGCGCGCTTCCCCTTCCCCCTGATGCACATCGACACGGGGCACAACTACCCCGAGGTGACCGCCTTCCGTGACAAGCGGGCCGCCGAGCTCGGCGAGCGGCTCATCGTGCGCTCGGTGGAGGACTCGATGCGCCGTGGGACGGTGGTGCTGCGCAGCCCCGACGAGTCGCGCAACAAGCACCAGTCGGTGACGCTGCTGGAGGCCATCGCCGAGCACGGCTTCGACTGCTGCATCGGCGGCGCGCGCCGCGACGAGGAGAAGGCCCGCGCCAAGGAGCGCATCATGAGCTTCCGCGACGACTTCGGGAGCTGGGACCCCAAGAACCAGCGCCCCGAGCTCTGGAACCTCTACAACGCCCGCACCTTCAAGGGCGAGAACATCCGCGCCTTCCCCATCTCCAACTGGACCGAGCTCGACGTGTGGCAGTACATCGCCCGCGAGCAGCTCGAGCTCCCGTCGATCTATTTCGCCCACCCGCGCAAGGTGGTGCTCCGCGGCGGCGCGATGGTGCCCGTCACCGACATCACCCCGGCGAAGGCGGGCGACGCGGTGGTCGAGCGGATGGTTCGGTTCCGTACGGTCGGGGACATCACCTGCACGGCGCCGGTGGAGTCGACGGCTGACACGCTCGCGAAGATCGTGGCCGAGACGGCGGGGACCACCATCACCGAGCGCGGCGCCACCCGCCTCGACGACCAGACCTCCGAAGCCTCGATGGAGCAGCGCAAGAAGGAAGGGTACTTCTGACCATGACGCCCCCTGTGGAAGACCGCGGCCTCCTCCGCTTCATGACCTGCGGGAGCGTCGACGACGGCAAGAGCACCCTCATCGGGCGGCTGTTGTTCGACACCCGAACCATCCTCGTCGACACGCTCTCCGCGATGGAGCGCACTTCGAAGAAGCGCGGCCTCGACGCCGTCGACCTCTCCCTCCTCACCGACGGCCTCCAGGCCGAGCGCGAGCAGGGGATCACCATCGACGTCGCCTACCGCTATTTCTCCACCGGCACGCGGAAGTACATCATCGCCGACGCCCCCGGGCACGAGCAGTACACCCGCAACATGGTGACCGCGGCCTCGACGGCCAACCTCGCCATCATCCTCATCGACGCGCGCAAGGGCGTGCTCACGCAGACGCGCCGCCACTCCTACATCGCCCGCCTGATGAACATCCCCCACGTCGTCGCCGCCGTGAACAAGATGGACCTCGTCGGCCACGACCAGGCCACCTTCGAGCGCATCCGCGACGAGTACCTCGCGTTCGCGAAGGAGGTCGGGCTCACGGACGTGAAGGTGCTCCCGATGTCGGCGCTCGCGGGCGACATGGTGGTCGACCGCGGCGAGGCCATGGGCTGGTACGAGGGTCCGACGCTGCTGGAGATGCTCGAGGCCGCCCCGGCGGCGCAGCAGGACGCGACGAGCGCGCTGCGCTTCCCGGTCCAGTACGTGTGCCGGGTGCACGACGAGGGCCTCGGGCGTGATGTGGGGGTCGACGCGGCGCGGGCGGGCGCAGGGTACCGCGGCTTCACCGGGCGCGTGGAGTCGGGGACGGTGCGGGCCGGCGACGCCGTGGTGGTGCTCCCCGCGGGCCGCGAAACCCGCGTGAAGGACGTGCAGCTCGGCGGCGTGTCGCTGCGGGAGGGCGTCGCCGAGCAGTCTGTGACGCTGGTGCTGGAGCAGGAGATCGACATCTCGCGCGGCGACATGATCGTCCACGCGCGGGCCGTCCCCGAGTCGAAGAAGCAGATCGAGGCGATGGTGTGCTGGCTCGCGGAGGCGCCGCTCGACCGGGCGCGGAAGTTCGTCGTGCGTCACACCACGCGCGAGACCAAGGCCGCCGTCGCGTCGATCGAGTACCGCATCGACGTCAACACCGGCGAGCGCGGCCCCGCGACGGAGCTCAAGATGAACGACATCGCGCGGGTGACCTTCAAGCTCGCGCAGCCGGTGTTCAGCGACCCCTACGCGACGTGCCGGGCGACGGGGGCCTTCATCGTCATCGACGAGAGCACCAACAACACCGTCGGCGCCGGGATGATCGTCTGACGTCCCGTCACGCCCCGCCGAGCGCTCGCTGGTAGTACGCCAGCTCCTTCGTCAACACGTCCCGGATCGTCTCGGCCCGCCGGAAGCCGTGCTGCTCGCCCTCGTAGAGGTGGCACTCGCTCGCGAGCCCGCGCGCCCGCAGCGCCTCGTGGATCTTCACGGTCTGCGCGGGGAGCACCGCGAGGTCTTCGAGTCCCTGGAAGAAGATCACGGGGACGCGGATGCGCTCGGGGTGGTCGAGGGGCGTCCGCTCGCGCATCGCCCGCTCGAAGTCGTCGCCCTCGCCGAAGAGGAAGGCGTCGTAGCGCGACTCGAACTTGTGCGTCTCCGCCGTGAGCGAGCGCGGGTCGCTCACCCCGTAGTGGCAGGCCCCGCCGTGGAAGACGTCGTGGTCGCAGAGGGCCTGGAGCACCGTGTAGCCGCCCGCGCTCGCGCCGCGGATGAAGAGGGCGTCGGCGCGCACCCGGCCCGCCGCGACGAGGTGACGCGCGCCCGCCACGCAGTCGGTGACGTCCATCACGCCCCACTGCCCGCGCAGCGCCTGGCGGTAGGCGCGGCCGAAGCCCGACGAGCCGCGGTAGTTGACGTCGAGAAGAGCGAAGCCCCGCGTCGTCCAGAAGCGAACCATCGTGGCCGGGAGCGGGCTCGCGCACCCGGTGGGGCCCCCGTGGGCGGTCACGATGAGCGGCGGGAGCGTCCCCGCGGGCGCCTCGTGGCCGGTGAGGTGAGGCGCGTGGAAGAAGCCGTGCGCGGTGGCGCCGCCGTCCGTGGCGAAGGTGACCGACTCGGGGTACGGCCCCTCGGGCATCGCGCCCGCCACCACCCGCAGCGAGCCGTCGTGCAGGTGAAGAACCGCAGGGCCCATGGTGTTGAAGCCCGCCACCAGGAGCACCTCCTCGCCGCGCAGGTCGATGGCCCCGACGTGGGGGAGCTCTTCGAAGTAGCGGGTCACCTCACCCGAGCGCAGGTCGACCGCGTGGAGCCGGCTGCGCCCGCGCTCGTTGGCCACGCAGAGAAGCGCGTCGTCGCCGCGGAGGGCGATCGTTCGGGTCCCCACGATCCACATGGGACCGCCCAGCTCGCCGGGGATGTCCGCGAGACGACGGACGGAGCCGTTCTCCCAGATGTGCGGCTGCCAGCGGTCGTCGGCCTCCAGAGAGAAGAGGAGCGCCCCGTCGCCGCGCCAGAGAAGTTCGTTGACCGAACCATCAACCCCGCCCGCGATTCGAACTGCTTCGCCCACCGAACCATCGCCCGCGACGTCGGCGACGTAGAGGGCGGCGGCGTCCCACGACATGTGCGGGTGGTCCCAGGCGATGAAGGCCAGACGCTTGCCATCGGGAGAGGGGGTGGGGGCGGCGGCGAAATCGTGGCCCTCCACCAGCCAGCTGACGTCGCCGGTGTTGCGGTCGACGGCGGCGATGCCGTTGACGGGGTAGCGCTGGCCCGGCGTGTGGCGCTCGGCGACGGCGACGATGCGGTCGTGGGCGGCGTCGACGTGGGGCTCGGCGAAGCGCCACCCCTCGCCCGTCGAGCGGAGGGTCACGGCGCCGCCTTCGATGCGGGCGAGCCGCTGGTCGTCGAAGCCCGCGCTCCACAGCGCCGCGCCGTCGAAGACGTGGGGGCGACCGCCGTACTCGTGGACGCGGGTGCGGGCGTTGAAGTCCTTCGGGGTGAGCGCCTCGACCGCGCCGTCACCGCGGAGGCGGCAGACCACCACGCGCCCTCCCTCGTCGGGCCGAGCCTCGCACCACGTGGGCGCGCCGGTGGGGTCGAAGCGGGGGAAGCCGTAGCGCCGACCCGACGCGACCATCGCGTCGGGCGTGAGCGGGGAGGGCCAGGTTCCGTAGGGGGCGACGGTGGTCATGACCGACGGAGGTACCGCCGATCGGGGGGAGACTCAACCGCCGAAGGAGGAGTGATTCGGTGGGCGAACGATCAGACGGTGAGCAGCGCGCCGTGGTCGTCGCAGTGGGCGCCGTGCGGGTGGTGCAGGTGGCCCGACACGAGGTAGTCGGTGTGGTCGCCGTGGGGGACGGCCGTGTGCCCGCAGGTGGGGCCGTGCGCGTGGTCGCTCTCGTGGGCGCCGCAGGCGTGCGAGGGGGTGCAGGCCGCCGGGTTGGCGCCGTCGACGCCGAGGGCGCACTCGTCGACGTGACCGTCGTGGCCGTGGTGCAGGTGGCCGTCGTGGAGGTAGTCCACGTGGTCGCCGTGCTTCACCGCGACGTGGCCGCAGCCGGGACCGTGGGTGTGGGCGTGATCGGTGTGCGTGTGATGGCTCATGGTTCGTCCTCTTCTTCGTCGTGCGCGTGAGTCCCCTCGCGCGCGTGTTCGAGCGCGTTGCCGATCAGCTCGGCCACGTGCCTGTCCGTCAGCGTGTAGTAGATGTGTCGACCGTCGCGGCGCCGCTTCACCAGGCCCTCGGCCCGCAGGATGCGCAGGCGCTGCGACACCGTCGAGAGACCCTCGCCGAGCGTCTCCGCCAGCTCCGACACGCACCACTCGCTCTCCGCGAGGTGCGCCAGGAGCCGCAGCCGCGGCACGTCGCCAGCCGCCCGGAAGATCGCCGCCGCCTTCGCGAAGGCCTCCTCGCTCGACCCGGACATCCGACGGCCGTGGTGCTCGGGGTCGCCAGGGGCGCAGGCGGTCGTCGGGGAGTGGGAGCGTCCGTTGGTCATTTCGACACTTGTTGATCTCGTGAAGTGTTGTAGCGACAGTTCACGGAGTCGTCAAGTGTCGTCCGAGGGTCAAGCGCTCTCGGCGATGGGGGTGTCTTCTTCGTGGAGGTGCGCGGCCTTGGCCCAGAGGGCGTGGAGCTCGCGGGCGCCGGGGAGGTTGGAGAGGAAGGGGTCCCACTCGCGAGGGCGGCCGGGGGAGAAGGCGAGCGCGAGGATGGGCGACCAGCGCGGGCGGACGGGCTTGCGGAGGAGGCGCATGTTGGCCTCGGCGGGCGTGCGGCCCCCCTTGCGGAGGTTGCACACGCGGCACGAGCAGACGACGTTCTCCCACGACATCGGGCCGCCGCGGGAGCGGGGGAAGACGTGGTCGAGGTTGAGGTCGCGCGTCGTCGCCTGACGGCCGCAGTACTGGCACGTGTGGCCGTCGCGCAGGAAGATGTTGCGGCGCGTGAGGCGGATGGTGGAGCGGGGCATGCGGTCGTAGGTGACGAGCTGCACCACGCGGGGGATGCGGATCTGCCCGCGGCTGGTGCCCACCGTGAGGTCGCCCTCGCGCGGCGCGACCTCGCTCCAGGCGTTGAAATCGTGGGCGATCCACGACTCGTCGAGGGCCCTCGCGATGTCCGTCCAGAGGAGGATGAAGGCGCGCCGCGCGCTGGTGATGTGCACCGCCTGGAGGTGCCGATTGACCACCAGCACCTGGGTCGCAAGCTCACGCGAGGTCGCTGTCATTTCTCTACTCCGGGTCGTCGTCTGCCGCTTCTCCGTCTGCCATCTCGCGCCCCTCACCCGCCGCCGCCGCCACCGTCATCGCCGCTGGGAGCACCTCGTCGTCTCGCATCGTCCGCGCGTCCAGCAGGAGCGCTCCGTCCTTGATCCGCGCCACCACCGGAGGGTCACCCACGCGGAGCCGACGCTCCCACGTTGTTGCATCAATCCCGCCGATGCGCACGGCCCACGAGGCCACCGTCGCCGTCGGCAGCGTGCCTCCCCCCACCTGCCCCTCCGCCCGAAGCACCGTCACCTCCGCCCGAACACCCGCAGCGAGCTGTTTCAGCACGGCCGCCGCGAGCCCCCTCGCCCGCGCCTCCACCGTCGCCTCGGGCTGGGCGAGCGTCGCCACGGCCGCGACGTCGCGCGTCGCTCGCCCCTCGGCGTACGCCCGCAGCGTCGCTTCGAGCGCCGCGAGCACCAGCCGCCCCGGCCGCAGCGCGCGCATCAGCGGGTGGCGCCGCACCTTCGCGATGGCGTCGGTGCGCCCCGCGAGGACGCCCGCCTGCGGCCCCCCGAGGAGCTTGTCGCCCGACACCATCACCAGGTCGACGCCGTCGGCGATGGCGTCGCGCGCGGTTCGTTCGCGGGGGAGGCCGTAGGCGGCGGTGTCGACGAGGGCGCCGCTGCCGAGGTCTTCGAGCATCGCGAGGCCGTGTCGCTGTGCGAGCGCCGCGAGGGCCGAGACGGGCGCCTCCTCGGTGAAGC
Organism: Polyangiales bacterium; assembly: GCA_044375895.1. Taxonomy (GTDB): domain Bacteria; phylum Myxococcota_A; class Polyangia; order Polyangiales; genus CAISKJ01. Next base: position 1,425 of record JBILLV010000281.1, on the reverse strand, counting down.
CCACAAGGGCGAAGTTGCTGCGGTGCACCTCGAGGATGGCCGCGGTCTGCGGGGTGATGGCCCGCTCGTAGTCGGCGACGCGCGTTCGGTTGGTGGTCCCCACCTCGACGAGCCGGGCGCCGCAGGAGGCGATGACGTCGGGGATGCGAAAGCCCCCGCCGATTTCGACGAGCTGACCGCGCGAGACGAGCACCTCGCGGCCCTGCGCGAAGGACGTGACGGCGAGGAGGACGGCGGCGGCGCAGTTGTTCACGACGGCGGCGTCGTCGGCGCCGAGCACGGCGGCGAGGAGCGGGGCCACGAGGGCGTCGCGGTGGCCACGGCGACCGGCGGCGAGGTCGTATTCGAGCGTCGCGTAGCCGCGGCAGGCCTCGGTGACCTCCGCGAGGACGGCGTCAGAGAGCGGGGCGCGCCCGAGGTTGGTGTGGAGCACCACGCCCGTCGCGTTGATGACGCGACGCAAGCGGGGAGCGCGGCGACGGGCCGCGGCCGCGGGGAGGCGGGCGGCGGCCTCGCGGGCGAGCGACTCGCGGGTGCCGGTGAGGCGCGCGGCGAGGAGGTCGTCGCGGAGCGTGGCGATGACATCGCGGACGAGGTCGCGGAGGGCGTCGCGCGAGAGCGTGGCGGCGAGGGCGTGGGCCTCGGGCGAGTCGAGCACCGCGTGGGCAGGCGGGAGCGCGCGGAGGACGTCGGGCGAGGCGGAGGTCACGATGGCGGAAGGTAACACGACGCCCTCACGGGCGGGCGGGGCGTCGCGTAAGGTCGGCCCGGTACACGATCGTCGGGTCGGCCCGCGGCACGTCGCGCTCGCGCAGCACCACCGCGTGGTCGGGCGACTTCACGCACGCCGGGTCGGTGGCCGCGGGGTCGCCCGTGAGCGCGAAGGCCTGGCAGCGGCAGCCCCCGTAGTCCACCTCGCGGCGGTCGCACGAGCGACACGGCTCGCGCATCCACGCGGTGCCGCGGAAGCGCGCGAAGTCCGCCCCCTCCGCCCAGATCGCCCGCAGGCCCTTCGCCCGGACGTTGTCAAAGGCCATCCCCGGCAGCCCGTGCGCGCCCGGACACGGCAGCGCCGTCCCGTCGGGGATCACCGTCAGGAAGCGCCGCCCCCACCCGTCCATGCAGGGCTTCGGCACGTCGGTGAACCAGTCGGGCATCACGTAGATCACGTCGAGGCGCCCCTTGACCCGCTCCCGCTCCGCGCGCGCCGCGGCGATGGCCTCGTCGAGCATCGCCCGCGTCGGCAGGAGCTCCGCCCGATTCACCAGCGCGCTCCCGTGGTACTGGGCGGTGGCGAGCTCGATGCGCTCGGCCCCGAGGGACTCCGCCAGCGCGATGAACTCCCGCACCCGACCGGTGTTGGCCCGGTGGAGCACCACGTTGACCGAGAGGGCCATCCCCGCCTCACGAACGAGCTTCGCCGCA
>JBILLV010000199.1:0-16959 GCA_044375895.1 Polyangiales bacterium | reverse complement strand
GGCCTTGCGGGCGATCCGATCGCAGCCCAGGGTGAGCGCTCGGCGAACCCTGGGAAGTTCACGGAGGCGACCAGCACAGTGAATTGGTTGGTCACCTGGGCCACGGGTCGGACACTACCACCGAGCCCGCGGATGTCGCAGAGGAGGGTCGCGGCGGGCGCGTCGGGTAGGATCGCCGCCGATGGCGCAGGGCGCGAGGAAGGAAGGTGAGCGGTTTGGTGCGTGGACGGTGCTTCGCTACCTGGCGGGCGGCGGGATGGACGAGGTCTATGAGGTCGTCCATGACGCAGGCGATCTGCGCGGGGCGCTGAAGGTCCCGCGCTCGGTCGAAGACGCCGTCGCCGTCGCCCGATTCGAACGCGGCGCCCGCATCGCGGCCTCGCTCGAACACCCGCGCATCGTCCGCGTGGTCGACCTCGGGCGCAGCGGCGACGCCCCCTACCTCGTGCTGGAGCTCCTGCACGGACGCGACCTCTCGATGCGCCACGCCCGCGGCCCCCTCGCGGTCGATGAGGCCGTCGAACTCGGCGTCCAGGTGTGCGACGCGCTGGCGTACGCGCACGGGCGGCGCGTGGTTCACCGTGACCTGTCGGCGGCCAATGTGTTTCTCTGTGATGGGCCGGGCGTGGCGGTGAAGGTGCTGGATTTCGGGGTGGCCCGCGTGGTGGGCGAGCGCACCCTCACGGCCCCCGACGGGATCATCGGGACGCTGCCGTACATGGCCCCCGAGCAGTGCCGCGGCGAGCGCGACGTCGACCACCGGGCCGACCTCTGGTCCCTCGGCGTGATTCTCTTCGAAGCCCTCGCTGGGCGCCGCCCCTTCCTCGCCGACAGCCCGTACGGGACGCTCTACCAGATCACCTCCGCGCCGCCGCCCGACCTCGCTGCCCTTCGCCCCGAGCTCCCTGTGGCGATCGTTGACATCGTGACGCGCTGCCTCGCGCGCGACCGCCGCGCTCGCTTCGAAAGTGCGAGCGCGCTGGGGGAGGCGTTGCGGCGCGTTCCCACCGAGGGCAACGAGGTCCGCGCGGTCGCCCGGGACGTCGACGAGGTGTGGCTCACCACGGTGGCGTGCATGCGGGGGGTGCGCGACCTCCTCGCGGTGACCCAGGCCGCGCAGGAGCTCGGCGCCGTGGTGGTTCCGCTCCCGGAAGAGGGGGCGGTGCTGGCGTCGTTTGGCGGCGGTCGGTGGGAGGGTGACGAGCCGCAGCGGGCGCTCCGCTTCGCCACCGCCGCCCTCCCCTTCGCGCGCGGTGCGGGTGTGGCGACGGGCCACGGGCGCGCCTCGGGGGACGACCCCGCGAGCCGGGCGGCGGGGCTCGCGTCGCCGGGCGCCAGCGTCACCCTCGACGACACCACCGCCGCGATGCTGCGCGGGAGCCCTTCGCTCCACCCCGTTCTATCGACGGTGACGTCCGAGACGGCCTTCGTCGGGCGCTCCCTCGAGCTCGCGCTGCTCGATGGGGTGGTCGACGAGGCGATGGGGGCGGCTGGGGCGCGGGCGGCGGTGATCCTGGGCGCGCAAGGTCTCGGTCGCTCGCGGCTCTCGCAGGAGGCGCTGCGGCGACGACGGGCGGCCGACCCGAGCTTCGCCCCGCTCACCGCGCGCTGCGACGCGGCCCGTCGCGACGCTCCCCTCGCGGCGCTCGAAGACCTCCTCGGCCGCACCCTCCGCGAGCACACCCCGGCCGACCCGCAGGTGCCCATCGACCGTGCGCGGGCCGCGCTCTCCGCGACGCTCCGCGGCCGCGCCGAGGGCGGCGCCGCGACGCTCGTGCTCGACGACGCCCAGTGGCTCGACGCCGCGTCGCGGGAGGTGCTGCGTCAGGTGATCGACGACGCCGACCACGGCCTCGCCCTCTGGCTCTTCGCCACCCCCGAAGCGCGCGGCGCGGTGGAGGGGCTCTGCGTCGGAGCCACGGTTCGCGAGCTCGGTCCCCTCACCCCGACCGACGCGCTGCGCGTGGTGAAGGCCATGGCGCCGACCCTCGCCGACGACGACGCGCGGGCGGTGTGCGAGCGCGCCGAGGGGCACCCGCTCTTCCTCGAAGAGCTCGCTCGGCTGCGGGAAGACGGCGGTACGGACGACGCCATCCCCGCCACCATCGAGGCCGTGTACCAGTCGCTCCTCCATCGGCTCGACCCCGAGGCGCGGGAGTTTCTTCGCTGCGCCGCGGTGTTCGGTCGGCGGGCGTGGGTCGAGGCCGCCGCGCACCTCGGCGCCGACGCGGGACACTTCGTCGGGCTCCGCCGCGCGGGGCACCTGGTGGCCCGAACCACGCGCCTCGCCGGGGAGACGGAGTTCGCGTTTCGAAGCGCGCTGCTGCAGGAAGTGGCGCTGGGGCTGTGGCCCGACGACGCGCGTCCGAGCGCTCATGCTGGCGCCGCGCGCTGGCTCGCCGAGCGGCCCGACATCGGCGCCGAAGAGGTCGCCCGTCACTGGGACCTCGCCCTCGACCCCGAGCGAGCGGGCGCGTACTACGCCCTCGCCGCCGAGTCCTCCGCGCGCGTCGCCGGCCCCATCGCGTTCGAACACGCCGAGCGCGCCCTCGCCCGCAGCCGCGACCCCCGCGTGCGGTGGCGCGCCCTCCTCGCGCAGGACACGGCCACGCAGATCGACGGCGACCGCGCCCGTCACGCGGCGTGCGTCGCGGCGCTGGAGGCCCTCGCCCCCGACCTCGGCGTCGAGGAGATGGCGGAGGCCGCGTGGCGTCGGTGCTACCTCGCCCGGGTCACGGCGAAGCCCGACGAAGCCCGCGCGGCGGCGGCCCTCGCGATCGACCTCGCCGACGGCGCCGCGGTGGTGCGCGTCGCCGTGCAGGCCCGCGTCGAGCTGTGCCTGATGGAGGCCAACGAAGGCCGCTGGACGGAGGCCGCCGCGCACGCCGCCACCGCCGAAGGGCTCGCCCGCGACGACGGCGACCCGTGGCTCCTCGCGCGGGCGCGCACCACGCTGGGCTACGTGCTCGCGGAGGTGGGACGCGCCGCCGAGGCGCTGGCGCTCTTCGACGGCGCCGCGGAGGCCTATGCGCGCGCGGGCGACCGGCGTCGTGAGGCCATCGCGCTGGTGAATGGGGCCGCGGTTCTCCTGCGACTCGGGCGGGCGGCGGAGGCCCTCGATCGCTTCGCCCGCGCGATCGAGCTCTCCCTCCGCATCGGCAACGTGAGCACCGTCGCCGTCGCGCTGCAGAACCGGGCGGCCCTCCACCGCGCGCTCGGCCAGTGGGACCGCTCGCGCGCCGATCTCGATGAGGCGCTCCCGCACGCCGCGAAGCTCCAGCGGGTGCGGCTCGACGCGGCCCTCGCCGTCGAACGAGCCTACCTCGCCGTCGCGACCGGAGCCCCCGCGGGCGAGCTCGCCGCCCGCGCCCTCGAGCTCGCGCGCCGGAGCCGCTCGCCCGCGCTGCTGGCCTCGGGGCTCGCGGTGGCATTGCGGGCGGGCGACGTCTCGGTGGTCGCGGAAGCCCGCGCCCACGCAGCGGCGGTGCGCGACGCGCCCGAGAGCGAGGCCGAGCTGCGCGTCGCCCTGCGAGCCACTGCGGGTGACGACGAGGCTGACGCCGCCGAGGAGCGCTTCGTCCGCTCGGTGGGCGAGGTCGACGACCCCGGGAGCTGCCGGGAGATGTTTCGACGTCGCTACCTCGTGCGCTGAACGCACGTGCTGCGCGGCGCGATGAGCCCTCGCCCCGCGCACCAGGCGACTTACATTGGTCGCAACCATGGACCCCACCGCGCTCCGCGCCTTCGCCGCTCGACTCGCCGAGGGCCGCACCGTCGCCTCCCTCGCGCCCATTCCCCGGGAGATCCCGTTGCCGCGCGGGCTCGTCGTGCTCCGCGTCCGCTGCGGCGCCAGCGACGCGCGTCCGCTCGGCCCGTGGCGCGACCTCGCCGCGCGGGCCGCGAAGCTCCTCGGGGAACCCGTCGACCGCGACGACGCCCCCACGCCGCCGGGCTGGTCGCCACGCCAGCGTCTCCTCGGGCGCGCGCCGGGTGTTGACCGCGTGGGCGAGCTCCTCCGCCGCATCGCCCGCCTCGCGAGCGCGGCGCCCCGCGGGGTGGCGCTCGTGTTCGACGACGTCGACCGCGCCGACGAGGCCACGCGGCTCCTTCTCGACCGCCTGCTCGAACGCCCTGGGGTGTTTCCCGCGGCCATCGCGCTGGGCTTCGCGGATGCGAGCTCGCCCGAGGCGAAGGGGCTCATCGCCCGCGTCGCCGCGTCGCACGGGAGGGACGCCATCCTCACGCCGCCGATCGCACCCGCCGCCGAGCCCCCGTCGACGCCGCGCGACCTGCCCGCCCTCCTCGACCCCGACACGCTGTTGACCCTGCGCGCCGCGGCCGTCGCGGGTGACGGCTTCTCCATCGCCGACATCGCCGCCGTCCGCGAAATCTCCCCCGCCCGCGCGCTCGAACACCTCCAGCGCGCGGTCGACCTCGGCGTCGCCTTCGAAGACGCCGGCGACGGCACCTTGCGCTGGCCGCCGGGCCTGGCCGCGTCGCTCCGCGCGGGGCTGCTCCCCTCCCTCGCCCGCACCTGGCACCAGCGTCTGGCGGGCCGCGCCGGAGCCTCCACGCCCGCCCCCGCGCCCGCCCCGGCCGCGGCTCCCCCGGCGCCGCCTCCGCCCGAAGCGCCGGTGCGCCACACGCCGCCCCGCGAGGGCCATCACCTGCCGCGCGTGAAGCCTGCGATCCGTCCCGAAGAGGTGTTCGAAGCGCCCCCCGCCGCGCGCGCAACGACGCCGGTCCAGCCGCCCGCACCGCCCGCTCAGCAGGTGGTTCGTCCGCCGGAGAGCGCGCGCTCGGATGCCGACCACGTGCGGGCCGCGCGTCACCTCGTGGCCGTGGGCGACCTCGACGGGGCCGCGCGTCAGCTCTTCGCCGCGTCGCGCGAGGCCGGGGCGATGGGCCTCTCGGCGCAGGCGCTCGCGCAAGGGAGAGACGCCCTCGCGCTCCTCGCGGAGCTCCCGATGAGCGACGGCCGACGACGCCTCCGCGCGGAGGTGCTGCTCGCGCTGGGGACGATCCAGTGGCACGGCAGCGGCGGCGGGCAGGACTTCTCCCTCGCCGCCGCCCACGCCACGCTGCTGGAGGCGCGGGCGGCGGTGAAGCCCGGCGACCCGGCGGCGCTACGCGGCGCGATGGCGGCGACCCTCGCGGGCGTCGCGGGCGACCTCGGCGACGTGACGGCGCTCGACGCGGCCCTCGCCGAGCTCGCGGAGACCACCCGTTCGCTCATGGCCGAAGGGGCCACGCTGGAGGCCGCGCGGCTGCTCAACGACCAGGCGGCGCTACTGCTGCGTGCGGGCGATCCGGTGCGCGGGGCGTGGCTCATCCAGCAGGCCCGGGAGGTGTTCGAAGAGCGCGTCGAGGCGATGGACGCCGCCGCCCTCGCCCGCGACCCCTCGGCCCTCGCCGAGCTCGCCGAGACCGACCACCTCTACGCCCGCCTCCCCCTCCACGCGCCGGCCCGCGCCGGGCGAGCGGGCGACGCGATGGCCCTCGGTCGCGAACACGCCCTCGCCGCCCTGGAGCTCTACAAACGAATCGGTGACACCCGGGAGGCCGCGGGGGTGCTGGTGACCCTCGGCCGGCTCGAACTCCGCGCGGGGCACCTCCAGCACGCGCGCGAACGACTCATCGAGGCGATGGGGCTGCAGGAGTCGATCGGCGACGTGCTCGGCATCGCCCGCGCGTCGGGCGCGCTCGCCGAGGTGGAGGCCGCCAACGGGCGCTTCGACGAGGCCGTGCGGCGCCTGGGCGACTCGGTGACCTTCAACGTCGACAAGGGATCGGCCCTCGGGGTCGCCTTCGCGCGGGCCGCCTACGGACGGGTGATGGAGGCCGCGGGGGTGGCGGGCGACGCCGTGGCGAAGGCCGCGCTCGCGGGATTCGAAGCGGAGCTCACGCGGGCCGAGGAGGTGGTGGGCGTGGCGCGGCTGCCGTCCGACGTGTCGTGACTACGGGACGATGTAGCGCTCAGACGCCATCGCGCGGCGGGCTTCGACGACGGCCTCGTCGAGGTTCGCCACCGCGCGCGACCAGGTGACCTCGTACCAGACGTCCGTGAGCTGCGTCGGGTCGCTCACCGAACGGATCTCCCGCACCGTCGCCTCGAGCTCGCCGTAGCCCGCCTCGCGCAGCGCGGCGCAGCGCGCGCGGACGAGGTCGAAGAGGCCGTCCGGCGCCACCGTGGGCGCGTCGTTGCGCTGGGCGCGAGCCACCACCGTCACGCCGGGAGTCCCGCCACCGCGCACCCGCACGCCCGCTTCCATGAGCTGCACGTTCTGCCGCTCGGCGAGGTGTACCTCCTCGCCGCGGGTGCGGAACACTTCGAGGCCCGCGGTGATGAGGGCGCGCTTGAGTTCTTTGACGTCGATCACGGTCTGTCTGGGTTCGCAGAGGGCGCCGGACACTAACACAACGTCCGCGCCAGCGAACGCTTCGTGCACACAGAACCCTCTGCTGCGCCAAATATGCGTTCGCTTCCCCGGTGCGAGCCGAGCGGTGCTGGTTTAGCCTCGCGGCGCGCATGCACACGATTCTGTACGTCGGGACTTCGCTCGCCCCCCTCACGTCGCTCGGCACCACGCGTCGCGTCGGCGAGGGCGAGACGCAACTCGTTCGGCCGGCCCCCGCGGAGCCGTGCAACTTCATCGTCGAGCACGACGCCTCCCGCGCGCTCCGCTGGCTCACGGCCCGCCCCATCGACGCCGTGGTGGTCGACGCGCGGGCGGCGACGGGTGTCCCCGCCTCGGACGCGATCATGGTCATCAGTCGGCTCTTCTCCCTCTCCGACCTCCATGGCCTCGGGCCCCGCGAGCGCACCCTCGTTCTCATCGACGGCGATGGCGACGGCGCCAGCGTGGCCTTCGAAGCCGGTCGCCACCGCCTCGCGGCGCCGCTCGTGTCGCCCGAAGGGGCCGACGTGCTGGCCCACCTCGACGGGCTGCTCGAAGCGCGCGGCCACGGCAAGATCGCCCTCTGCCTCGCGGGCGGCGGCATCGAAGGGCTCCTCTACGAGCTCGGGGTGATCCGCGCGCTCGACCACTTCATGCTCGACCGTCGGCTCTGCGACATCGACCTGTTCTTCGGCATCAGCGCGGGCAGCCTCCTCGCGTCGATGCTGGCCAACGGGATCGCGCCCGACCAGATCGCCGACGGCCTCCGCCGGGGCAACGACGTCGTCCCGCGCATCGGCCGCGCCGACCTCTTCGACCCCAACGTCCGCGAGATGCTCACGCGGGGCGCGGGCTTCCTCCGCGACGTGGCGGGCCGCGGGGAGGCGCGCAACCCCGTCTCGGCCCTCTACCGCTCGCTCCCATCGGGCCTCTTCGCGGGCGACCGGCTCCGCGCGTGGGTGCAGCGCGTGCTCACCGCGCCGGGGCGGAGCGACAGCTTCGAGGAGACCCGGCGCCCGCTCTTCATCGGCGCCACCGACCAGGACACCTCGGAGGCCGTGACCTTCGGCGAGCCCGGCTGGACGGACGTGCCCATTCACAAGGCCGTCCGCGCGTCGTGCGCCCTCTCGCCCTTCTACTCCCCCGAGAACATCGGCGGTCGGTACTACATCGACGGGGCCTTCACCCGAACCACCAACATGCGCGTCGCCGTCCGCCACGGGGCGACGCTGTGCCTGCTGGTCGACCCGCTCGTCCCGATCTACTCGGCGACGCCCGGGTACGTGCACGCGCGGGGCGGGCTCTTCGGCGCGATGCAGGGGCTCAAGGCGCTCATCAACCAGCGCTTCGACAAGGCCGCGGTGGCCATCGCGGAGATGTTCCCCAACGTGGCGTTTCACCTCTTTCGCCCGGAGGCCGACGAGATGCGGGTGCTCTCCGGGTCGCCGATGAAGTTTCTCTACCGCGAGGAGATCGAGCAGATGGCCTACGAGGGGACGGTGCGTCGCCTCCGCGCGCTGCTCCCGCGCATGCAGCGGGACTTCGCGCGCCACGGGGTGCGCTTCCACGAGCCCGCGCAGGTGTCGGGCACCGACGCCTACACCGACGGGGTCTTCGCGGTCGCGTGATCACCGTCCCTGGCGCGCTCGGCACGGTCACGGTGCTCCCCTCGCCCGCACGGCGCGTCGTGTCGCTCGTGCCCAGCGTGACCGAGGCTGTGGCGCTGCTCGGCGGACTCTCGCTGCTCGTCGGCCGCACCGACTACTGCTTCGAACCGCCCGCGGTGCGCGAGCTCCCGTCGGTGGGCGGCACGAAGGACGCGAGCCTCGACGCCATCGCGGCCCTCTCGCCCGACCTCGTGCTCATCAACCAGGAGGAGAACACCGAGGCGATCTACCGCGGCCTTGTCGCGCGGGGCATCACGGCGCACCTGAGCTTCCCGAAGACGGTCGCCGACGCGATCACGCTCGCCCGGGAGCTCACCGTGATGCTCGACCTCCAGCCCGGCGTCCACCCCCTCTTGCGCGAGATGGAGCTCGCCGTGGCCGAGGCCGAACGGACGCGGGCGGCGCGAGTGCCGGTGCGGGTGTTCTGCCCCATCTGGATGGACCCGTTGATGACGATTCACGGCGAGACGTTCATCTCCGACGTGCTCGACCTCGCGGGGGGCGCCAACGTCTTCGCGGAGCGCACGCGGCGCTATCCCCTCGCGGCCGACCTCGGGCGAGCGACCCCGTGGAGCGCCGAGCGCGTGGGCCAGCGCGACGTGCGGTACCCGCGGGTGACGCTCGACGAGGTGGTGGCGCAGCAGCCCGAGGTGGTGCTGCTCCCCGATGAGCCGCACCCGTTCAGCGAGGAAGACGCAGCCGTGTTTCGCGCGCTGCCCATCCCCGCGGCGCGCGACGGGCGCGTGCGACGGGTGGATGGGAAGGACTTGAGCTGGTACTCGCCGCGGCTGACGACGGGGATCGCGCGCGTCGCGTCGTGGCTGGCGTAGGGACAATCCCGGTCAGTGAGCGCAAGCGCGTGTTGTCGGGAGTCCCCAGGGTTCGCAGGAGCTCACGCCTGGGCTCCAATCGGATCGCCCGCAAGGCCGGGCTCACGTAGCTCATCCCGCGGGCTTCTTCCTGAGCCCGGCTTTGCGGGCGATCCGATTGGAGCCCAGGCGTGAGCTCCTGCGAACCCTGGGAACTCCCAATGACGCTTGCACCACGCTAACTGACCGGCATTGGGGCTACAACTGCCTCGGCACGTCGGCGCCCAGAGCCCCGATCAGAACGGCGACAGGATCTCCGCCGGCGCGACGCCCAGCCCCTCGGAGCTCACCTCGCGCATGGCCTTGTCGGCGAGCGGGTGATCCTTGCCGACGAGCACCAGCCACACGCCCAGCACCGCGAGCGACTCGGGCGTCTCGGCGTTGAAGGGCGCCGCGAGCTGGCTCCGCACCGCATGAACCTCCGCGATGGAGATGCGGTGCGTCGCCCCGGCGTACACGAGCGCGAAGCCGTGGCGCTGGCCGAGCTTCAGGTACCCCGACACCCGCACCCGGTTGGGCATCCCCGTGTGCGACGCCATCCGCCGGTACACGTGCTCGGGGAACATCAGGAAGTCGAGCTCGTGGTTCATGCGGTTGCCGTGGCACCGCAGGTCGACCTTGTGGATCTGCACCGCGTCGGGCGTGGTGACCGCCGCGAGGTCGTCGAAGAGCGCGTCGAGGTCGGAGACGTGCTCGAGCACCGCGCGGGAGATCACCAGGTCGAAGCGCCGACCGTCGGCGCGGAGGGCGCTCCGCTCGCGGAGGAAGCGCACGTCGGCGACGAGGTCGCGGGCGCGGGGATAGCCCCCGGGCGCACCCTCGCGCTCCAACAGCGGCTCGTAGATGGCGCGGAGGTAGTCGTCGTCGGTGGCGGCGATGTCGAACGCGTCGAAGCCCGTCACGCTGCGCGCCCCCCGCAGCTTCGCGAGCAGGGCGACGGAGCGGGTGTCGCCGGGGCCGAGCTCGAGCACGCGTTTGCCCGCGAAGAGGGCCTTCGGGTCGGCGGTGAGGCCGACGTGGGCGGCGATCTGCTGGTAGTCCTCGACGACGCCCGAGAAGTAGTCGACGGCCTTGGGGCCCTCACCGACGCCGCCGCGCCCCGACACGTTGCCGAGGCGGAGGAGGGCGTGGGCGACGCGCGGCGCGTGGCGGAAGACGAGGTTGCGGCTCGCGTGAAAAGAGGCCGAGGGGATCGCCCAGAGGAGTTTCGAAGGTGTCATCACGCGCGCCACACAGGGATTAGGTCCCGTGGGGCACTACCGGAAGCCACGCCCGACGGCAACGGCTATTGCACTGGCCACCGGCGCGAACGGCGCACCGTTGGGGCGGAATCGCGGCCTGAGCTCGCGACGTGGCAGGGGCGGTGGGTCGGTCAGCGCTTCTTCGCGCTGCGGGGCGTCTTCGCCTTCGCCGCGGGCGGGGCAGCGGGCTCCTCGCGCTTCGCGGGCTCGGCGTCGCGCTTCGCCGCGGGCTCCTCGTCGCGCTTCGCCGCGGGCGGCTCGGCCTCCTCGTCGCGCGCGTCGTCGCTCGTCGCTTCGTCACCCTCGGCGTCCTCGTCGCTGACGTCGCGCGTCTCCTCAGCGTCGACCTCGTCCTCGTCGTCCAGCGCGTCGTCGTCGCCCTCGGCCTCGCCGCGCCCGGCGGCCCGCGCGAGCATGGGAGGAACATGCTCGGCTGCGGCGCTACCCCAGCGCCACCCGGCGGCGCGCTCAACGTAGTGGTAGCGCTCGGCGACGACGACGGCGATGCGGTCGCGGTCGTCGGCCGCCGCCTGCGCCTCGGGGTCGCGCTGGTAGCGGACGGGCGCCCCCTTGGGCGTGATCGCCTCGAGCAGCTCGGTGCCGAGCTTCGCGGCCTGGGTGATGTGGGTCGCGGTCACCGCCGTGACGTGGCGCGTCTTCGCGCGGTGGGTGCGGAAGAGCGACGCGTAGGCGATGCAGTCGCGGGCGAGGCCCGTCGGACCCGTCCCCGCGGACGGCGGCACCGCGTCGATCACGCCCGCGGCGACGAGGGCGTCGGCGCCCACGCGGAGCATCCCGAGCGTCGTGCGGGCCGTCTTGATCTTGTCGCGGAGGCCGCGCTTGCTCGGCCCACGACGCACCACGCGGCCCGCGGCGAACACCAGCCCGTGGGCGGCGTCGGTGGCCGCCGCGATGCGCGCGAAGTCGACCGTCGGGCCGTCGTCCTGCGCTTCGAACCACGCCCGTTCGGCGAGGACGGCTTCAACGCCCGTGCGGACGTTGTGGAGGACGACCGTGGCCGTCCCCGTGAAGACGGTGACGTCGCGCGGGTCGACGCGGGCGGCGTCGGCGCGGGTGCGCTCCCAGCTCGCCTCGTTGCCCACCGCCGCGATGGGGACCATCGAGGGCGACGGGGCCAGGGTGTTCTCGGTCGGGATCCAGGACTTTTGGCTCTGTTCGTTTGCAGTCATCCGCAGCGTCTCCCTTGGGAGCGCCGAAGTGCGCGCAAGAGAGACCGTCGCACGACGCGAAATGCCGCTCAATATGCGGGAATCGGACGTTCGATGGGTGGACAGGGTGGGGGGAGTTGACGCGCGTGGCGAACGCGCCAGGGGGTCTCGGGGAGGGGGTCGCGCAGGCCGACATTTCACCCTCAGGGGTGACGGACGAGGGTGCGCCATGCCTGCATTTCACTGGCGGGCGTCTCGAAGGAGGGTGGCCCACGTGCGTTCGCGTGTCGCCGCGGTCACCGACGCCCCCGCCGGCGCCTTGCCTTTCACTGCGACCCCTCACTGCCAACCGTCGCTCACCCCAGCTGCACGGCTTCCCACAGCGCGCGCATGTCCTCGTGCCACGGCGCCTCCACGACCGTCGCGCTCCCCGGCACGCGCACGCGCCGCGCGTGGAGCATCACCCGCCCCGCACCCACCACCGCGCCGTCGTCGAGCACCACCCGCTTCGCCCCGCCGTACGCGCCGTCGCCCAGCAGCGGCGTCCCCGCGGCCCGCGCGTGCACGCGAATCTGGTGGGTGCGCCCCGTCACCGGCACAAATCCCACGCGCGCCACGACCCCCGCGGTGGCCTCCACCACGTAGCGCGTCTCCGCGGGCTGCGGGTCGTTGCCGACGCCCGTGGTTCGCTTGTGCGGATCGCGACGGTCGACGGCCACCGGCCACGTCCACGCGCCCTCGGTGGGCGTCGGGGCGGGCGTCACCAGTCCGACGTAGGCGCGCTCGTAGCTGCCTTCCGCGCGGGCCTTCTCGGCGAGGGCGATGGCCTCCGCGGTGAGCGCGAAGAGCACCACGCCCGTGACGTCTGCGTCGAGGCGAGAGAGCGGGTGGTGGTGCGTCGCGCGCGGCTTCAGCTTGCGGACGGCGTCCACGAGGGCGGGCGCGCGCTTGCCTGCGGCGGGCGTGGTGAAGGTGCCTGAGGGCTTGTCGACGCAGAGCCAGTGGGCGTCTTCGTAGAGGACGCGCACGGCGCTCACACCGCCTCGATCACCGCGGGCGCCACGCTCTCGGCCTTCGCGATGCGCTCGATGACGCCGCGGTCGCCGTCGACCCGCACGCGGTCGCCGGTCTTCAGCGCGCGGGTGATGCCCGGCACGTTGGCCACCGTCGGCACCCCGTACTCGCGGGCCACCAGCGCGGCGTGTGAGAGCGCCCCGCCGAGCTCCGTCACCACCGCCGCCGCCACCAGGAACAGCGGCGTCCACCCGACATCCGCCACCGGCGTCACCAGCACCTCGCCGGGGCGCAGCGCGGCGCCGTCGGCCGGGTCGCGCAGCACACGCACCACGCCCGTCACCACGCCCTTCGCGGCCGCCACGCCCGTCCACCGATCGCCGCCAGGGATGGGCGTCGGCGCGCCCGCGGGCGGGGCTCCCACGAAGGTCGGCGGCGGGTCGGGACGCGCGACGTCACGAGCCACCTGCGCGCGACGGACGGTGACCAGGTTGACCGGGTCGCCGAGCTCGCCCGTCAGCCACGTCCGAAGCTCGTCGGCCGTCAGGTAGAACGCTCCGTCGCGACCGCAGGTGGGCGACATGCGCTCCATGCGGCGCGACGCTTCGAGGGCGATCGTGCGGAGAAAGCCAAGGGCCTCGGTGACGCGGGCCCGCATGCGCTCGCGGAGGCGGGAGAAGCGCCAGGTGCGTTGCAGAAGGTGGCGCGCCACCGAGCGGGCCACGGGGACGAGGCGGCGTTCGAGCTCGGCTTCGGCCTCGGCGCGGGCGTGGTGCTGACGCTCGACGCGGGCGAGGGCCGAGTCATCGCCGCGTTCGAGGAGCGCGCGGAGGGCCGCGAAGAGGGTGCCGGGGGCCTCGCGCCAGCGGGGGGTGACGAGCTCGGCCTCGCGCGGGCAGCGGAAGCCGTAGGCGCGGAGGAAGTTCTCGAAGGCGCGGCGCGTGGGGCCGGGCGGGAGTGAGTCGACGCGCAGCGCGGCGGGGTCGGCGGCGAGGAGGGCGGCGCGGGCGGCGGGTTCGCCGCGGGCGATCTCGGCGATGTGGAAGAGGGCCACGCCGGGCATCGCGCTCTCCAGGTCGGAGACGCCCGAGAGGAGCTCGCGTTCGAAGCGGTCGGCGTCGTCGGAGACGGCGAAGCGGAGGAGCGTGCGGATGCCCACGACGCTCGCGAGGTAGCCCGACGCGCAGGTGAGCATGATCTCGCCCGTGCGGTCGAGCAGCGTGAGGAGCTCGCCGAGGAGCCCGTCGAGGGCGGCGTGCGAGAGACGCGCGAGGTCGGTGCCGGCGAGCGACTCGCGGCGGGCGCCGAAGTCCTTGTCGAAGCGCTCGACGCGGAGGTCGAGGGCGGCGTTCTCGGCGAGGTAGCGCACGCCCGTAACGGGGAGGCGCGCGAGGAAGGCGCCCCAGTCGCCCGGCGGCACCTGGCCCTCGACGGCTTCGAGCCCACCGCCCCCGCCAAACTCCAGCAGCATGCGGGCGTTGAAGGCGGGCACCTGCGCGGCGATCCGCATGAAGTTGGTGAGGTTGAGGTAGATGCGGCCGTGGAACGATCCCACCAGCTCGATCCCCTCGGGCAGGCGGCATCCGAGGGCGCCGAACGCGCGGCGAAAACCCTTGTCGCTGAAGGCCGCGGCGATCGACCAGGTGAGCGGCGTCGCCACACCCGGGAGCGCCTCGCCGACGTTGACGTTGCTCCACACCCAGGTGGACGGATCGTCGAGATTGCCACGAGTGGCGTTCGAAGCGACCCCGACGATGGGCCGCGATTGGAGCGTCCAGAGCGTCCCCTCTTCGAGCGCCCACTCGATGTCGCGGGGTGATCCGGCGGCGCGTTCGAGTGTCTCGCCGAGCGCGACGAGGGACGCGAGCTGGGCGTCGGTGACGGACGGCGCGACGCGCTCGTCGGGGCGGAGGGGCACACGTTCGACGGCTCCGCAGGCGGCGACGCGCATGGCGGCCACCTTGTCGCCGAGGTTGCTCGACACGACCCGCCCGCCGCGCTCGACGCGGAAGACGTCCGGCGCGGTGGCCCCGTCGACCACCGAGCACCCGAGGCCCGGCGCGGCTTCGATCACCATCACGTCGCGCTCGGCCCCGATGGGGTCGACGGTGAACATCACCCCCGCGACGTCGGCCCGCACCATGCGCTGGACGACGAGGGCCACGGCGACGTCGCGCCGGGCGGCGGCGGGGCGGCGCGCGAGGTACGTCATCGCGCGCTCCTGGTAGATGGAGGCGAAGCAGCGGGCCACGGCGGCGAGCACGGCGTCGAGGCCCCGCACGCCGAGGGCGGTCTCCTGCAGGCCCGCGGCGCTGGCGTCGGCGGCGTCCTCGTGGAGCGCGCTCGACCGCACGGCCACCGACACGTCGCCGAGCGCGGTGAGGGCCGCGGTGATCTCAGCGCGGAGGAGCGGCGGCAACGGGGCGGCGATGAGGCGCTGGCGGATGGCCTCCAGGCGCGCGCCGCGGCGGGAGGAGGCGCTCCCGGCGAGGAGCTGCGCGGGCCACTGGGAGGCGGGGAGCGCGGCAGCGAGCGTGGCGCGGAAGGCCTCGGCGTCGATGGCGAAGCCCGCGGGGACGCGCACGGGGCCGAGGTCGCCGAGGGTGGCGAGCTGGGCGGCCTTGGATCCGAACCGACGCGCGTCGCGCGCCTCTGCCAGCGGGAGGACGTAGACCATGAGGGACCGCGGATGATAGCGGGGATCGCGCGGCGAGCGGTGGATATGTGAGGGGGCGACGCCGGTCCGTGGCATCCTCGCGCCCATGCTGATCCCCTGTGATGCCTGCGGGAGGCACCTCCGCGCTCGCGAGTCTCGGTGCCCCTTCTGCCTCGCCGGCCGCGCACCGAGCGACGTCGCTGAGCCCGCGCCCCCGCGCCTCTCGCGCGCCGCGCTGGTGATGGCCGGCTCGATCGCGCTCTCGGGCTGCCCGCTCGCCGTTCGCTACGGCGGGCCGCCGCTCAACACGGCACCCGCGCCGGTGGCGCCGCTCGCCGCGCCGGACGCCGCCGTCGACGCTCCGCAGAGGCCCTGATCGCGCGCCCCTGCGGGAGGCGGAGCCCGCGGTTCGTCGGACCCGGAAACTACTCCAGCGCGCCGCGGTGGGGTATAGGGGCGTCGACCATGAGCGACGAACACGACCTCGACGACGATCACTTCCACGACGAGTGCGGCGTGGTGGCGGTGTACGGGCACCCCGAGGCGGCCAACCTCGCGTACCTCGGGCTCCACGCGCTCCAGCACCGGGGCCAGGAGTCGGCGGGCATCGCCACCATCGACGGCGGGCGCCTCCACGTGCACCGCGCGATGGGGCTCGTGCAGGAGATCTTCACCCCCGAGGCGATCGCGACGCTCCCTGGCACCATCGCCATCGGGCACGTGCGCTACTCCACCGCGGGCGGATCGCACATCCGCAACGCGCAGCCCTTCGCGGTGGAGCACGGCGGCGCTCCCCTCGCCTGCGCGCACAACGGCAACCTCACCAACACGGACGCGCTCAAGTCCGAGCTCGACGCCGCGGGGGCCATCTTCCAGACGAGCTCTGACACGGAGATCTTCCTCCACCTCATCGCCCGCACGGCGCGCGGCCCGGTGGAGGAGCGCGTCGCGACCGCGCTGCGCAAGACGAAGGGGGCGTTCTCGGCGGTGTTTCTGGTGGGCGACGCGCTGGTGGCGGTGCGCGACCCGCACGGCTTCCGCCCGCTGTCCCTTGGCATCCTCAACCGGGCCCACGTGGTGGCGAGCGAGCCCACGGCCTTCGATCTCATCACCGCGGAGTTTGTGCGCGACATCGACCCCGGCGAGATGCTCGTCATCGACGGGTCGGGCGTGCGCTCGTACCGCCCCTTCGAGCCCGCCCCGGCGCGCTTCTGCGTCTTCGAGCATGTGTATTTCGCGCGCCCCGACAGCGTGCTCGGTGGCCGCGCGGTGTACGCCACCCGCAAGCGCCTCGGGGCCGTCCTCGCGGGGGTGGCCCCGGTGGAGGCCGACGTGGTGATCCCCGTCCCGGACTCCGGGGTGGCGTCGGCCATCGGGTACGCCGAGGTCGCGAAATTGCCCTTCGAGATGGGGCTGATCCGCTCGCACTACGTGGGGCGTACGTTCATCGAGCCGAGTCAGTCGATCCGTCACTTCGGCGTGCGGCTGAAGCTCAACCCGGTTCGTTCGGTGATCCAGGGCAAGCGCGTGATCGTCGTCGACGACTCGATCGTGCGCGGCACCACCTCGCGCAAGATCGTGAAGATGCTGCGCGACGCGGGGGCGAAGGAGGTTCATCTTCGGATCTCGTCGCCGCCGACGCGGTGGCCGTGCTTCTACGGCATCGACACGCCGACGCGCCGCGAGCTCATCGCCGCGAGCCACTCGACGGAGGAGATCGCACGGTACGTCACCTCCGACTCGCTGGCGTACCTGCCCGTGGAGGGGCTCCGCGAGGCCGTGGGGTACCCGAGCGGCGACGGCTTCTGCGAGGCGTGCTTCACGGGGGAGTATCCGGTGGATGTCATCCCGGCGGAGCGGCTGTCGCGGGGGCCGTAGGGCGCGTCGCAACGGTGTCATTCATTGCGAAGCCTCGAGTTCCCAGGGTTCGCAGGAGCTCACGCCT
>JBILLV010000198.1:0-17028 GCA_044375895.1 Polyangiales bacterium | reverse complement strand
GCGTGCGGGCGCGCGTACAGCAACTACCAACAATGCGCGTACGCAGCCTGCGACGGCTGCGACATCCCCGACCAGTTCAACTGCTACGACGACCCGGCGCTCTTCCAGAGCGGCGGGGCGTGTGCGACCTACCTCACCCAATACCGCCGTAGCTGTCAGTTCACCGGGCGCGCGTTCGACCAGTGCGTCGACGCGACGGACACCTCCTTCAGCGCGAGCGCCGCCCTCGTGGTCCGCGTGATGTGCGGGCCGCCCGGCGACGGCGGCGCCTGAGCGACGCCTCCCCCAGCCGCTCCAGACGCGGGTCGCCGCGAAGTGCGATACGCTCGCCCGTGATGTCCTCCCCTCCCTCGATCGACGCGCTCGCCGCGCGCACCCGCGCGGTGGTCACCGCCTTCGCCCTGGTGCTGATCGCGGCGCTCGCGTCCGCGGGAGCGGCGCTCGTGCAGGGGCGCGCGCTCCGTGGTGCGTCGGCCCTCGCCATCGACCTCCACGCCGTCGAGCGCGCCGACCGCCTCGCGCAGATCGCGGGCTTCGCCGTGGTGCTCACCTCGCTGCTCGCCTCGCTCGCCTGGGCGCGCTGGGCGCACCGCGCGTTCACCCTCGCCGCGGCGCTCGACCTGCGCGCGCTGCCGATGGGCGCGACGCGCGCGGCGTGGGGCTTCGTGCTCCCGGTGGTGCAGCTCTGGATGCCCTTCCAGGCGCTCGCGGGGCTCCACCGCGCGCTCGATCGTGAGCGGCTGCCCGTCGAGGCGCCGCGCGCAGCCACCGACACGTCGTCGCACTACCGGGACAACGCCGCCGCGCCGCAGCCCGCCGACGCGCCGCTGCCTGCCGTTCCCGTGGGGGCCGCGTGGGCGCTGTGGTGGGGGGGCTGGGCGCTGTCCTTCGTCGCGACCTTCGCGCACGCGCAGGCGGTCACGGTCGCCGACGTGCGCCCGGTGCTGGAGATCGACCTGTGCTCGCAGCTCGCGCTCGCCGCCGCGGCGGTGCTCTTCATGCGGGTGGCGATCGGTCTCCACGCGCGCCTCCGCGAGCGGGCCGAGCGGCACATCCCTACCGCGCGTTGAAGCGCAGCCCCGCGGCGTCTTGCGCGGCCGCCGCGTCGACGCCGCGCAGGAGCGCCTCGGCGAAGCCCGCCACCGCGCCGAGCCCGCGGTGGTTGAGCGTCGGCGGGTCGTCCGCGGGGCGGTGGTACTCGTCGTGGAGCCCCGTGAACAAGAACAACCCCGGCACCCGCGCCTCGATGAACGACATGTGATCGCTCGCGCCCCACTCCCCGCGTGACGGCTCCCACGGCCGCGCGTCGAAGCCGAAGCCCGCGTTGGCCGCCTCCACCGCCGGAGCGAAGGCCCGCGCCGTCTCCCGCGCCTCGACGAAGAGCCGACAGTCGCGGAGTCGCCCTACCATGTCGAGGTTCATCACCGCGGTGATGTCGCCGAGGGCGGGCGGGCGGTGCTGCACCAGCCAGCGCGACCCGACGAGCCCGAGCTCCTCCGCCGCGAAGAGCGCGAACACCACGTCGCGACGCAACGGCGCGCGGGCGACGCTGCGCGCGAGCTCGAGCACCACGGACGTCCCCGACGCGTTGTCGTCGGCGCCGTTGTGTATCGCGTGGACGCCGGGCGCGAGCGACGACCCGCCGCCGTAGCCCACGTGGTCTTGATGCGCCCCCACCACGAAGGCCCCGCGCGACGCGCTGTCGGCACCGCGCACGAGCCCGAGCACGTTGCTCGCCGTCACCCACCGCGGCTGCGTCGCCGTCACCACCCGCCCGGTGGCCGTCGGGAGGCGCGCCGCCACCACCTCCGCCGTCTCCGGCACCATCGCTGCGAGGTCGCGCCCGAGCAGCCACGCCCCCTGCGCCCGCGAGATGCGCACCACGGGGATGCCCGTCGACGGCGGCGCGACGTAGCCCCCCGCGAGGCCGTCGTCGTCGAGGGCGATCTCGATGAGCGCGACCGCCCCGGCCTGACGCGCCGCCCGCACCTTGCCGTGCAGGCTGCCGAGGACGTGGGCGCGCTGCAGCGCCGCCGCGCGGGCGACGTCCGCGGGGCGCGGCGGGCCGGAGAGGGCGACGGCGATGCGGCCGCGGACGCTCACGCCGCGGGCGAAATCGCTCCAGTCGGCCTCGCGCGAGACGAGCCCGTGGCCGACGTACACGAGGGGCCCCACCGCGCGACCGTTGCCGCTCTCACGGGGGACGTGGGCCACGCGGAAATCCGCGCCGAGCGCGAGCGCGCGGGTCTCCCCCCGGGCCCGCAAGAGCACCTGCGCGCGCCGGGTCTCCTCGGACCCGTACTCGACACGAAAGGTCTGGCGGTAGCCGTCCGTCCCCGCGGGGAGCAGGCCGAGCTGGGTGAAGCGCTCGACCAGCCAGGCCTCCGTGGCGCGGCCTCCCGCGGTGCCCGGCTCGCGGCCCGCGCGGGCGTCGTCGGCGAGCCAGGCGACGTCGGCGCGGAGGCGCTCGACGCGGTCGGCGGGGGCGCGCTCGCAGCGGGCGGGAGGAGGGGCGTGCTGCGCGCCCGCGGCGGCCGCGAGGGTGACCGCGGCGAGGGCGAGCGCGAGGCGGCTCACGCGAGCGAGTCGGGGAGCGTCGAGGCGGAGATGGTGTCGCGGTGCTGCGACTCGAGGTGGAGCGGCGCCTCCATGGTGGGGCGGAAATCGCGCTCAAACTGCTCCAGCTCGGCGGCGTACGTGCGGAGCATCGCGCGGCGCTCGTGGAAGGGCAGGAAGGCGCTCTTGAAGCCGTTGAGGATGATCTGCTTGATCGCCGGCCACGCCACGCCGAGGCGCGTGTGCACGAGGTACAGCTCCTTGCTCACGGTGGTGTCGGTGATGAGCCGGTTGTCGGTGTTCACCGTCACCCGCACGCCGAGGTCGTAATAGAACTTCAGCGGGTGGTTGGAGATGTCGCGCACGGCGCCGGTCTGCACGTTGCTCGACGGGCAGCACTCCAGCGGGAGCCGGTGGTCGATGACGTAGTGGAGCAGGTCGCCGTCCTCGCGGAGCCTGCACCCGTGCCCGATGCGGTGCGCGCCGCACGTGTGGATCGCCTGGCGGATCGAGTCGGGCCCGTAGGCCTCGCCCGCGTGGATCGTGCTGTTGATGTTGTTGTTGCGGATGAGCTGGAAGGCGTCGCGGTGGTGCTTGGCGGGGTGGTCGTACTCGGCGCCGGCGAGGTCGAAGCCGACCACGCCGCGGTTCTTGTAGGCCACCGCGAGCTCGGCCATCTCCAGCGAGCGCTCGGGGGAGATGTTGCGGATGCCGCAGATGATGACGTTGGCGTGGATGCCCCGCTCGTCCTGCGCGGTGCGGAGGCCCTCGAGCACGGCCTCGACGACGGTGGTCACCGCGAGGCCCTGGCGCGTGTGGAGCATCGGCGAGTAGCGCACCTCCATGTACCGCACGCCCTCGTCGGCGGCGTCGATGCCCAGCTCGTAGGCCGCGCGGCGCAGGCCCGCCGCCGTCTGGAGCACCCGGAGCGTCACGTCGAAGGCCTTGAGGTACTCGACGAGGGAGCCCGTGTTGCGCCCGGCGTTCATCGCCTGCGCGAGCGCCTCGGGGGTGGAGGCCGGGAGCTCGATGTTCTCCTCGCGGGCGAGGTCGAGGATCGTCTGGAGGCGGAGCGAGCCGTCGAGGTGGACGTGCAGGTCGGCCTTGGGAAGCCGGCGAATGGCTTCGATGGTGAGGGCTGTCATGGCGGGAGACTACACCAGTGTCCGCCGCCTGCCAGCGGGTGTCGTGGGACGTTTCAGGCCGTGACGCGGAGGGCCACGCGGCGCTTCGGCTTCGGCGGGGCGACGGGCGCGTCGTCGTCGACCACCACCTCGCCGACGAGGTCGTAGTCGGCGCTCTGGGTGATCTCCGCGGTCACGATCTGCCCCGGGCGAACGTCGGGGCCGGAGAGGTACACCACGCCGTCGATGTCGGGCGCCTGGCCCGCGTGGCGGCCCTGGAGCACGTACTCGTGCTGGTCGCTCGCGCCGTCGACGAGCACCTCCAGGCGCTGGCCCACGAGCGCGCGGTTGCGCTTGCGGGAGATGGGGCGCTGGAGGGCCATGAGCTTGCGGTGCCGCGCGGCGCTGTCCTTCTTCGACACCTTCACGTCCTGCGTGAAGCTCCCCGTCCCCTCCTCATCCGAGTAGCGGAACACCCCCACCCGGTCAAACTCCGCCCACTTCACGAACTCGCAGAGCTCGTCGAAGTCCTCCTGCGCCTCGCCCGGGTGCCCCACGATGAAGGCCGTGCGAAACACCACCCCCGGCACCTTCGTCCGCACCGTCTCCACCACGCGCCGCAGCCGCGCGCCGCCGTGGCCGCGCTTCATCCGCCGCAGCATCGCGTCGCTCGCGTGCTGGAGCGGCATGTCGACGTAGCGCACCACCTTCGGGTGCGTCGCGATCACGTCCACCAGCTCGTCGGTGAGCGTCTCGGGGTAGAGGTAGTGGAGGCGGATCCAGCGGGCCTTCTTCACCTCGCCGAGCGCGCGAGCGAGCGTCGCGAGGGTGGGCTTGCCGGGCAGGTCGCGGCCCCAGGCGATGGTGTCCTGCGAGACGACGTTGAGCTCCAGCGTCCCGTTGTCAGCGAGGCGCTCGGCCTCCGCGACGATGTCCTCGAGGGGGCGGCTCCGCTGCTTGCCGCGGATGGCGGGGATCGCGCAGAACGAGCAGGTGCGGTTGCAGCCCTCGGCGATCTTGAGGTACGCGCTGTGGCCGCCCTGCGAGAGCACGCGGGGGTCGGTGGCGCGGAGCACGTAGTGGGCGGGGTTGCCGACGAGCATGCGCTCGGCGCCGCCGCGGAGCACGTCGCCGAGCTTGAGCATGTCGCTCGACCCGAGGAAGTGGTCGACCTCGGGCATCTCCTTGGCGAGCTCCTCGGGGTAGCGCTGCGAGAGGCAGCCCGACACCACGAGGCGCTCGCAGTTGCCGCTCTCCTTGTAGCGCCCCATCTCGAGGATGGTGTCGATGCTCTCCTCCTTGGCGGGCCCGATGAAGCCGCAGGTGTTGACCACGATGCACTCGGCCTCGGCGGGGTCGGCCGTGAGTTCGAAGTCCTGGCCGAGGGCGACGCCGAGCATCACCTCGGTGTCGACGCGGTTCTTGGGGCAGCCGAGGGAGACGAAGTGGATCTTGCGGGTCATGGGATGGGCGTCGCGCTCAGTCGCGGAAGTTGATGTACTGGAGCTCGACGGGCATCTCGGCGCCGCGCAGGAGCTTGATGGCAGACTGGAGGTCGTCGCGGTTCTTCCCCGTGACGCGGACGGTGTCTTCCTGGATGGAGGTCTGCACCTTGAGCTTCGCCTCCTTGATCAGGTCGATGATCTTGCGGGCGTTGTCGCGGTCGATGCCCTGCTTGATCTTGATGAGCTGGCGGAACATCCCCTTGCCCCCGGGGATGACCTTCTGCGGGTCGAGGTGCTTGAGCGACACCGCCCGCTTGACGAGCTTGCTGTGGAGCACGTCGAGGGCGGCCTCCAGGCGGCTCTCGGAGTTGGACTCCATGGCGATCCCCTCGGCGTTCTTCTCCAGGGAGGTGCCAGTGTCGCGGAAGTCGAAGCGGGTCGCGAGCTCCCGCTGCGCCTGCAGGAGCGCGTTGTCGACCTCCATCATGTTGACCTTGGAAACGACGTCGAACGACGGCATGCGCGTGCCTATACACCACCGCGCCGGGGGTGGGGAAGGTGTCCCCCCGCGCTCACACCGCGAAGCGCAGGAGCACAGGCACCTCCCGGCGCGCCCGGTGACCGAGGCCCTCGCACTTCGCCAGCACGTCCGTGGGGTCGTCCCCTTCCGTCGACTCCGCCTCCAGCAAAGGCGACGCCTCGTCCTCCGCGGTGTCGTCTTCCTCCACCTCCGCCCACGCCACGGCCTCCGCCTCGACCTCCTCTTCGTCCTCACCAGCCTCCCCGTCGAGGCGGGCGATGAGCGCGTCTTCGAAGCCCCGCGCCCGCTCGTCGAGCCACGTCTCCGTCGCGTCGGCGTGCGACCGCTGGCGGAAGACCCCGTCGCGGCGCGTGGGGTACGCGGGGAGCTGGTCGACGCCGTAGCCCCGGGGCTCGTCGTCCTCGCAGTCGAGGACGAAGCGCCAGGCGGTGCCGATGTGCTGGAAGTCGAGGACGCGGGCGGTGGTGCTCATGGTGGATACCTCTTCGGTGCCAGCAACCTGCGTCGCCGCCCCGACGGCGCAAGCACCTCCCGGACGTATCCTGTCACACCGGGTCGTCGGTGGAGAGCGCCTCCGCGCGGGCGTCGAACACCGCTTCGAAGTGCGCGATGGCCCGCGACGCGAGGGCCTCCACGCTGGGGACATCCCGCACGCCGAGGGCCTCCAGGGAGGTCACCGGGTACTCCCGGATGCCGCAGGGGACGATGAGGTCGAAGTCTGCGAGACGGGTCGTGGCGTTGAGGGCGAGGCCGTGCATGGTGACCCAGCGGCTGATCTTCACCCCGATGGCCCCCACCTTGGCGGGTCGCGTCGCAAACTCGTCGCCGGGCCACACCTCGGGGTGGTCGAGGTCGACCCACGCGCCGATGAACTTCTCCCGCCCGCCCGCGCCGATGCCATGGTCTTCGCACAGGAGGGACATCACCCGCACGAGGTCGCGCACGTAGCGCCGCACGTCGCAGCGATCAGGTTCGAGGGAGAAGAGGGGGTAGGCCACGAGCTGTCCGGGGCCGTGGTACGTGACGTCCCCCCCGCGCTCGGTCTCCACCACCGACACCCCGCGCGACGCGAGAAAATCTTCCGACGCCACGATGTGAGAAGCCTTCGCGGCGCGGCCCAGCGTCACCACGGGGTCGTGCTCCACCAGCAGGAGCGTGTCGGGGATCGCGCCCTCCACCCGCCGCTCCTGGAGCCGCTGCTGCATTTCGTGAACCGGCGCGTAGGGTCGTCGCCCGAGCCAGACGGGGCGGAAGGTTCTCACGGCGAGACCATAGGGTGGCGTGTGACAGGAGATCAACAAGCGCGGCAGGCGGGGGCGTTTCGATACGGCGGGTGCGCGGCTGTGGTACTTCACTCCCATGCGGTCGAAGGAGACGCTCGCGGCCCTCGCGGCCGCCCTCATGGTCGCGTGCTCGACGCAGCCCGGCGTCACCTTCACCCCGCTCGACGACGCCGCCGCGCCTGACGCCGCGCTTGACGACGTCGCACCGGACGCTGCGCGCCCGCCCGAGGTGGGCGTCGACGCGGCGCCCGAGGTGATGTCGTACCCGGACATCGTTCCCATCGTGCGGGACGTCCCCGAGGCGGGCCTCGCCCCTGACGCCGCGTGTGCGGCCGCGAGCGTGATGGCCTCCGTCGAGCGCCTCCCGGTGGACATCATCTGGGTGGTCGACAACTCGGTGAGCATGGCCCCCGCCGTCGACCAGGTGATCGCGGGGCTCAACAACTTCGCGCGCCTCGTGGGGACGCGCGGGCTCGACTACCGCGTCGTCATGCTCTCGCTGCGCAACGTCACCCGCAACGTCTCCCTCGGGGGCTCGGCCCGCTACGCCGTGTGCATCCCGCGCCCCCTCGCCGGCAACGACCAGTGCGGCAACGGCGAGCGCTTCTTCCACTCCAGCGTCGACGTGCGGAGCACCCAGCCGCTGGAGCAGCTCCTCGGCACGCTCGGTCAGACGCGCGGGTACACCGCGGCCGAGCAGCGCGGCGGCGAAGCGTGGCGGGCGTTTCTGCGACCCAACGCCACCAAGACCATCGTGGCCGTCACGGACGACAACTCACGCCTCTCGCCCGACGACTTCGACCGCTTCCGCGGCGGCACCAACCCCAACAGCAGCACCCTCTCGCTCCCGCCGGGGCTCCTCGACGCGTCGTGGGGCGGCCTCTTCACGGGCTACACCTTCAGCGCCATCTACGGCTGGGGGAGTGACGCCGACCCTGGCGCCCGATGCATGTACAGCAACGGCACCCAGCCGCCGAGCCCGGGGCCCTCGTACACCACGCTCATCGGCCGCACCAACGGCGTTCGGGCGCGCATCTGCGACGGCGCCGCCACCTGGGGGCCCTTCTTCGAAAACGTCGCCACCGCCGTCGTCCGCGCGTCGCGCATCTCCTGCGAGCTCGCGATCCCGCCCGTCCCCGCGGGGCAGGTGCTCGACGCGGGGCGCATCAACGTGGTGGTGACCTCCATGGCCTCGCGCGCGGTCGTCGGCAACGTGCGCGACCGCGCCGCCTGCGGGGTCGTCGGGGGCTGGTACTACGACGACAACCGCGCCCCCACGCGCGTCACGCTCTGCCCCGCCACCTGCGAGCGCACGCAGCAGGAGCTGGCGACCGGGAGCGCGCGGATCGAGGTCCAGTTCGGGTGCCAGACGATCCCGGGGTGAGAGGATTCAGCGGACGGCGCGGGAGTCGAGCGTGGCGCCGAGTGAGAGGGCGACGAAGTGGAGCCAGTTGCTCTGGTACCCGTCGCTCGTGGGGGTGGGGTCGCCCTGGCCGGTCGCGCCGCCGCCGATGTAGCGCGCGCTGACGAAGAGGTCGACGTGGGGTCGCGGCCGCCACCCGACCCGCACGCTCGCGTCGAGGATCGCGCCCACCACCTCGTTGTCGCTCCCGTTGATGAAGGAGATGGGGGCGTAGAAGCCGTCGACGTCGAACGCGAAGAAGCCCGTCCCCGCGAAGGAGAAGCGGCCGCGGGCCCGGAGGAGGGGGACGGGTCCGATGTCGTTGCGCGCACGGAGGAGCGAGCCGTCGACGGTGGAGAAATCGATGGTGGCGTTGCGAATCTGGAGCGACACACCGAAGGCGAGCTCGCGCCCGACGCCCGACAGGACGTTGTAGGCCCAGCCCGCGCGGTAGAAGGGAAAGCCGTAGCGGAAGTTGACCGGGGTGCCGGCGCGGAAGGTGGCGCCGTCGATGCGCAGGTCGCGCGAGAGCGTGTCGCGCGTCTCCAGCTCGAGCGGCTGGTAGAGGAGCGTGATGATGTGTCGACGGCGCACGTCGACGTCGACGGAGAGGCGCGCGAAGGAGAAGAGGGTGTCCTGCGCGCCGTCGCTGCGGTAGTCGACGCGCGCGCCGTCCTGGCCGAGCTGGATGAAGTGGCTCGCGACGCCGACGAAGCCGAGCTCGGCGTTGGCGCGCACGCCGAAGATGGGCTCTTCGGCGGGGGGCGTTGGCTGCGCGGCGACTGCGCTGGCGGAGAGGGTCAGCGCGAGCGTGAGGGAGGGGAGCGCGAAGGCGGCAGCGGGTCTCATCGGCGGGTTGGATGCCCTCAGGGCACCGCGCCGCTTCAGAAGCCCTGCGGGATGATCATTTCGTTGAGGGGCGCGTACTGCGACGGGCTGGCGGGGTTGGACTCGTTGACCCAGGAGATGGGGCCGTGGAGGTACGGGAGGTCGAGGTCGTAGTAGCCCTGCTGCGACGCGCGGTCGGAGCGGCTGACGCCCCAGGAGTTTTTGACGCGGAGGAAGTCGGGCATGACGGTGAGGGCGAGCTCACGGTCGGCGGCCGACGCGGGCTGACCCGCCGCGAGGACGCGCCCGCCGGGGAGCGTCGCCTGGTAGTCGTGGAGCACCGTGAGGTGACCGCCCTGGCGGCCCGGACGCCCGGCCATGTTGAGCTGCGAGAGGCGGAAGGCGCCGACGCTGTCGAGCGCGTTGAAGTCCACCAGCCACGAGATGATCACGGGCGCGTCGGCGTTGAGCGCGCGGAGCATCCGGCGCATCGCCTCGGGGCGGGCGGAGGTGTTCCAGGTGCCCGGGTAGTCGTAGGCGCGCCAGGCGTAGCGGCCGCCGGGGAGCACGTCGGCGAGCGTCGCGTTCACCGTGGTGACGGTGGTGCCCGAGCGCGTGGCGGTGCGAATCTGGATGCTCGACGCCGGCTTCGCGCGGGTGCGCGTGCTCGTCGCGCGGTTGGTGTACGCGTCGAAGCGCTTCTCGCCCGCGTTGCCGAAGACGTTCTTGAGCGTCGTCATGATGGAGGGGGAGAGGTTCCACGCGCGGGCCAGCACCGAGAGGACGCGGGCGCCGTCGCGGCGGGCCTCCGGGGTCGCGAGCTCGCCGCCGTCCGAGAGGGCGGTGTTGACCGCGCGCTCCGCCGCCGCCTGGCGCGCGGACATCTCCGCCGTCGCCTCGTCGGGGATGAAGTCCCCCTCCGTCATGAGACCGCGCTGCTTGATGAGCGACACCGCGAGCTGCCACGACCCGCCCGTCTCGATCGACCGCGTGGTGACCCCGTTGGCCGTGCGCGTGCTCACCCCCGAACCGTTGGAGTTGATCTTCGCGAACCAGTCCCAGAAGGTCACGTAGGACTCCGAGTAGTTGGCCTCGACGCCCGTCCGGCTGCGGTTCATCGACTCGACCCAGCCGAGCGTCGCGTAGATCCAGCAGTTGCCGATCGACTGGCGCTTCACCGCCGACTGGAGGACGTTGGCGATCTCCTCGACGGCGCCGTCCTCGTAGGGCACGGCCTCTTCGTCGGAGGGCGCACAGCCCACCAGGGCCGAGGGGGTCATCGCGAGCGCGAGGCCGAGGCTCATCCAGCGAGCGCGGCGGAGAAGATCGAGGAGTGCCATGGGGTGTACCGCTGTCCTTTCGCTTCGGACGCCCATCGCCCGATTGCGTGGCGCGCCTTTTAGCGCCTTCGGTACGAGAATGCAATACCCCTCCGCACATGTAGGCTTTGCCCTACCTCCCGACGTTCGTGGGCCACGGGGCGTTCTCCGTTACTCTCCGGGCCGTGCACCTCCGCCCGACGCTGCTCTTCACGCTGTTCGCTGCATGCTCCGGGGCTTCGATGTCGCCCGCCCCGAGCGACTCGGGGGTACGCGAGGTGAGCGTCGATGTCAGCGCGGACGCTCCCCTGGATGACGACGCCGGCGCCACGGCCGCCGTCACGCTCGACTACGCCCAGGTGGACTGCGCGGCGGTCGAGGCGGTGGCCTTCAACGGTGGGGGCATCCGGCAGAACGAGATCTGCGACCGCGGGAGGCTCACCGCGAGCCGCTACGCGACGGTGCGCGCCTGCGCCGAGTCACTGACCGACGACGCAGTGCTCGTCCGCCGCATCGCCGACGAGGGCACGTACATGAACCCCACGCGCCACCCCGGCGCCACCCGCCCGCCCTGTTCGCGCTTCACGGTGCTGTACCCCGTCGAGCAGGTGCAGCGCGCGATCTGGTGCCTCCGTCACCCGGGCCGCTGCGCCGACGACGGCTCGGCGCTGTGAAGACGACGCGCCCCGACCTCACGCGGGACGTGCGACCGGGTGCGCGGCTCGTCACGCTCAGCCCGAGCGCGTGGCGCCACGCGGGGACGGCCCTCGCCCTCGCCCCCTCGCACGACGGCGCCACGGTGGCGTGCGGCGGTGAAGACCTGTGCCTATGGCGCGCGGACGACGGCGCCCTCCTGCGCCGCCTCCAGTGGCCCCGCGAGCGCTTCGTCCGCGCGCTTTCCTGGTCGGCCGACGACGCGCTCCTCGCGGTGGCGGGGGGCGGGCGGGTCGACCTCTGGTCGGTGCGTGACGGCGTGCGCAGAAGCGGCGTCGCCGGCCACGCGCGCGCGCTCACGGAGGACGGCGACGGCTTCCTGATCGCGAGCCACAGGGAGCATGCGCTGCGTGTCTGGCGGCTGCGGCCCGACGGTCGCGAGGAGGAGGTCGCCACGCTCCCGGCGGACGTGGAGGGGGCCGCGCTCTCGCCCGACGGCCGCTGGCTGGCGGTCGCGCGCGGAACGAATTTCCCCGGGCTCGTCGAGCTGTACGAGCTGCCGTCGCTGCGCCTCGCGCAGAGCCTGCAATGCGCGAAGGAGTTCACCTACGAGGAGCCGGGGCACGACTTCTGGGGCGAGCCCTGCGTCGATACACACGTCGTGAAGGTGTCGCCGTCGGCGCTGGCCTTCACCTCCGACAGCGCGGCGCTCCTCTCGGGCGGTAACGAGCCGGTCGCGCGGCGCTGGGACGTCGCCTCGGGGGCGCTGCGTGCGGAGGTGCCCCTCGGCGAACGCGGCGCGACGTCCTTCGCGCTCCACCCCGACGGTCGATCCGCGGTGGTCGTTCACGGGTCGGTGATGGGGGCGCGGGGCGCGTTGAAGCGCTGGTCGCTCGACACCGACGCGCTCGTCTCCATGCAACGCTCGGGGCTCGCCGCGGCCTTCACCCGCGACGGCGCGCGGCTGCTCGTCGGCGGCCACGAGCAGCGCGTGACGGTGCTCGACGCTGCGCACCACACGCTCGTCCACGACCCCGCCGACCCCGGCGACGCTCCCACTGAGCTCGCCGCCACCCGCGACGGGCGCGACCTCCTCGTGCGGAGCGGGACGCGCCTCTACCGCTGCTCTCCCGAAGAGGCCACGGTGGCGTGGTCGCTCCCGATGTCCGGCGGCTCCTACGACCCCGTGGCCACGACGCCCGACGGCGAGCGCCTCGTCACGACGAACACCCTGAGCGGGGAGTTTGGTCTGCAGATTCTCGAAGCGCATGAGGGGAGGCTCCTCGGGCGCATGACGCCGCGACCGACGCTGACGTGGTCGCTCGACGTGTCGCCCGACGGCGCGTGGCTCGCGGCCGCCCACTACCGCGCCGACGTCGACCTTTGGGACCTCCAGGGCCAGACCGTGCGCGCGCGGCTCGTCGCGCAGGCCCCTCACGCGGTGCGGTTCACCGCCGACGGCTGCGGCGCGGTGGTGGCGGAGAAGAGCGGCTTGCTGCGGCTGTATGCGTGGGAGGGTGATCCGAGCGGGACGATCGCCGCGGCCCGCACGCTGACCCCGAGCACGGAGGCCACGCCGAACGCGCCCAACGACGCGGCGCACCACCTCGCGCTCTCGGGCGACGGGCGACGGGCGCTCTCGGGCTACAACGACGTGGTGCGGGTGTGGGACCTCGACGCGGGCGCCGACGTGCTGGCCAGCGCGACGTCGACGCGCTTCGCGAAGGTGCTCGCCGTCCGCTTCGACGCGCGCGATCGACCGCAGGCGCTCTTCGCGGCGCCGTCGGTGGGAAGCGAGGGCGCGAAGGGCACCGCCGTGACGCTGTGGACCGAGGAGGCCGTGACGGCGGTGGTGTGGAGCCCGTCGGAGCTGTTTCTGTATCGGGCGAAGGCGGTGTTTCTGGCGGGGGATCGCTTCGCGCTGACGGGGGATGACGGGGTGGTGCGCGTGCACCCGGTGGCGGTGGGGTAGCGCCTGCGGGGCTCAGCAGCCCGCGACGCCGCAGAGCTCGTCGAAGGCCGCCGCGACGTCCCCCGCGAGCGCCTCCACGTCGGGCACCGCGTCGGGGTCGGCGTAGAGCCCCACGAACATCCCGCCGTCGTAGCTCACCACCGCGACGCCCACCCCCTGGTGCGTGAACAGCGGAACCACGGCGTGAATGGACGTCATCCGCGCGCGCCCCAGGTACAGCGGCGCCTGCGGCCCCGGCACGTTGGTCACCGTCACGTTGAACGCGCGCAGCACCGAGGCCACGCGGAACACCGCCGCCACCACGTTGGGCCCGCCCAGGTCGCCGATGCGCTCGATGAAGGCCGCCCCCTCGATCTCGTGGGAGGCGTGCTTGAGGTGCTCACACGCCGCGTGGACGGCCTCGTAGCGGCGGCGCGCGTCGGGTTCCGAGACCGGGAGCTTCGCGAGCACGAGGGAGATGTGGTTGCCGCTCGCCCCCGCCTCCCCCTGACGCCCCCGGAGGTCGACGGGGACGAGCGCGCGGAAATCGCGCAGCGTGTCCACCGCGTCGCCGCGCCGCGCGAGGTAGCGCCGGAGCGCGCCGGTGACCACCGTGAGGGCGACGTCGTTGAGCGTGCCGCCGAGCGCGCGACGCACCGCCTTCGCGCGGGCGAGGTCGAGGCGCGCGCCGGCGTACGTGCGGTGAGGCCCCATCTCGGCGGGGTTGATCGACGACTCCGACGCGGGCATCACCCCGTCGCGCAGCGTGTCGAAGAGGCCGCCCGCGATGTCGCGCGCGTGGGTCGCGCCTTCACCGATGGCACCGCGGAGGTCGTGGAGCGCGTGGGCCACCGAGCGCGCCGTGTCAGTGACCAGCGCCGCTGCGAGCGACGCCGCCCCGGGGGCCGGGCGAGGCGTCCAGGGCGCGGGCGGGGGCGGGTCGTCGTCGGAGGGTTCGAGGCGCAGGAGGGCGGCGAGCAGGGCCATCCCCGCGACGCCGTCGACCATCGCGTGGTGGGCCTTGAGGAGCATCGCGAAGCGGCCGTGCGAGAGCCCCTCGACGAGCCACACCTCCCAGAGCGGGTGGCGACGGTCGAGGGGCTGCGCGAACACCCTCCCTGCCAGCGCCATGAGCTGCGCGTCGCCGCCGGGCCGCGGGACGGCCGTGTGCCGCACGTGGTAGTCGAGGCGAAAGCGCGCGTCGTCGACCCACACGGCGCCGAGCGGCGGCGCCTCGCGCACCACCTGACGGAAGCGCGGGACGTCGGCGATGCTCGCCTCCAGGAGCCGCGTGAGGCGCGCCGCGTCGAGCGCGCCGTCGGCCCCCACGAGGTCGCCCCCTTCGAACACCATCACGGCCCCGATGTGCATCATCAGCGCGCCCCCCTCGATGTCGAGGAAGACCCGGTCGGTGGAGGAGAGCTTGTCGAGGTCCATGGCGGCGCCTGTCGGGGGCTTCAGGTGTGGAGCGAGGGCTGGCCGGTGCTCTCCAGCACCTCGAGCCAGAGGCCGCCGTCGGGGTCGATGCGTCGGTGACGTCCGGCGACGGCTGCCAGCGGGACGAGCGTGAAGCGACGGTGCCAGCGCCCCACCAGCACGTCGGTGAAGCCCGCCATCCCCGCGTGCACCGCGTGCCGCGCGAGGCCGTCGCAGAACACCGCGTCGCTCGCGTTGGCCGCCACGCTGCGGATCATGTAGCTCGGGTCGATGTACTTCACCGAAGCGCTGAGCCCGCGGCGCTGGAGGTGCCCCGCGATGGCGTCGCGCAGGAGCGGCCCCACGTCGTTGCCGCCGCTCGCGTAGCGCGCGTTGCCCGAGGCGTCGCGGGCGGCGCCGAGGTCGGGCGCGAGGTGCGCGGCGCAGCCCTCGGCCACCACCACCACGGCGTGCGCTCGGCGGTGCAGCCGCTGCTCGAGCGACGCGAGCAGCGCCTCCAACCGAAACGGAACCTCGGGGACGAAGCAGTAGTTGACGTCGTGCGAGGCGATCGTGGCGGCGGCGGCGATGAAGCCGGCGTCGCGGCCCATGAGCTTCACGATCCCGACGCCGTTGCGCGCGCCGCGGGCCTCGTTGTGGGCGGCGTCGACGGCCTGGCGGGCCACCTCCACGGCGGTGTCGAAGCCGAAGGTCTTGTCGACGAAGGCGACGTCGTTGTCGATGGTCTTGGGCACGCCGATGACCGCGAGCTCGACCCCGCGCCGACGGGCCTCCGTCGCGATGGCGTGGGCGCCCCGCTGCGTCCCGTCGCCGCCGATCGCGAAGAGGATCGACACGCCCCGCGCGGCGAGCTCGTCGACCATCGCGCTCGGGCTCTGGGCGCCGCGCGAGAGGCCGAGGAAGCTCCCGCCGTGCTTGTGGATGTCGTCGACGCGGTCGGGGACGAGGGGGACGGGCGTGACGCCGACGCCGGGGACGAGGCCCTCGAAGCCGTAGCGGAAGCCCGCGATGTCGCGGACGCCGTACTTGTGAAAGAGCTCCATCACGAGCGCGCGGACGACGTTGTTGAGCCCGGGGCACAGGCCGCCGCACGTCACGATCCCCACGCGCAGCCGCGCCGGGTCGAAGTAGATGCGCTCGCGCGCGCCGGCCTTCACGAACGCGAGGGTCGACGGCGCGTCGCCCTCCTCCACCTCCACCTCCGCGAGGACGCGCGCACCGTCGGGCACGTAGTCGGGGACGTAGTCGTCCGACGTGGTGGAGAGCGCAAGGGGGGAGGGGAGGGTGCAGGGGCCGAGGCGGCTGACGACGAGGTCGTCCGCGCGGAGGCCGTCGAGCTCGCGGGTCTTCATGCGCGTTCGTCGTACCAGATCCGCGGCCCGCTTCGAAGCAGGGTAGCGCCGCGCACATCGCGCACTACCGGGCGAGGCGGGCGCCGAGGCCGTTGCCGACCAGGATCAGCACGTCGCCCTCGCGGTCGGCGAGCGCGCGCGCGGCCGCCACGGCGTCGTCGGGGTCGGGCACCGCCCGGACGTCGAGGTCGGGGCGAGCCTCCCGCGCGGCCGCGGCGGCCGCCTCGGGGTCGAGGTCGGCGGCGTCGCCTGTGGTCTCGCAGGCGGTCACCACGAGCGCCGACACCCGCGGGGCGCGCGCGAGGATCGCCACCGGCTCGCGCGCCGCGTGGATGCGCGCGAGGAAGCTCGCGCAGACCACCACGCGCCCCGGCGACCCCGGCGGGAGGAGCTCGGCGAGGGCGTCGGCGAAGCCTCGCATCTTCACCGCGCTCGCGCCCACCTGGAGGAGCGTGAGGGGCCGCGCGCCGATCACCTCCATGCGGCCGGGCATCGTCGCCTCCTCGAGGCCCGCGCGCGTCGCGTCGCGCCACGCCGCCCGGTCGCCGGGGAGCGCGCCCTCGCGCACGAGGACCCACGCCGCCGCCGCGGCCTGCGCGGCGTTGTCCACCTGGAAGCCGCCCACCGCGCGGAGCGTCACGTCGAGCGCCTCCTCGCCGACGCGGAGCGTGGCCTCGCTGCCGGCGAGGGTGCACGCCCGGCGGACGACGTCGTAGTCCGGGCCGCGCCAGAGCAGGGGCCCCGCGCCGCGCTCCGCCGCGAGGGCCGCGATCGCGCGGCGGGCCGGCTCGTCCTGGAGGCCCACCACCGCGGTGACGCCATCGCGCAGGCCGCCGGCCTTGTGCCACAGGGGGCCCGCGCGCTCGCCGAGGCCTTCGAGCGCGGCGGGGAGCGGCGAGGGCGGCCGGAGGAGGTGCGCGTGGTCGGTGTCGACGGGTGTGAGGAGCTGCACCCGCGGCGGCGGCAGGGCCGAGGTGGGGTCGTCGCGCAGGCCGATGTTGGCCTCGACGACGGAGAGCGCGGCCCCGGCGTCGAGCGCGTGGCGCAGGAGGACGGCGTAGCGGAGGTCGTAGGGGGCCACGGGGCCGAGGGCGGGGGCCTCGCGCGAGAGGGCCTCGGCGGCCGGGCGGAGGGCG
>JBILLV010000545.1:0-4325 GCA_044375895.1 Polyangiales bacterium | reverse complement strand
CCCCGCTCGCCACCCCTCACGACCCCGCTCGCGACCCCTCGCTCCACCCCTCGCCCCCCCTCGCTCCACCCCTCGCGGTGTGCAGCCGCTCCGCACGAGCGCCCCCGACCTGCGGCGTGATCGGCCCCGCGAGGATCGCTTCGTCCCCTTCCCCCCCTCGCCCCGCGCCACGCCCTCCTCCCGACCGCCGCGACGATCGACGCCGTCGTCCCCGACCCCCGCGAGCGCGACGTGGCGCGACGGGGCCATCGACGCGTTCGCGTTTGAACCGTACGCCGACGACGGCCCGCTCAGCCCCCTCCGCGACACGCTGTACCAGGGGACCGGTGTCCCACGCTGGCGACGTGGGGCCGCTCTCCCTCGTCGCGGCCACTCCCTGGTTCTCCATGAGCCCGGCTCTGCGGGCGATCCGAATCGAGCCCAGGCGTGAGCTCCTGCGAACCCTGGGAACGCCACCCTGCCCTGGGAACTCCCCATGACGCTTGCCCCACGCGAACTCCCGATGACGCTTGCCCCACGCGAACTCCCGATGACGCTTGCCCCACGCGAACTCCCGATGACGCTGGCCCCACGCAAACGGACCGGCCCTGGCCCCTCGCCCATCCCACCGCGGCGTCGCTCCGCGCGGCGCTGCGCCTGCCGTAGGACCCGCGCGGATGGGATCAGTGCCCGTGGCCGCGGACGAGGAGCCTCCACGCGATGGCGCCCGCCACGAGCACGACGATGGCGACGTTGGCGACGTGCCCCCGCAGCCGGGCGGGCGGCGCCGGGAGCGGGCGGCGGAGCGCCATGGACGCGAGCATCGGGAGCGGCACGAAGAGCTGGACGGCGGAGATCGCCATCAGCGGCGCCCGGAGGTCGCGATCGACGGGGAACGGTTGGGCGGCGAGGCACAGCAGGAGCCCGAGGGAGGTCGCCATCGTGAGCCCCACGCCCACCACGGAGAGACGGTAGAGACCGACGAAGCCCGCCAGCAACCCCAAGGCCCCGAGGCCATACGCGATGCCCTGCGGATCGGCTGGGATCAACAGCGCGAAGAGCCCCAGCGTCTGGGCGTCGGCGAGGGCGAGCACCATGAGGAGCTGGAGCGTTCCGGTGTAGGCGACGGGGCGAAACCCTGCCCCCTCGCTGGCCTCCGCGAGGGCGCGCCGGTCGGCCAGGATGAGCGCGAGCGCGCAGCACGTCGCGAGCGCAGCGCCGAGGTGGATCTCGTCGTTGTGGCTGGTGACGGTGAAGACGATGCCGAGGACGAGGTTCGACCACCAGAGCCCGCGCGCGAGGAGCTGAGCGCCGAGGCCCCGGAGCTGCGACACGAGGGCCGCCACCACGAGCGCCACCACGGGGATGTACGCAGGGGGCTTCGCCGACGGCACCCCGAGAACGAAGCGGGCGAAGATCCCCGCGCCGACGAGGCCGCTCAGGGCCGCCAGCGTCTGACGGATACGTCCGTTCATCGGAAGGGTCCTTCGGGTTCGTGGGTGTGGTCGACGAGGCGGACGCCCGCGGCGGGGTCTTCGCGAAGCCCAGCGACCCCTTCGGCCCACAGCTCGCTGTAGCCACACGCGTCGCAGACCCAGAGGTTGAAGCGCCCCACCGGCGACGCGCGCCCGAGCGTGAACAGCCCCCCCTTCTCCTGGTGCGTCACCAGCGGGAGCTCGACCCCCGCGGCGCTCTCGCCCGGGACGCGGAAGCGCTCCACCACCCAGAGGCGCCGCCCGTTGCACTTGGGGCACTGCTGGGTTCGCTTCACGCCCGCCTCCGTCGAACGCGCTCCGACGCGGGCGAGGAAGGGCACGACCCGATGGCGGGCTCGGGGCAACGGTGAGGGATCATGTCGGTGAGGGAGAATATCGCACGGCCGGACGGAGGCGGCGTGGGCGCGCGCGACGGGCTTGCCTCCGCCCCGCGGTCGGCGGTACCTCCGGCCGGCCATGAAGCACGCCCTCGCCGTTGCGCTCGTCCTCGGGTTCGCCGCCCCCGCCGCCGCGCAGACCCCGACGCCCGCCGTGGGCTCACGCCCGGTACTCGTCGGCGTCGCGCGCCCGCGGTCGCAGCTCGCCCTGTCGCTGCTCGGCGGGCCCGGCGCGCCCGCCCGTCCGCTCCGCATCCAGTGCGACGCGCAGACCTCCGCGTCCGTCGGCGTCGGCTCCGGCGACCCGACGCTCTCGCCCGACGGCGCGTGGGTCGCGTACACGCGCGGCGGGCTCCCCTACGCCCGGCGCGTCGCGGGCGGGCGCGAGGTGGCGGTGATGCCCGCGGGCCGGCGGGTCGGCGCCGAGGTGAGCTTCACCGGCTGGTCGCCCGAGGGCGCGCGGCTGCTGTTTCACCTCCACGGCGCGCCGCGGATGGACGGGCCCGACGCCGTCCTCCCCGCGCCCGAAGGCTTCTACGCGCTCGACCTCGCGACGGGGCAGCGCGCCCCCGCCCCCGCCGCCGTCCGCGCGTGCGAAGGGTGGCTCGACGCGACCTCGCTCCTGGTGCTGCGCGAGGGCGACGCGGCGCCCGCCGCGCTCGTGCGCGCGCCGTTCGACGGGGCCGCGCCGGTGGTGCTCTCGGCGCTCCCCGCGGGCTCGGTGAGCGCGGTCGACCACCGCGGCGGCTGGGTCACCTTCCTGGTCGGAACCGCGGCGCGGACCCCCGGCGACACGCGGGTGGAGGTGCGCCGCGCCGATGGGACGGGCGCCCGCGAGGTGAGTCCGCGC
Source organism: Polyangiales bacterium (assembly GCA_044375895.1). Lineage (GTDB taxonomy): Bacteria > Myxococcota_A > Polyangia > Polyangiales > CAISKJ01. The sequence continues at coordinate 1,623 of JBILLV010000545.1, read as the reverse complement.
GCGTCGTGGGCGGCGTACCAGCACCCGCGGCTCTCACCCGACGGCGCGTGGGTGGTGTACGAGCAGGCGACCGGCCGCCACGTGGGCACCGACCTGCAGATCGCCCCGACGGGCCCCGGCGCGGCGCGTGCGCTCACGAGCTGCCTCGGGTGCCGCTACACCTGGGAGTCGCCCACCTCCCTGCTCGTGCTCGACCGCGGCGGCCTGCGGCGCGTCGCGCTCGACGGCACGGTGACGCCCGTGGCGCTCCCGGGTGCGGCGACGCTCGTGGCCGCGGGCGACCGGCCGTAGCAGCCATCACGCCCGAACGCTTCCGCCCGCAGAGGACCTACGCCGGATCCCAGGGGGTACGGAGGGACTTGCGGACGGCACCGTGCGGGTAGTACCGAGGCGTCATGTGCATCTTCACGGGCCGTGTCTACGAGGTCGCCGCGACGCGCATCTTCGCGCGCATGGCGCGGCCAGGAACGCAGGCGCTCGCCTACCAGGCGCGCGTCGGTGCGGATCGCGACGTCGCCATGGTGCTCGCGCTCCCCGTCGACCCCCGCGCGGGCGACGACGCCGTGCGCTTCGTCGACCTCTCCGGCGCGAGCGACCTCTTCGCGCGCCTGTCCGCCCTCTTCCCCCGCCCGCGCGTGCGGGCCATCGCTGGCAAGGTGGCCGCGTCGCGACCGCTGATCGAGGTGGTGGAGGTCGGGGACTACGAGGCGTCGTTCGTCCCCACCGGCGAGGACTTCGCGCGCCTCGACCCGCGCTTCCGGCTCTCTCAGCGGCTCGTGCGGGCGCTCGCGCAGCGCGGCGAGTACGGGTACGCCGTCTTCAAGGTGCGCGCGTCGGCGCTGGCCGCCACGCGCCACCCGCTCGGCCTCACCTTCCGCACGGCGGAGCGCGACACGCTCTTCTTCCCCACGGTCCACGTCCACGATCGGACGCTCCCCGAGCGCGCCCACTTCGACCACGTGCTCTACGCGCAGGGCGCCGCGGCCGGGGCGCGGGCGCCCGTCAGCCGGACGCCCGACCGCGCGTTCGCCCGTGCCACGCGGGGCGTGGTCTCGTCGACCATGCCGGTCATCCGCCGCGTGGTTCGCGGAGAGCGCGCCAACGCTGACGTGCGGATGGAGCTCGCAGGCGCGGGCTGACGGCCACGCGTCGCGGTGCGTTCGGGCGGCGTGTGGTGCTGGGAGGCCCCGCACGGTCGTGACGGCGCACACGGGCGTGGGCCCTTCGAGCGACACGACGCAGCGCCGCGACGGCCCCCCACTTCGTCGGGGTTGAGCACCGCGTCGGCGCGCGTGGGTGCGCCGCACCGACGGGACGGGCGCGGGTGGTGGGCGACGTGCCAGAACCCCGCGGGGCATGGGACGGGCGCTGAGGGTGTGCTTGCGCGGGACCGAGTGTGCACAGCCGAGCGGCGCGGCGTGCAGTGTTGCGGTCGTGGACTGAAGTGGCGCCTCGGGGCCAGGTGCAGGGCGGCGTTACCCAAATGACCGCGTAGCAAGGCACATCGCGACCCAGGGCTCGCGGACGCTCGGCCTGGGCTACCGTCGGATCACCCGCAAAGCCGGGTTCAAGAAGACCCCACGGCGTACGATGCGTGAGCCCGGCTCTGCGGGCGATCCGACG
>JBILLV010000544.1:0-4326 GCA_044375895.1 Polyangiales bacterium | reverse complement strand
CGCCACGCTCCACGCACTCGGGCCCCATGGTTCTCGGGGTCACCTTCGGGCTGATCTTTCTCATCGCCTTCGGGGTGATGGGGGTGGCCCTGCTCACCCGCCGCACCCCGGCCCCGCCGCCCCGCGCGCGGCAAGACGCGCCCGTGCAAACGCTGGCGCCCGACGCCGCGGTGCCGCGCACGGTGCACTGAGGGGCACCGGGAGCGCTCCGTGGCCTCGGTGAGGTGAGGAGTCGAACATGACGCGCTCGGCCTGCTGCACGCCGCGCAGCGGGTCATCCCGCTGGGGTGTGGATCGCCCGCACGCCTCAGTCCTTCGGGGGATGCCAACCGACGACGACCCACGCCCGGCGAGCCTCCACCATTGCAGCTCGATTCAAACGAACCGCAATGACCGTGGCTCTGCCCGTCGGTGTTTTGCCGACGATCATGCACCCGTAGCCGCGTGCGGTGACACGCTTCCCCCGCGATCTGCTCGCGCAGCTCCTTCGCGATGTGACTACGGCTCATCGTCCTGAAGCAAGCTCGAGACGTCGTGACCGCGCTGCTTGAGCACGGCGGCCGACCGGGCGCGAACCAGCATGACCCGCGTAGACTCCCTCATGAGCGCTGCGAGCGCTTCGCTCTCCGACGCCGAGAGCCCCTCCCGCTGCCGCTTCAGGTGAAGCGCCTCGATCTCCGCAGCCCGCTCGGGGGCGAGACGCTGCCTGGCCGCCCGCCAGAGATCCGTGTCGCCCAGGAGGTGCAGCGCAGAGATGGCCTCCGCCATGTCCACAGGCAGTTCGTCGGGCTCGTCCAGAACCGTTGCGACCGCGTCGACGAGCTCGGCCTCGACGGTGCGGTGGGTGCTGGTCGCGCGCCGAACCAGGCGCTCATAGAGCGGAATCGGGAGATTCACCGTCACCACTTGAGCTGCCATACGAGTGTACTACTCCGGATCGTTGAAAAATGCGAGCGCCCGAGGTTCTGCAGACTGCCCAACGGCCTGCCGATGTGCCGCCGCAGTGAGTTGGGTGGGTTGGCGGCGAGTGAGGTGGGGACGGTCGGCACCACCGGCTTGTTGGGCACGCTCACTCTCACTGAGTACGCGGGACTAGCCACAACAAGCGCGTCTGACAGATCATTTCTGTCGGCGCTCGTCACCCTGTTCGTGATCCGAGCTGCTTTCACGCTAATTTCCCTATAGATCAGCGCTCGTCGCGTGCACCTCTTGCTCATGTGCGGTGTCCCCAGAGACCCCAAAATTCTGGCCATCGCACAACCAACCTCGGCATGTCGGTCGATGCTGGTCTCGCCGGAACGTCCCGAATCACCCACAGTTCCGTCGCGCCGTTGCACTCCACGCACACCACCTGCATCATCGGCCACTCGTACGCCAAAACGCCGTACGCCTCCGGTCGACGGGAGCAATGCGGACACGTCGGCAGACGGAGAGGCAACAGTCTGAGCCACCGGTAAATCGCGGGGGCAAACGCCGCAATCATCACGACCCCAGCAGGTAGAGTCAGCATCGATCCCACTAGTTCACCAGACCTCCCTAGAGCCAGCACCGACCCCACGAGAGCCAGAATACCGCCTCCTAGATAGAGCATGGCTAGGACTACAGCCTGAATCCCAGTTACACGCATCCCAGGCCCTGCCTTCCTCGGCTGCCCAACGGCCTGCCGATGTGCCGCCGCAGCGCGAACGCTGGCGGAAGTTCCTTTGGTGCAGTGGAGGCGGTGGGCACCATCGGCTTGTTGGGCACGTCCACATTCTTCACGTCGGACTCTCCCATTCGCTCCCAACCACACCGAACTCGTCGCGGACCCATGCCCGGGCATCTTCGGGCGTGGTCTCCGCGCGCAAGGACCTGGTATCCAGGATGTGTTGGTCCTCCAACCGTGAACCGTAGTGAAATCGCAGGAAGTGCAACGGTTCTGGCTTGTACTGAATAACGTCGATTCGGTCTGGACGCACCAATCTACCGTCGTCTCTCACAGTAACGCACCTACCCGTTGGGGCGTGGCGTGCGTGCAGCGGGACGGTGGAGATCAATGTCGGGGTGAGGCGGCGATACCGGTCGACCAGTTTGAAAAAGTTCGACAGAGAGTTGTCATCGCGCGATGCACTCTCGATGGCAACGCCCCAACCGCGCTCAGTCGCATCAAACCCGTATCCCTGCTGGCGCATCCAATCCGAGAAGTGGTGGGTCATTGCGGGAACCGGCTCCACAATTCCGTGCACCCACAGGGCACTGTAGTAACCGTGAACGAGCGCGTTCACTTGCTGCACTGGGTGCTCCGCAGAAGCGATGTACATGCTAGGACGAGCGCGAATTTGATCGAGCCACTCGAAAACGTTCGTGGGGTGTGCGTCGACGTTACTCATCAAGAAATTTCTCCGCTGCCCAACGGCTGGCCGATGTGCTGCCGCTGCGGGCCGGATGAGTATTCATCGAGCCCGGCAAGAGCGGTCGGCCCCATCGGCTTGTTGGGCATGCTCCCCGCTGCCATCTCTTCGGCATCACTAGCTGTTGTCATCACCAACGCTCGACTCATCGCTCAACCATGTTCTTGCAATCTCAGGTAGTCATTCATTCGGCGCTCTTCCGTTTGGCAGATTGGGTGGTATGTCGAGGACGAACGAAACGCCCGATCGCCGGGTCGTCGGGCGACGGCTCAACCCAAACCCGATCCCCAACCCTGATCAACCTGTCGAGGCTGATGACTGAACGGCACCCAACATAACTGCGTGGCACGAAGCACGACAATTGCCTCCCGTCGTCCAGACGCACCTGGAATCTCGCGTCCGGCATGCGCTCGATTACCTCTCCATGACAGTGCTCCTGGCTGTCCATTGGCTCTGTCTCCTTACGGCTTGGCATCACTTCCCCAAAAGGAGAAAAGTCCTCAATTGTTGGTTCGGCGCCCGCGTTGCAGATCCGCCCGTCAGCCGCTCGTCGCGGCTGCCCAACGGCTGGCCGATGTGCCGCCGCCACGAGTTCAGGGCGTGGTGGTTGAGGGCAGGGGCGGCGGTCGGCACCATCGGCTTGTTAGCTAGGGCTCCGTGCACTCGAAAGAGTTCCTCCAAATGTGACGCTCCCATTCCGGCCACAACCGCTTCACTTCGGAAAGTACCCATCCTCCAACCGTGATCGAACCTTCATGTGAGGCGTATACGATCCAGTCGAACGTGCGCGACGTCCAGATGCCCTCGGACAGGTTGTAGCGCGGATCCACAAGTTGCACGTCGAGTTCGTACTCAGGACCGTACTCTCGAAGTTCCCAGACCCGCGAAATGCCGCGTTCAGCAAGGGAATTGCCCAGATGTTCGGCACTGATCGCTCGCCCGAAGTACGGAGTCCGGAACGCCTCTACGTCGGTATGGCTGGTATTGGCAAGAGGGTACCAACACTGCCGTCGCTCAAGGCCCCATGCGCGCTCGAGCGCGTCCCACACTTGCTCTGCCTCTACCGACGAAATGACACGAGTGTACGGCAATGGTGCCACGTTGTGGAGGAGGGCGGCGGGCACCTCGCGCACGAACTTGGCAAAAGCCTCGCGTTCATCCTGTGCCACTCCCTGTGCCTCAGGCTCTTCGTACGACGTGAACGTGTTCTCGGCAATGAAGCCAGCCAGCGCGAAGAGATCTCGCGCCTCATCCAGGTTGCCGACATCGGTCCCCGTAAGCCGTTCGAGTTCCACGCGGATGGCATTGAGGACCTGGTAACGTGGGAACGTGCGGTACGCCTCCGGAGTGTACCTCGACCCACTTCGCTCGGCCCCGGCCTCAACTAGCCGCTGGAACCTCTCCGCCCATAATCCAGCGCGGTCGATGCAGTACCTACGGGCGGCGACGTGTAGCTGTTCAACGTCGGGCTTCATCGTGACGTGACCTCAGCCAGCTAACATCGTAGTAACCCGCCAACGGCCTAGCCCCCGAATGCCCTCGTCGCGACCTGGCTCCCGAACGCCCTCGTCGCGGCCTGGCTCCCGAACGCCCACCTTGCGGCCGGACCCCCGCGTGCCCGACCCGCGGCCCACACTGGTGCTCGGAACTCGCTCCGCCCCTTCGAGTACCACCACATCGTCACCGCTCCGTCTCGCCCGCCCGCCGTCACCCCCCTCGGCCAGCGCCGTCGAGCCCGTGGGTGCCCGTCGCTCCCTGCTCGACTCCGCCGCTGTCACGATCGCCCATCGCTCCATGCGCGTCCGATTCCACGCCACCCCCGCCACCCCGTCAACGCCAATCGCCTTCCCCGTCACTCCCGGAGTGACGAACCATGACCTCGCATCATCCCCCGTCACTCCCGAAGTGACGAACCATGACCTCGCATCATCCCCCG
>JBILLV010000542.1:0-4337 GCA_044375895.1 Polyangiales bacterium | reverse complement strand
ACATCGCCGACGAAGGCGTGGGCCTCCGCCCCCTCGGCGCGGAGCGCGGCGACGGTGGCGTCGAGGTCGTCGGCGCGGCGGGCGACGAGGGCCACGCGGGCGCCGCGGCGGGTGAGTTCGAAGGCGAGGGCCCGGCCGAGGCCGCGGCTGGCGCCGGTGACGAGGATGCAGGGTGCGTTCATGGCGTCGAATCTCCTTCGGGGCGCAGAGGGAGCGCTCCGTTGCCTGCCAGGATGGGCGTTCGGTCGCGGCGAGGCGGCGCCCGTGACGAGGGATTGGCGGCGTTCCAATCGGCGGGAGGCTGTGCGACGCTCGGGACCGCCATGGCCAACGCTCCCCTCCAGTGCCCCTCCTGCGGTGCGCCGCTCGCCCCTCCTTCGGCGATGCAGTTCACCTGCGCCTACTGCCACGTGGTGCTCGGGATCACGCGACTGGTCCCCGAGGCGAGCGGGGTCCCGGTGGTTCGGCTCCACGGCGTGGGGTACGGGAAGATCCTGACGATCAAGGCCGTCCGCGAGCTCACCGGGCTCGGGTTGCGGGAGGCGGTGGAGATCGTCGAGGGCCGCCTGCCCGTCGACCTGCGCGCCACCCGCGCCGGCGCGCAGGTGACGATGGCGCTCGCCGACCTCCAGGCCGCGGGCGCGCAGTACGAGCTGCTCGGCGGCGAACGGCCGACGCCGCGCCAGGCTCCGCCCCCCGCGGTGTCGACCGAGACGAGCGGGCCGGGCGTGCCGGGGGCGCTCCGCGTCATGCTCGCGCACAGCGGGCAGAACAAGATCGCCGTCATCAAGGTGATTCGTGAGGTGACGGGCCTCGGCCTCAAGGAGTCGAAGGACCTCTGCGACCGCACGCCCTGCCACTTCGCCGTTCGCCCCGACTACAACGAGGCGAAGGTGTTGCGGCTCTTCGCGGAGGCGGGGGCGGCGGCGCGCATCGAGCGCTGAGCGCAAAGGGCTTGACGCGCGCGCCGGTCGGGGGCGTTGATCGCGCGTCACCAAAACCCCCACGAGGAGCCTCATCCCCATGCCGAAGCCCGTCACGAAGAAGTCCGCCGCGAAGAAGCCTGCGCCCGCGAAGAAGAAGGCCGCGACGAAGGCCGCCCCGACGGCGCGGGACGCCGAGCGCGCCCGCAAGCGCCTCACCGCCGCGAACGCGGAGCTCAAGGAGGCCAAGGGGATGGTGCGCGGCGTGACGAAGCTTCAGCTGAAGTACGCGCGCCAGCTCAAGGCGGCGACCGCGGGCCTCAAGACGCTCCAGGGCAAGGTGCGCGGGCTGGAGAAGGAGATCGAGGCGCTGAAGAAGTCCGGCGCGGCCAAGGCCCCGCGGAAGGCACGGAAGGCGGCGTAGCCTACGGGCGCCGAGCGCGCGCGGCGGCGAGGTCGGCGGGGGTGATGGAAGCACCGAGCGTACGGCCCGCGCCCCCACGCGCGGCCTCGTCGTAGCGCTGGCGGAGGTCGGCGCGGTCGACGGCCTCCACGCGGGCGAGGTGTTCGAGCACGGCGCCTCGCGCGGACGCCGGGAGCATCGCGGCGAGCGTGTCGCGCAGCGCGAGTCCCGCCGCGGCGTGGCGCACCTCATCGCGCAGCAGCACTGAGAGCACCGCGCGGGGGGCGGGGTCGGTCGTGGCGTCGCGGTAGGCGAGGAAGGACGTGACCGACTCGGCCTCGGCCACGACGATCTCGCGGACGACGATCTCCAGCGAGCGGACCAGCGGCGGGTCGTCGGAGGGCGGGAGCGCGAGGCCCGCGAGGTCGACCTCGAAGCGCGACGGCGGCCCGAACCACGCCGCCGCCCGCGCGCAGAGGGCGGTGTGTCGGAGCTCGTCGCCGAGCAGCGCGTGGACGGCGCAGAGCGCGTCGAAGGGGGCCTCGCACTCGCCCATCCGCTGGAGCAGCTCGGCGAACACCACCACCGAGCGGTACTCGTCGACGACCCGCTCCGTCCAGGCGTGGTGGGCGACGGCGAGGTCGGTGGCGTCGTGGGCGCCGGGGTCGACGCCGAGCCCGGTGAGCTCGGACACGTCCGACGCGAGGAGGTCGCGGGTGAAGCGGGCGAGGAGCGTGGGGGTGGCGTCGAGCTGGATCATCGCGCAACCGCTGCTAGCGACCTTCTGGAGGATGCGCCTGAAGCCAGCGTTGAAACGCGCCGTCGTTGTCCCGAACGGGCAGGCCGGTGGCGCGGGAGTACCAGCGCGGCCCGACGCGCGTGCGGTAGTCGCCCACGAGATAGTACGGCTCCGAACCATCGGGTACGCTCGGCTTAACGCGGCCCGCCGTCGGGTCGCGGCCGAGGATCACCACGGCGCCGGGCTGCGGGTCGACGACCGGCGGAGGGGGTCCCGGGGGCGGCAGATGCGTCGGGGCGGGCTCGGGGACGAGCATGGGCGGCGCGGGCTCGACGTGGGTGCACGCGGCCTGCGTGAGGGCGCCGAGGACGGCGAGCGCGGAGGCGTCGGGGGCGCGGAGACGGACGCGGGGGTGCAGGTCGCGAGGTCGCATGGGCGTGGAGACGAGCGTACCGCACCCGCGGGTCTGGCGAATCGTGCGGGGGAGTCCCCTTGACGTCGAACGCGGGCCGGGGGACTCCTCGCGTCCATGAACGCGACGGATCACAGCGCACACTGGGACGCGGTCGAGGAGGCCGTCGAACTCCTCCACGACGGGCAGGTCGACGAGGCCCTCCCCCTCCTGCGCGCGGCCCTCGAGCGCGACCCGGGCAACGTGTACGCCCACTTCCACCTCGGGACGGCGCTCGCCGCGCAAGGGAAGCCCGGCCCGGCCCTCGCGGCGCTGGCAGAGGCCGTGCGGCGCGAGCCGTCGTACCTCGGCGCCGTGGTGGCGCGGGGCTGGTGCCTCCATGAGCTGGGACGCTTCGAGGAAGCCGTGCAGGCGGGCGCGGCGGCCCTCGCGCTCCAGGCCGACGACCCCGACGCGCTGCATCTCATGGCGCTCTCGCACGCCGAGCTCCGCCAGCCGCGCGAGGCCATCGCGTGCCTGCAACGCTACCTGAAGTCCAACCTCACGGTGGAGGCTCGCTACGAGGCCGACGCGCTCCTCAAGGCGCTGCGCGGCGAGGCCACCGCGATGGACGACGCGTAGCCGTGGGAGCGCTAAGACCAGACCGCGAGCACACCAAGCATCAGTAGGAAGAGCCCAAGGGTCGTCAGGCCGTCGATCATCGCAGGGTTTCGGAGTCGTCGGAGCATGGCGTAGACCTCTTCTGAATGGGTGTGTTGCAAGGGTGGGAGGCGACATTCACCACAGCGACGGGTGAAAGAAAAGCCTTTACCCCCACTGCGCGCGCGACTGGATGCGGCGCGGACACCGCCCCATGTCCGGTGTTGCAACGGCGCTGGAATGTACCGATTCTTCGGTGATGTTCGACGCAGAAACCGAAGCGAAGGCGCGCGCCGTGCTCGCTGGCTGCCGCACCAGGTGCTGGAAAGTGTGCACCGCGGAGTCGCTCACGGGAGGCATGATCGCCGCGGCCCTCACCGACATCCCTGGCGCGTCGGACGTGTTCGATCGCGCGTACGTGACGTACTCCTACGAGGCCAAGGCGCAGATGCTCGCCGTCCCCTACGACCTGGTGGCCGCGTGCGGCGCGGTGAGCGAAGCCGTGGCGCGCGCGATGGCGACGGGCGCGCTCGCGCGGTCGCACCCCTGCGCCCATGTGTCGGTGGCGGTGACGGGCGTCGCGGGGCCGGGGCCGAGCGGTGAGCACCCGGCAGGGCGCGTGCACCTGGCCGCGGCGCTGCGCGGCAGTGAGCACGTCACGCATGTGATGCACGACTTCGGCGCCATCGGTCGCGACGGCGTGCGGCGCGCCACCGTGCTCGCCGCCCTCGACCTCCTCGGCGAGCGCATCGCCCGCGGCTGAACGCGCGTCGCGAGCCTGTGGAACTTCCCCCGCCGCTTTGTTAGGAGTCGCTCCCTCGACCATGGGTCACCGTCACGCTCGCCTCATTCCATCGCTCCTCGCGTTCGTCGCCGCGTGCAGCGACCCCGTCGAGCCCGCTGCCGGCCCGGAGGACGCCGCCTTCGCCGCCCTCGCCCCCAACGTCGCGGTGGAGCTCGTCCCCACCACGTCGGCGGTGCTCTCGCGCTGCGCGGGGGAGCTCGGCGCGACGTACTGCTCGCCCACCGCCGCGCTCGCCGCCGCCCGCGCCTGCCGCGCTCGCCTCAGCACCGACGAACGGGCCGCCTGCGACGCCACCCGCGGCTGCCTCACACCGTACGCTCCGACGCGCGCGGGTGCTTGTGTCGCCGGGGCCACCTACCCCGCGGCCGAGCGCGGCGCGCCGCCGGTGGTGGGCAGCGGCGCCTTCTACCGCGGGG
>JBILLV010000543.1:0-4337 GCA_044375895.1 Polyangiales bacterium | reverse complement strand
TCGTCGTGGCTCAGGGCCGCGGCGATCTGGGCGAGCATCCGCGCGGAGGTGGTCGTCGGGAGCGCGGCGCGGAGCACCTCACGGGCGCCCTGACGGTCTTCCGCGGAGAGATCGGGGTAGAGGAGATCGAGGACGAGGGCGGTGAGCGAGGGGTCGGGGCGCGCGCTCCGCCACCAGCCGAGGCCGCCGGTGAGTCCCATCCGTTCGCGGACGGCTTCGCCCGCCCCGCGGAGGCCGTGCGTCACGGCGGCGCGGAGGTCGTCTTCGAGCGGGACGCCCGGCGTCGCGAGGGCGTCGCGGAGCGCGCCGAAGACGCGGAGACGTTCGACGAGGATGGAAGGGGCCGCCCAGGAGGGGTCGCGCATCGCGGTGAGCACGGCGCGGACGCCCGTGCCGACCCCGTGATCGAGGTGAAACTCCAGCGAGGCCGGCGACGCGAGGGCCGGGATGCGGAGTTCGACGTCGGTCTCGTCGGGGCCCACCGCGGTGTCGAGATTGACGGGCTCGTGGCCGGGGTCGGCGCGCAGCGAGAGGGCGAGCTCGGCCCGCTCGGTGACGCCGCCGGGGCCGCGGACGGTGGCGGTGAGCGTCGCGGCGCCCGCCCGCTCGGCCCGCGCGGAGAAGGGGACACGCGCGAGCCCGTGGGCGTCGAGCGAGATGGTTCGGGGGGCGAACGATGGGAGCTGGAGCCCGTCGGACGCGTCGAGGGAGACGGTGACCTCCTGCCCCGCCAGGCCCGCGGCTTCGACCGTGACTGCCCCTTCGGCGACGTCACCCACTGCGAGCGTGGGCGGCAGCTCGACCTGCGCGACCAGCGGGCGCGTGCTGACGAACTCCGCGTGGGCCGACTCCCCTGCCCCGTCGTCGGCGATGGCGATGGCCTCGACGCGCCAGCGCCCCGCGCGCTCGGGGAGCGGGACTTCGATGGTGGCCTCCCCCGTCGGACCGAGGCGACGGAGGCCGAGGAAGAAGATGGTTCCGTCCATGGTCTGCGTGGGCGACGCGCCGCTGCCGCGCATCCCACGACCCGAGCCCGCGCCGAGCCCCCCCGCGCCCATGCCTGAGCCGGATGCGTGGAGGCCCACGCCGCAGTCGAAATGGAGCACGTCGCCCACCACCTCGGCGCCCGTCTCCGCGCGCTCGGCGAAGCGGACGGCGGCGAGGTCCCAGGGGATCTGTCGGGCGCGCACCTGCACGGCCCCGAGGGTTCGGTTGGCGGAGGCGCACACCTCCGCCCGTGCGAAGCCCGCCGCCCGGGCGAGGCGGTCGGCGGCGGTGGCGAAGGTGCCCTCGCTGTCGAAGTTGACGAGCGGCGCGGTGGAGGTCCAGGTGTGGCGGAAGGTGGTGCCGCGGAGGGGGCGACGGTTCCATTCGAGGGCGGGGTCGAAGTGGCGGCCTTCTTCGGCGCCAAAGGCCCGCGGACGGGTGCTGTCCCCGGCGCTCGCGGGCCTCCCCGGCAAGCGGAACCAGTCGTTGGGCGAAGGGTGGTCCTCGTCGGCGATCTCCCACCAGCCCGCGTCGGCGACCCAGAGCGAGACCACGGCGTCGCGCGGCGTACCGTCGGTGTTTCGCGACCGAACCATCACCCGCGCCGTCGACGAGGCGTTGTACGAGCGCTGGTCGGTTCGAAGTGTGAGACCGAGCTTGCGGGAGGTCTCCACCTCGACGGCCACCGTGGCGTGGTTCACCTGGGCGCCGTGGATGTGTGTGGCGACCACCGTGGCCGCGCCGCGCGCGCCGTCGGGCACCGGGAGCTGCACCGCCCCCGACTGCGCCGGCGTGACGATGCGCGACGACCACACGCCGCCCTGCTCCAGCGTGACGAGCGTGTTGCCCAGCGCGGGCGTGCGGAGCGAGACGGTGAGGGCAGTGCCCGGCCGCGCAGCGCCTGGGGGGACGGCCACGGCGAGCTCGCCGCGCGACGAGAGGGCGGGCGGACGGACGCGCTCCCACACCACGAGGGAGGTGCTGCGAGCCTGCGTGTCGCCCGCGGCGGCGGCCTCGATCCACCAGGGGCCGGGGCCGTCGAGGCGGAGCCCGGCGACGTGCGGGAGGGTGACCGACTGCTCGCTGCGGGCGGCGCCGACGCGGCGGTTGCCGTCCGTCCCGTAGACGCGGAGGGTGGCGCGGGCGGGGGTCTCGCGGCCGCCGAGGTCGCGGGCGAGGAGGCGGAGGGGGAAGGGCTGGTTGGGGGTTCCGTGGGTGTGTTCGCTGGCGAGCTCGAGGACGTGGCGGGTGGCGCCCGTCCAGAGGTCGGCTTCGGCGTAGGTGACCGCTGCCCCGTCGGGCACATCCGCGCGAATCGTCACCCGCGTGAGGGCCTCCTCGGTGGGCGGCATCGTGAAGGTGAAGGTCGCGGGGTGGTCGGGGCCGATGGGCGCGGTGGCGAGACCCACGGGCGTGCGGAAGGTGGCCGTGGCGGCAGTGGGCCATCCGCCCAGGTCGTCGCTGAGCGTGGCGATGACCGTCTCCCCCGCGGCGGCCCAGGGGCGGTCGAGGCGGAGGCGGAGCGCGCGGCGAGGAAGGGGGCGGCTGTCGATGTGGAGCGTGCGGCGGTGGTCCCTCCCCCGCACGCGCGCCGTGATCTCGGAGTCCGCGGGGAGGTCGGCGAGGAAGTTGCCGTCGCGATCGGTTCGGGCCCGAACGATCTCGCCGCCGTCGCTGGTGCGGAGCTCGACGGGCTCGTCGGCGAGGGGGACGTCGCGGCCGTCGACGCAGCCCCGCGCGTGGCCCCGGAGGTGAGCGACCTCGTGCGGGCGGTACACCGGGCGCCCCGCGGCGACGTACACGCGCGCGTCGCAGGCCGGGAGGCGGGCGTGGGTGACGTCGGCCCAGGCCACGTCGTCGCCGCGCACCGCCACGTAGCGGGCCGTGAGGACGTCGGCCGCGGGGAGCTCGGCGCGGCCAGTGGCGTCGGTGACCGATCGCTCGCGGGGAGCCCCGTCGACGAAGCGCTGCACCGTGACCCCCGCCTGCGGCGCCCCTTCGCCGTCGGTGACCGTGAGCACATCGCGCGCATCCCCGCGGCGCGCGAGGAGCGTGAGGTGGCCGACGGAGAGCACCGCGCTCGACGACCAGCCGCCCGCGTTGACGCGCACGAGGTAGACGCCTGCGGAGAGCGCGCCGAGGGGGACGGTCTCGTCGGCCCAGTCGCCCGAGTGAACGCCCCACGTCTCGACCGGACCCTCATCGGTCTCGTTGGAGTCGTAGACCGCGGTCTCGTCGCCGATGGCGCGGCGCACGGGCGGGCGCACGCGAACCGTCACGCGCTGGAGGCCCACGAGGTCGACATTGGCGCCGCGGCGGGGGAGCGGGGCGCTGCGCGCGAGGAGGGCTTCGGTCTCGCGGCCGAGGGGGAGCGCGGCCACCGCGACGCCCTGCGAGGGCCATGGGGTGGCGACGAAGGCGGCGATGGTTCGGATGCGAAACACCGCGACCTCGAGGGGGCCGCCGCCCTGACGCTGCACCCGCACCGCGGCGGGCTCGGTGGGGAGGTAGCGCCGCGGCGCGTCGACGAGGAGGAAGGGGCGGTCGCCGAGCGGGAGAGGGAGGGAGTAGCGCGGCGGGTCGGCGGCGACGGAGCGGGCGCCGAGCGCGAGGGCGAGCGCGAACAGACGGGCGGAGGGCTTCACGGCGACACCGCCTCGCGGGCCGCGCGGATCATCTCGGCGCTCACCTCGACCTCGCCGAGCGTGTCGAGGGAGCCGGTGCGGGGGGTGGTTCGGTCGAAGCGCCAGCGGCGTTCGTGGCGGGTGTTGGGGAAGAGCACCACCTCGCCGTGGACGGGCGTCTGTGGGGCCGCGGGGAGCGCCCAGCGGTCGAGGCGGCGCTCGTGCTCGCCGCGCTCTTCGAGGAGGCGGAGGCGGTCGGCCCCCGTCACCTGCTCGATCTCCGCGGTGAGGGTGTCGATGCGGTTGAGGGCGTTGTCGAAGACGTAGTTGGCGCGCTCGTCGTCCCACGCGGCCGCGGCCCAGTAGTGGATCTTCACGCGGTAGCGGCCGGGGACGACGGTGGGGAGCACGTAGGCCTGCGAGCCGAAGCCGATGGCGTTGGTGGAGAAATCGAGGAGGCGTCCGCCCGTGGCGGTCTCGCGGTGGTCCCACTTGCAGGTCTCGCCGGAGGGCTCGCGCGTCCAGAGGTCGATGATCTCGCCGCGGGAGGCCCAGCCCAGGAGGACGATGAGGTCGACGCGCGGGCCGCGGAGGAAGAACGTGGTCGCGTCGCTGGCCGTGACGCCGCCGCGCGAGGCGGTGAGGGCGACGCGGTTGTTGCCCGGGGTCACCACCAGCGTCTGCTCGACGCGCCCCTCGTTGACCGGGACCTCGTAGGAGAGGCCG
>JBILLV010000197.1:0-17134 GCA_044375895.1 Polyangiales bacterium | reverse complement strand
TCATCGTCGGCGCGAGCGAGTGGTACTTGCCGCGGATCATGGCCTCAACTTCGGAGTTCATCGCTGGAGCTCTAAACGAACTTCGACGCCAATCAAATGGTTAAGTTAATTCTGCGCGGCTCCTAAGGCAGCCCATGCCCACGCGGCACACCTGGCCCATGGAGCAGCGGGCGTTCTGCGCGGCATAGGTGCAGCGCTGGTCGGCCCCACAGGTTTCGGTGGTGCAGTCGAAGGTGTCGCGGCAGTCGGCGTCCACGCGGCACGTCCCCGGCGTCACCATCCCACCGGTGCACCCGCGCGTCATGTCGCAGGTCTGCCCCGTCGGGCACATCTCGTTCTGAGGGGTGTGGCCGCAGGTCCCGTCGACGAGGCAGGTGTCGCGCGTGCAGGGGATCCGGTCATCGCACTCTGCGGCCCGCATGCAGCGCGGGGTGACCACACACATCGGCCCGTCGGGGATGTGCTCGCACACCCCTCCCACCACGCACACGTCGCGGGTACAGGCCACGCGATCGTCGCACTGCGCGTTGGAGGTGCAGGTCATACCCCTGGCGTCAGGCGTCGCCGCGTCGCCATCGACGAAGCGCGTCGCCGGTGCCTCGCTGCACCCGAACAGAAGGAGCAAGGAGGCGCACACGGTGTTGCGGAAGAAGGTATGCATCGTGACGTCCTAACGTCGCGTCGCGACGAAGATCGACGAACCCGTGGGGCACATGGAGAGCGACGAGCAGTCGGGGCACGCCACGGAAAAAGCTCCCGTAAACATTGTGGTCTCCGTGAAATTGCCCTGAAGCGAAAGTTCGAAGGTGTTGCCCGACACGTCCCGACCAGTGACGGCAAACATGCCCGCTGCGGGCCGCGGGCCGGAAAGCGGCGCCGGGAAGCCCGACACCTGCACGTTCGACGCCGACACGGTGATCGTCACCGAGGCGATCGGACCGAGGGAGTAGGAGGGGCATCGATACATGATCGGCGGACTGAGCGTGTACGTCCCCGACGTCAACGCCCCCCCGCACGGCGACACCGGCGGGTGGTCGCACCGCATCATCGCCTCGTTGCACACGTCGCCCGTGCACGGGTCGTTGTCCGAGCAGTCCGCCGCCGTCCCCGCCGCGCAGCGCCCGCCCATGCAGCGCTCGACCCCGTCGCAGAAGCGCCGGTTGTTGCAGTCGTTGTCGTTGCCGCACGTCCCCGGCGCCGCGCACCCGGTGCTGATGCACACCTGCCCCATCGTGCAGCGCGTGTCGTCGTTGACGTTCTGGCAGCTCCCGTCGGCGCCGCAGAGGTCGCGCGTGCAGGCCACCATGTCGTCGCAGTCGGCGTTGCTCCTGCACATCGTCCCCGACGCGCAGCCCCGGTCGAGGAAGCAGCGCTGGCCCGCCGCGCACCGCGCGTTCACCGCCGTGTGCTCGCAGCGGCCGCCGAACACGCACTCGTCGTCGGTGCACGCGATGCGGTCGTCGCACTGCGCCGACGACGTGCACTGCCCCGCGGGAGCGTCCACCACGCTCACATCGGCCGGCGGCGGGGGGGGCGGCGGTGGACCTCCCCCGGGCCCGCTAAAGGGGTCGGCCCGCTTCGGATCGCCGCAGGCGCCGAAGATCACCACCACCGGCAAGATGAGCCCGAGACCATAAGGGCGATGCATCGCGGGGAATCTAACATCGCGCCGCGCCCCGAATGAAGCGCCGAGCGCAACATCCACCGGGTGCCCGGGACGATCGGGGGGGCCTCACGCGCTGCGTCACAACCCGGCGCGGGGTTGTGATAGGGTCCGCCCCCGCTGCGGCCCGCCGGTGGGTGAGACACTCACGACGGGGGCGCCGCGCGACGAGACTTCCATGACGGACGGACGCAACGATTCGATGCGGGTCGCGCGGAGCGCGCGGGCCCGGCGCACGGTGGCCATCACGGGCGCCGACGCCTTCCTGGGGCGCAACCTCATCGGCCTCCTCGAGGACGATGACCGTGTCGGCAAGATCCTCGCGATCGACGTGAAGAACCCGCCCACCGCGGGGCGCAAGACGCGCTTCTACAAGGTCGACCTGACGCAGCCCTCGGTCGACGCGCGCCTGGCGGAGATCCTCGCGGCGGAGGACGTCGACACCTTCCTCCACCTGGCCTTCCTCGCGTCACCGACGCACGCCAGCGCCTGGGCCCATGAGCTGGAGAGCGTCGGCACGATGCACGTGCTCAACGCCTGCCGCGAGCGGCCGGTGCGGAAGTTCATCCTCTGGTCGCAGACGATTCTCTACGGGGCGTCGCCGTCCAACCCCAACTTCCTCACCGAGGCTCACCCCCTGCGCGGCCACGCCGAGAGCCGGTTTCTCCACGACAAGATCGAGGCCGAGCAGGTGGTGGCCCGCTTCGCCCGCCAGATGCCCGGGACGGTGGTGACGACGCTGCGGGTGGCCCCGATCCTCGGCCCCACGGCGCACAACTACCTCACGCGATACCTCGGGCGACGCGTGGTGCCGACGCTCCTCGGCTTCGACCCGCTGCTCCAGTTTGCCCACGAGGTCGACGCGCTCGCGGCCTTCAAGCTCGCCATTCTGCGCGACGCGCCGGGGGTCTTCAACATCGCGAGCGACGGCGTGCTGCCGCTCTCCACGGTGATCAAGCTCGCGGGCCGCGTGGGGCTCCCCATCGCGCACCCGCTGGCCTACGCCGCGGCGCGGGCGCTGTGGGCCGCGCAGCTCTCCGAGGCGCCGTGGATGTTCCTCGACTACCTCCGCTGGATCTGCGTGGCCGACACGTCCCTCGCGGCGCGCGACCTGCGCTTCCGCCCGGCCTTCACCACCCGCGAGGCGGTGCTCGACCACGGGGGCGCGCAGAGCCTCCGCGACGCCCGCCTCCTCCGCACTTCGCCCACCCTCTGAGACGCACCGATGGCCCGACGAGTACTCGGCGACGACCCCTTCGAGAAGGGGAGCGACGTCCCCCCGAAGCCCACCAACCCCCCTCCGGGCGGCGCGAAGAAGGCCGCGGCGAAGCCCCGGCGCTCGGTGCCCCCGAAGGCGCCGCTGCCCTCCGACGCCCCGAAGACGCCGCGGCGTTCGAAGGCGCCGCCGAAGTCCAGCGCCGCCGCCACGCCGACGATCCCGCCGACGCCGCCGCTGCCGGACATCGCACAGCCGGCCTTCGACGACGCGCCCGCGGGCGACGACGCCTCGCAGCCGCCCGTCCCCGTGGTGGAGGCTGACGCCGCTCCCGACGCGCGCGAACCGATCCCGTCGCTCCCGCCCCCGCCGGCGGCCGACAACGTGGAGGACGAGATCCGCGACCTCGAAGCGCGCCTCGACCAGCTCCTGGCGGCCGCGCGCGACGAGCAGGCGAAGCCGATCCTCGACCGCATGGCCGACCGCCTGCGCGCCGCCGCCGCCCCCGAGAGCGCACCGGAGCGCGACGAGGGAGCCGCCGCGGAGGCCACGCGCGACCTCTTCGCGAGCGACTTCTACCGCCGGCAGTGGGGCCGCGTGGCGATGCGCGATCGCTCGGAGGAGGTGGACGAGTTCGGCTACGCGCCCGAGCACGACGCGCGCTGGCGGCCGGTGTTCGACTTCCTCTACGAGCGCTGGTGGCGCGTCGAGGTGACGGGCATCGAGAACGTCCCCGCGACCGGGCGCGTGGCCCTCGTCGCCAACCACTCGGGGGCCGTCCCCTACGACGGGATCATGCTCGCCGCCGCGCTCCGCCGCGAGCACCCGTCGGCCCGTCAGCTCCGCTGGCTCGCGGAGGATTTCATCTTCCACCTCCCCTTCGCGGGCTCCTTCCTCACGCGCGTGGGCGCCGTGCGGGCCTGCCAGGAGAACGCCGAGCGGCTGCTGCGCCGCGACGCCTGCGTGGCGATGTTTCCCGAGGGCGTGAAGGGCATCTCGAAGCTCTTCCGCGACCGCTACCGCCTCCAGCGCTTCGGCCGCGGCGGACACATCAAGCTCGCCATCCGGACGCGCACCCCGCTCGTCCCCGTGGCGATCATCGGCGCGGAGGAGACGCACCCCCTCATCGCGCCGAGCGGCGTGGTGGGGCGGCTCTTCGGGCTGCCCTATTTCCCCGTCACGCCCACCTTCCCGCTCCTCGGCGCGCTGGGCGCGGTCCCGCTCCCTTCGAAGTGGCGCATCGTCCTCGGCGAGGCCATCCCGATGGACCACTACGACCCCGCGGCCGCCGACGACGAGGTGCTCGTCGGGCGCCTCAATGAAAAGCTCCGCGCCACCATCCAGGACATGCTCGAGCGCGCCCTGCGCGAGCGCCGCTCCGTGTTCTCGGGCTGAACGTCGCGGCAGCGTCCGGCAACGTAGGGCCGGACGTCCCTGATTTGCCACCGCTCGGAGACCCACGAGACCGCCATGAAGACCCTCGCCCCCTTGCTCGTCTGCGCCGCCCTCGCCGGAGCCTGCTCCGACACCACCACCGTCGTGACCTGCGACGCGGCGCACGACACCGCCGCGATGGAGGCGGCCGCGCCCGACGTCGCGATGGAGGCCGCCGCGCCCGACGTCGCGATGGAGGCCGCCGCGCCCGACGTCGCGATGGAAGCCGCCGCACCCGACGCCGCGATGGAGGCCGCCACGCCCGACGCCGCGATGGAGGCCGCCACGCCCGACGCCGCGGAGGCCGGGCGCCCCGACGTGCCCACGACGCCTCCGCCGCGGTGTCCGGCGTGCGAGGGCATCGGGTGCGCGATCGTGGAGGTGACCACGGGGTCGCGTTACAGCTGTGCGCGGCGCGCCTCGGGCGAGGTCTTGTGCTGGGGCGACAACTCGCTCGGGCAGCTCGGCGACGGCACGACCACGGCGTCGTCGCGCCCGGTGTCGGTGCTCGGGGTGTGCGACGCGATGGAGGTGGAGGCGGGCTCGGGGACGGCCTGCGCGCGCAAGCGTTCGGGTCAGGTGGTGTGCTGGGGGTGGAACGGCAGCGGCGAGCTCGGCGCGGGCTACACGCCGGCGGAGCTCATGCGCTCGCCCTATCCGCTGAACGCCTTCGGCCTCGAAGACGCCATCTCCATCGAGGGCGGCGCGGGCTTCTTCTGCGCGATCCGTCGCTCGGGCCAGGTGGTGTGCTGGGGAACCAACGGCGGCCGCGCGATCGGCGACGGGACCTCCGTCCCGCGCGTCTTCTCTCCGACCGCGGTGTCCAACCTCCCCGACGCGGTGAACATCGCCGCGAGCCAGTACGGGTGCGCGGCGCGCGTGAGCGGGCAGGCCGTGTGCTGGGGCAACAACTTCATGGGGCGCCTCGGCAACGGGGGCTCGGCCAACCACCCGACGCCCGCGCCGATGGTGGGCATCTCCGACGCGGTCACGGTCGCGGCGGGCGTCTTCCACACGTGCGTGACGCGCGCGTCGGGCGCCGTGGCCTGCGCGGGCGACAACACGTTCAGCGAGCTCGGTACGGCGGCGGGCCCGACGCCGTCCAACTCCCCGGTCGACGTGCCGGGCGTCAGCACCGCGACGGACGTGACCGTGGGCTACCGCCACGCGTGCGCGCTCCTCCGCGACGGCACCGCGAGCTGCTGGGGGCAGAACCTTGTCGGCGAGCTGGGCCGCGGGATGACCTCTCCGTCGGCCGTCGCGGGCGCGGTGCCGGGGCTCACCGACCTCGTGCTGATCACGTCGCACGCGCCCAACGACGGCCCCGTCGAAGGGAGCCACACCTGCGCGCTCCGGCGCAACGGCGAGGTCTTCTGCTGGGGCAAGAACGACCTCGGTCAGCTCGGCGACGGCTCGATGACCAACCGCCCCTCCCCCACGCGCGTCACCTTCTGAGCGAGCGCCCCGACGGCGCGCGCGCTGCACGCGGAGGCGGGCGGCGCGCGCGGGTGACGGGCGGGTTCAGCTGCGAAACTTCTTGCCCCCGGCGACCTGGTCGGCGAAGGCCACCATGTCCTGCTCCTTCTTGAGCAGGGCGCCGAGGAAGGGGAGCTCCCGATCGAGCTTCACGGAGGTGACGCCGGCGCGCTGGAGGACGGCGATCCAGTCGACCAGCTCGCTGGTGCTCGGGCGCTTGCGGATGCGCGACATCGCGCGAATCTCGTAGAACACCTGGAGGCACTGCTCGACGAGCCCGCGCTCGACGTCAGGGTGGTGCACGCCGACGATCCGCTTCATGAGCTCCACCTCGGGGAAGTCGATGAAGTGGAACACGCAGCGCCGCAGGAAGGCGTCGGGGAGATCCTTCTCGTTGTTGCTGGTGATGATCACCACGGGGCGCTCGGTGGCGGCCACCTCGTCGCCCGTCTCGCTCACGCGGAAGCGCATGCGGTCGAGTTCGTGAAGGAGGTCGTTGGGAAACTCCAGGTCGGCCTTGTCGACCTCGTCGATGAGCAGCACCACCCGCTTCGACGCGCGGAACGACTCCCCCAGCGGCCCGTACTTGATGTACCGCCGGATGTCGCGCACGTCGCCGTCGCCGAATCGCGAGTCGTACAGCCGCGCGACCGTGTCGTACACGTAGAGCCCGTCCTGCGCGCGGGTGGTGCTCTTGACGTGCCACGTGAGCAGCGGCGCCTCCAGGGCGCTCGCGAGGGCCTCGGCGAGGAGCGTCTTGCCCGTCCCCGGCTCGCCCTTCACCAGCAGGGGCTTCTGGAGCGCGAGGGCGCAGTTGACCGCAGCCTCGAGGGCGTCGCTGGTGAGGTACGAGAAGGTGCCACGGAAGCGCTTGAAGGTCGGGTCCATGAGGGTGACCGCGGAAGGTAGTGAAGGGCGCGGGCGGAGGAAAGGGGCTTGTGCTTTGCCGCGCGTGGCCCCAACACTCGGCGCGCCATGATGGACGAAGCGCGCTACCTCCAGCTCGTCGACCGGGTGTTCAAGACCCTGCAAGACGCCTTCGACGACATCGACCCCGACGTCGTCGACGCCTACACCGCCGGGGACGTGCTGACGCTCACCTTCCGCGACCGCTCGAAGTGCGTGATCAACACCCAGCGCCCGACGCGCCAGGTGTGGCTCGCCGCCCGCTCGCGCGCCTGGCACTTCTCCCTCGACGAAGCCACGGGCCGGTGGCTCGATGACAAGGGCCGCGGCGACGAGCTCCTCGCCACCGTCCGCGCCGTGGTGCGTGAGTCGGCGGGCGTCGACGTCCCGCTCTGAAATCACCTCACGCGGGCAGCAGCATCGGGGTGAGCAGGTCGACGAGCGCGCGGCTGCGGCGCTCGGCGAAGTCGGGGGAGAGCGGGTCTTCGCCCCACACGATGCGCACCAGCGGCGAGGCCAGGGCGGGGTACATCGCCGCCCCCGCGATGTGGAGCACCACCATCTCGACGTCGAGCCCCGCGCGAATCTCCCCGCGCCCCTGCGCCGCGCGCAAGGTGTCAACGGCGGCCTGCTTCAGCGGGAGCAGCATGCGCTCGGCGAGGGGCTGCGCGCGCACGCCGCCGTCGGCCATCTCGCGGTGGAGGATGGCGGTGATGTCGGGCTCGCGCGCGCCGAGGTGGATGAGCGTCTGGACGAAGTCCGCGAGCTGCTCGGCGACCGTGCGGCCGCGCTGGAGCACCTCCCAGCCGAGGGCGACGAAGCGCGCGAGGCCCCGCTCGACGACGGCGGCGTAGAGGGTGTCCTTGTCGCGGAAGTGGTGGCACACGAGGGGGACGGTGACGGCGGCCTGCTCGGCCACCTCGCGGAGGCGGGTGCCGTCGAAGCCCTTGCGCGCGAAGAGCTGCTCGGCAGCGTCGAGGACGCGGGCGCGGGTGGCGTCGGCGTCGCGGACGCGGGGGGCGGGGGGGATCGTGACGGAGGTGGGGGTGGTGGTTCGTGCGGTCATTCGGTGAGGTCGGCGTCTTCGAACTCCAGCACGCCGAGCTCTTCGAGCGCGGGGCGGACGCGGGCGGTGAGCAGCCCCATGCGCTTGAGGTTCGGCACGATCTTCGAAAACAGCATACACCGGAACTGCACCATGATGGGAGAGGCGAGCACGTGCGCGCAGCACGCTTCGACCGGGAGCCCGAGCTCGGCCCACACCTCGGGCGCGAGGAAGCGGTCGCGCATCAGCCGAGACGACTCGATGACGAAGTCCTCGCGGTCGCGGAGCTCCGCCGCGGGCATCGCGCGGTAGACGTCCTGGAGGGAGAGCACGCCGAACGCGACGTGACGCGCCTCGTCGCGAATGACGCCGGCCGTCAAGTCACGGAGCAGGGGCTCATCGGTCATCTCACGGAGCACGCCGAAGCTGGCGAGGGCGAGGCCCTCCACCATCACCTGCATGCCGAGGTACTTCATGTCCCAGCGGCTGTCGGTGAGAATCTGGTCGAGGAGGCTCTTGAGCGTCGGGGTGACGGGCCACACGCGCGGCGTCTTCTCGCGGAGGTAGCGCTCGAACACCTCGACGTGCCGGGCCTCGTCCATCACCTGCGTGGCCGCGTAGAGCCGCGCGTCCATCGTGCGCACGGTGGTGGCGATCTGGCTGGTGGCGAGGAGCGCGCCCTGCTCGCCGTGGAGAAACTGCGAGAGCGTCCACGACATCATCTCCACCTTCGCGCGCCGCTGCTCGCGCTCGGTCATCCGCTCCCAGATGTCGCTCCCCCAGATGGGGACAGCCATGTCGGGGAAGCCGGGGCCCTCCGGGTCGACGTCCGTGTCCCACGGGAGGTCGCGCGCCCCGTCCCACTGGAGCCCCTTCGACTTCGTGTAGAGGTCGCGCAGCGAGCGAACCTGCGTCCCGTAGTCCCAGGTGTACGCGAGGTCCATCGCCGTCCGAAGCGTCTCGATCGTGCCCGTCTGCTGCATGGCGTCATCTCCCTCGACCCATCCAAGGGCCGTTGCTTACTGAATGTTCAGTCAGTAGGTGGGACGGGTCAAGAGTCGGGCTTACTTTTTTGTCAGTCAGTCCACCGATCAGAGTTCGATGCGGGTGAAGACGCCGAAGTGGTCGCTGGCCCAGACGCCGTCGTGGGGCTGGTCGAAGCACACGCGGGCCTCGAGGGGGACGCCCTGGAGCCGATCGTTCGGCCCCCGAACGAACACGTAGTCGAGGCGCCGGTCGGGCTCGCGGGAGAGGGCCGCCTGGGGGTTGCGCGCGGCGAAGGTGTGCCCGGGCGAGCCGTCGCCCGCGGCGGCGAAGCAGTCGTTGAAGTACACGCAGGGGCCGCCGAGGCCGGTGCGCCCGCGGAGGTAGCGAATCTCGTCGCTGTCGGGCTCCGCGTTGAAGTCGCCGGCGAGGATGGCGGGGAGGTCGTCGTCGCGGGTGAAGGCCGTGAGGTGCTCGACGACGTAGCGCACCTGGGCGACGCGGATGTGGCCCTCGTCGAGCTTCCAGTTGAGGTGGGTGGTGGCGAGCGGGAGGGGGCCGAAGGGCGTGTCGGCGCGGGCGAGGACGAGGCAGCGGTTCTCGTCGGTGCCCTCGCGCGGCAGCGGGAGGACGGTGAGGTCGCGGAGCGGAAAGCGCGACGCGATCGCGTTGCCGAAGAGGTAGGGGCCGCCGGGCACCTGCCCCTGCACGACGTGGAATCCGAGCGCGTCCACCACCTCGCGGGCCTGATCGACGTCGTAGTCCTCGACGCGGATGGCCTCCTGCATCGCGACGATGTCGGGGCGGAGCGCGGCGAGCTCGCGGCGGATGACGGCGAGGCGCTCGGGCCAGGGGTCGGCGCGGTTCCAGAGGTTGAGGGTGAGGACGGAGAGGACGCGGTCGCTGAGGGCCTGCATGGCGGATGGCGCGAGGGTACCACCCGCGGGCGCAAAGCTTTGCCCAGGTCAAGCAGCCGAGCGGTGACAGCCTACGTCCAACGCGCTCCCCTGCCGCTTGCGCCCCTCCCCGGCGGCGTGGGAAGTCGCGCGCATGGCGGGGACACGTCGGACGGCCTGGCACTACTTCCTGCACTTGCTGCTGAGCGAGCGCGGCCCACGACGCTTCGAGTACCTCGCGGAGGAGCCGCTCACCAAGGACTGGCAGCGCATGGACTGGCTCGTGGTGCGCCGCCGCGCACGGACTGCCAGCGACCCCGGCACGACGCTGGTGAAGCTCTGGCCGCTGCTACCGAAGGTGAGCATCCTGGAGTTCAAGAGCGCCTCGAAGGGGTACCGCGCGCGCGGCATGCACCGGCTCCTCGGCTACGGCCACCAGTACTTCAGCGAGCACGAGGCGGAGCTCGCTGCCCACACCGACCTCATGCTCGTCCTCCTCGTCGCGCGCCGCTACGAGGCCCTCGACGCCGACATCCACGCGCTCGAGCTCCGCGAAGAGAAGCTCGCCACGGGCTACACCCGCCTGCACGGCGCGGCCTTCCCCATGGTGCTCGTCGACCTGCGCACCCTCGCGTCCCACGAGCGCGATGACATCGTCGCCCTCTTCGCCGACAGCGTCCCCCTGTCGCCCGCCGTCGACGCCTGGTGGTATGCTCACTACGGACGCAAGGACAAGGACATGGACCCTCAAAATCTCGAAGATTTCGATGACATGCAGCGCCGCTTCCTCGCCTCCATCCCTCTCGAACAGAGGCTCGCAGGCGCCTCTCCCGCGGAGATCGTCGCCCGCCTCAAGCCCGAGGAGCGCGTCGCGGGCCTCGCCCCTGAAGACCTCGCCCGCGCCCTCTCTGAAGCCGACCGGGTGCTCTCGCTCCCCGACGCCGCGCTGCGTGCGCTCCCCGCCGACTACCTCGCCACGCTCCCCGAGGCCGCGCAGCAGCGCATCCGCGAGCGCCTCGGGCGCTGATCCGCGGCTCGGTTTCCCCTCATGCCACCCCCGCAACTCCCTGATGCATCGCGCCGCCCCGCGGTGATAGCCTCCGCGCGCCATGGCCGAGACCATCTTCGCGAAGATCCTCCGGGGCGAGATCCCCTGCCACCGGGTGTACGAGGACGACCTCGTGCTCGCCTTCCTCGACGTGGGCCCCCTCTCGCGCGGCCACACGCTGGTCATCCCGAAGGAGCCCGCGGAGACGCTCGACCAGCTCTCTGACGCGTCGGCCGCCGCCCTCGGGCGCGTGCTCCCGCGCCTCTGCCGCGCGGTGATGTCCGTCACCGGCTGCGCGGCCTACAACGTCTTGCAGAACAATGGCCCCCTCGCGCACCAGGCCGTCTTCCACGTGCACTTCCACATCATCCCGAAGCCCGACGCGCAGCAGGGCCTCGGCGTGAAGTGGCCCACCGCCCCCATCGACCACGCGCAGGGCGCGGCCCTCGCGGCGCAGCTCCGCGACGCGCTCAAGTAGTACGCACCCCGAACCATCTCGTACGGAGACCCCACCGATGCCGACACCCGACGCCTCGCAGCTCCCTGACGACTGGAAGAAGGCCCTCGCGGGCGAGTTCACGAAGCCCTACTGGCAGGAGCTGACGGATTTCGTCGCGGGGGAGCGCAAGACGCAGCAGGTGTTTCCGCCCGAGAACGAGGTGTTCTCCGCGTTTCACCTGACGCCCTTCGCGGGCGTGAAGGCCGTCCTCCTGGGGCAGGACCCGTACCACGACGACGGCCAGGCCCACGGGCTGTGCTTCTCCGTGAAGCCCGGCATCACCCCGCCCCCCTCGCTCAAGAACATGTACAAGGAGCTCAAGACCGACCTCGGCTGCAAGGTGCCCAACAACGGCTACCTCGTGCCCTGGGCGTCGCAGGGGCTCCTGATGATCAACGCCGTGCTCACGGTGCAGGCGCACAAGCCCGCGTCGCACGCCAACCACGGGTGGGAGACCTTCACCGACGCGGCCATCCGCGCCGTGAGCGACCGCGCCGACCCGGCGGTGTTTCTCCTCTGGGGCGGGTACGCGAAGAAGAAGAAGAAGCTCATCGACGCCACGCGCCACATCGTGCTGGAGGGCGCGCACCCGTCGCCGCTCTCGGCCAAGCTCTTCTTCGGTTCGAAGCCCTTCTCCCAGGTGAACGACGCCCTCGTGAAGCTCGGCAAGAAGCCGCTCGACTGGCAGATCCCCAACCTCTGACGAGCGACCGCCATGCGCGCACCCGCCCTCTGCGCCGCCCTCTCCCTCGCGCTCGCCGCATGCGACAGCCCGCGGCCACCCGCGACGGCTCCGTCCACCGAGCGGCCCGACGCGCGCCCCACGCCCCCGCCGCCGCCGGTGCCCGCCGATCGCGTCGTCACCCGCACGCTGCTGTCGTACTACCACTGGCTCCGCAGCGACGCGCCGCTGCCGGGTGAGGCCCACGGCGTCGAGCACGGCCGCGTCGACCTCACGCTCGTCGTCGAGGTGCACAAGAACCCCGCCGGCGAGGGCTGGATCACCGTCGGCGCGCTCGCCCCCAACGTCGAGCTCCCCGAGCACCCGTACCTCCGCGCCGAGGGGGCGACGGTGACGTGGCACGTCCCCTCTGGCGGCTTCAACGACCCGCGCAAGGAGCCCTTCGGCGGCGAGTTTCGTGTCGACGAACCCATCCGCGCGTACCTCGCCGCGCAGCCCGACGCGACCGTCACGGTGACGCCCGCCAACGCCCCCGAGGCCCAGCGGCTGCCGACCTCGGGGACGCTCCCGGTGACGCAGCGCTCGGGCGCGGGGCAGTACGACGCCGCCCTCGTGGTGGTGCTCCCGATGCGCAACCGCGGCGGGCGGCGCTACCTGCTGCAGGCGCTCGACCTCGCCGCGCAGCCCGGCGGCTTCGGGCAAAACGGCGTGATGGACCACGTCCCCACGCGCGCCGAGGTCGACCGCTACCTCGTCTGGATGCGCGACCCGCGGGGCCGCCGCCCGCCCGTCGCCGCGCTCCCCATCGACCGGAGCTGACGCCTCACCAGAAGTGCGTCTCGACGTGCGGCACCAGCCGGCCGCGCCCCACGGCGGGCGGCGCGATCTGTTCGAAGCCCGTCGTGGTGATCATCCACAGCACCACGCGCGGGTCATCGAGCGAGCGTTCGAACTGGTAGCGCACGCGCGTCGGCCGCCCGTCGGCGACCGCCAGCACCTCGGCGGCGAAGCCTCGCGCGGTGAAGCGCTCGCCGACGCGGTAGGGCGGCTCCGTGCGCCAGAGGATGCCGTGGAGCCCCAGCACCGAGCCGCCGTCGGCCGTGCGGACGTCGAGCGACGCGTCGCCGTCGCGCAGCACGATCGCCGCGCCCTGCGACGCCGCCAGGGTGCGCCACGTCCGCGGCTGCGCGCACCCCCGCGCCTGCCAGTAGAGCCCCGCCGTGTGGATCATCCCGAAGTCGCTCGCTAGGAGGAGGAGATGGTCCTGGTCGGCGGCGCGGCAGGTGTCGACGTGGGGGAGCGAGCGCCACGGGATGGTGGTCGGCCGCCACGCGGCGAGGCCGTGCAGCTCGGCCCAGGCCAGCGCGGGTGACACGGTGAGGTGGACCGCGATCCACAGCGCCATCGCGCCGCGCGAGAGCCAGGTGAGGGCGCCGGGGCGGGCGCTCCACGCGCACCACCCGAGGGAGGCCAGCGCCGCCGCGAAGAAGGGCGCCGCGGGCAGCAGCACCCGCCCGTTGAGCGGCGCGGAGAGCACGGGGAGGAGGGCCGTGGCCGCGGCCGCGAGGGTGGCGAGCGCCGTCCGTCGCGGGAGCGCGTCGGCGCGCGCGATGACCACCGCCGCGAGGGCCGCGTTGAGCGCGAGCGCGAGGAGCGTGGCGGCCGGGGCGGCGAGGGTCGCGGCGATGGGGACGGCGCTCACGAGCTCCCCCACGAACGCGAGGGAGCGCGTGCGCGCCGCCGTCAGCCAGGCCACGGGCTGCGAGAGCGGATCAACATACGCAGACGAGCCCCGCGCGCCGTAGCCGAGGAGCTTCCACGCGACGACGTAGGCCACGCCGGGGGCGAGCGCCGCGACGAGGCGAGGTCGGCCGGTGCGGCGCGCGTCCGGGTCGGCGAGGAGCTCGTACGCGACCACCGCGCCCACCACCGCGAGGCCGTACTCGCCCGCCAGGGCCGAGAGGGCGAAGGGGGCGGCGACGGCGGCGAGCGCGCGGGGGTCGCGGCGGCCCCGCGTCCGCGCGAGGATGCCAGCGCCGACCAGACCGAAGGCAAGCGCGAGGAGCGACGCGCGGTTGGCGATCCAGGCGACGGGCGCGGTGGCGGACTCATCCAGGCAGAGCAGGGCGAACGCGAGGAGCGCGGCGGGCTCGGGCAGCGCCTCGCGGAGCCACCACGCGGCGGCGACGAGCAGGGCCGCCCACGCGAGGAGGGAGACGACGTGCGGGCCGACGGGCGAGCGGCCGAAGAGGGCGTGGTCGAGCGCGAGCGTCGCGCTGGTGAGCGGGCGCCAGGGCGCGAGCTTGAGCGAGGGCGTCGTCCACCACGGGAACACCCCGCGGTCGCGGAGGCGCTGGTGTTCGGCCGGGTCGTCGCGGACAAAATCGAAGAGGTTCGTGGCCGAACGAGGGACGGGGTATGTCCCTTCGATCATGGAGAGGTGGTACCAGTCGTCGCCGAGTCGGCCGACGGCGAGGCTCGGGGCGCGCAAGAGGACGCCGAGGAGGAGGAGGGCCGCCCAGGCCCACACGCGCGGGCGGCCCGAGGGGGTCACGCAGACTTCTGGGCGACGACCATCGCGACGCCGATGCGCTGACGGAGGCGGAGGTACTCCTCGCTGATCGCGTACTGGCGGAGCTCACGGATGCGGTCGGCGGAGGGGACGGGGGACTGGTCTTCGGGCGTCGCGCGGACGACGGCGAGGGCCATGCCGAGGTCGTTGGCGAGGACGAAGCCCGCGCGGTCGGCGGTGAGGTCGACGCCGGTCATCCAGCGCTTCAGGTCGAGCGACGCGTCGGACTGCACCACCTTCGTGACCACCGAGGTGAGCACGTCGAGGTTGGCGCCCGTGATGGTCTGCTTGATGGTCGCCACGTGCTCGGCCACGGTGGCGGCGAGGTCGTCGCTCACCGGGAAGTACGGCTGCACCGCGCGGATGGCCGCGAGGAACCACGCGCGCAGGGCCGTCCCCGTGGGCACGATCTGCCGCACCTGGTGGCCGGGGCGGAAGTACGAGAGGCGCATCCCCGCGAGGAAGGCGAGGGCCTTCGAGGGACCGCCCGCGAGGGCCGAGCGCCCAAGGAAGAGCGCCGGCGGGTCGGTGACGGCGAAGTTGAGCCCCGAGTCGTGGTTGGCGAGCACGTGCACGACGGGGGTCTTGAGCGCGAGGACGCCTGCGGCGTAGTGAACCGTGCGCGCCATCGCGCCCTCGTCCGTCGCCGGATCGATGCGGGTGGCGTCGGAGAGGCCGTAGTCCGAGAGCTTCTGCCCGCGGGCCTTGAGAATGGCCGGGGTGATGGTGGCGAAGAGCGCGGTGAGCAGCGCGTCCTGCGACGGGTGGATGAGCTCGCGCGTCCAGCGCTCCTCGTTGAACTTCTCCTGGGCCTCGGCGGGGCGGTCGGTCTTGAACTTCTTGAAGAAGTTCTCCTCCTCGGGCTCGGCCCCCTTGAGGGAGACGAGGGCCTGGCACATGCACCACGCCTCGTCGGGCTTGCGCGCCTCGGTGAAGGCGCGGCGCAGCGCGTGGAGCGACTCGACGCGGCCGGGGTTCTTCGCCAGCAGCGAGCGGTGCGTCGTGACGATCCGGTCGAAGTAGCGCTTGGAGTCCGCGAGGTAGAGCTCGGCGAGGCGCTCGGCGTAGGCGCCCTCCCCGGGGTTGATCTCCATCGCCTTCTCGTACTCGGAGACGGCCTCGTTGGGCTGGTTGAGCCGCTGCTTGTTCTCGTAGAGCGCCGCGAGGAGGCTGTGGAGGTTGGCGCGGGCGGCCTTCGGCGCCGCGTCGGTCATCTTGCCGAGCACCTTGCGGTAGCTCTTCTCCAGCCCCGCCCAGTCGCTCTTCGAAGCGCGCAGGGCGGCGAGGCCCTCGAGGGCGCGGGCGCTCGCGGGGTCGTGCTCCAGGGCGAGCTCGTAGTAGTCGATCGCCTCGTCGACGCGCCCGAGGTGCACGTCGCAGAGCTGCGCCGCGGAGAGGTAGTAGCGCCCGAGCATCGCCCGGTCTTCCACGAGGTCGGCGAGGCGGAGCACCACCTCGACGAGGCGCCCCCAGTCCTTCTCGTCGGAGTAGAGCTGCACGAGCCGCGTGAGGAGCTTGCGGTCGTCGGGCTTGATCTCCAGCGCCGACGCGTAGGCCCGCGCGGCCTTGCCCTTCTCCCCGAGCTTCGCCGCCAGCAGCTCGCCGAGCTCGAGGTGCGCGTCGAAGCGCTCCTGCTCGCCGGTGAGCAGCTCGACGCGCTTGCGCTTGAGCTTCACCACCTCGTCCCAGCGCCCGTCGGCCCCGTGGAGCTCGGCCGCGAGGTCGATGGCCTTGAGGCTGCGCCCGTCGAGCTCGTGGGCCTCCGTGGCCGCCCGGAGCGCGTCGGCGTTGCCGCCCGACTTGCGGGCCGCGTCGGCGTACTCGCAGAGCGCGTTCACCCGGTCGCCGAGGTCGAGCTCCTTGGCGTGGAGCCGGAGCGCGTCGGCGTACACGTCGCGCGCCTCCTGCCACGCGCCCGCGTCGTAGGCCGCGTGGGCCACCGCGAGGAGCACGTCACGGTCCTCCGGCGCGATCTCCCGCGCCGTGCGGAAGGCCTGGAGCGCGCGCGCCCCCTCGCCCGAGCGGGCGAGCGCCTGGCCGTGGCGCAGCGCGACGTGGAGCCCCTCGGCCCGCGGGAGCTCCTTCGCCCGCGCGGCGCGCGCCGCGAGCAGCTTCGCGGCCTCGTCCCAGCGGCCGTCGTCGAACGCGAGGTCGCCGAGGAGCGCTCCGGCGTCGTCGTTGGTGGCGTCGAGCAGGCGGGCCTTCTCCGCCGCGTCGCGGGCCTTGTCGGCGTCCTTCACCCGCTCGCGGTAGATGCGGGCCACCTGCGCCCAGAGCGAGGCGCGCTGGTTGTTGCCCTCCGCCGCTTCGATCTCGCGCTGGAGGAGCTCGATGGCCCCCTGCGCGTCGCCGCGGGCGGCGTAGAGCTCGCGGAGCCGCGAGGTCGCCTGGGCCGAGTCGGGGTCGGCGTCGAGGGCCTGCTTGTAGCGGTCGATGGCGGCGTCGCGGTCGCCCTTCTCCTCCAGCACCCGGGCGAGCTTGAGGAGGACGTCGACCTTCTCCGCGGGCGTCTTCGCGGCCTGAGCGAGCTGCTCGTAGGCCTCCGTGGCGGCGCGGGCGTCGCCCTTGAGGGCGGCGATGCGGCCGAGCGATTCGAGGGCCGGGCCGTGGCCCTTCTCCACCTCCAGCGCCCGCTCGAAGGAGCGCTGGGCACGGTCGAGGGCGCCGATGGGGTCGATGAGCACGCGGCCCGCGGCCACGAGGAGCTCCACCT
>JBILLV010000584.1:0-3651 GCA_044375895.1 Polyangiales bacterium | reverse complement strand
CCCATCCGCGTGCCGCGCCCGCCCAGCAACTCGGCACCCCCTCCGCCCCCTGAAGACCTCCGCAGCCACCGATGAACCTCCGCAGAACGCTCCCGAGCGCCCTCGCGCTCGTGCTCGCGGCGTCGTCCGCCCACGCTGACGACACCGCCGACGAGGCCGACCTCCAGTTTGAGCTCGGCAACACCGCCTACCGCGATCGCAACTTCCTCGCGGCCCTGGAGCACTTCCTCGCGTCCAACCGGCTCGTCC
The DNA here is from genome assembly GCA_044375895.1 of Polyangiales bacterium. Lineage (GTDB taxonomy): Bacteria > Myxococcota_A > Polyangia > Polyangiales > CAISKJ01. Next base: position 3,402 of record JBILLV010000584.1, on the reverse strand, counting down.
CCAACCGCAACGTCGTCTACAACGTCGCGCGCGCCTACGAGCAGCTCTCCCGCTACGCCGACGCGCACCGGTACTACACCCAGGCGCTCGAGGGGGAGACGGACGCCTCGGCGCGCGAAGGCATCCGCCAGGCGCTCGCGCGCATCGCGCCCTACGTCGCCGTCCTCCGCGTCGTCACCGAGCCGCCGGGCGCGACGATCTACATCAACCGCCGCGACCTCGGCCCCCGCGGGTTGAGCCCGCGCGCGATGGCCTTCGCGCCGGGCCGGTACCGCGTGATCGCCGAGCTGGAGGGCCACGAGTCGGCCACCTCCGAGCTCATCGAGATGCGCACCGGGCAGGAGGTCCCGGTCACGCTCCGCCTCGCGCGCATCCTCGGGCGCGTGCGGGTCGAGGGAGCGGCCACCGGCGCCGCCGTGCGCGTCGACGGTGAGCAGGGCCCCATTGTGGGCAACGTCCCGTGCGAGCTCGATCTCCCGCCGGGTCGGCACCGCCTCTTCGTCGGCGCCGAAGGCTTTCAGACCGCCACGGAGGACATCGACGTCGTGGCGCGCTCGCTCGTCGTGGCCCGCCCCACGCTCGCCCCGCTCACGGGCAGCGTGCTGGTGAGCGCCGACGAGTCGGGCGCGCTCATCGAGGTCGACGGCCGCGCGATGGGCTTCACGCCCGCCGTCCTCAACATGCAGGTGGGCACGCGGCGGGTGCGCATCTCGCAGACGGGCTTCCGCGCCGTCGACCGCGTCGTGGACGTCCGCACGGGCGCGCAGGAGCGCGTCGAGGTGGCCCTCACCCGCGTCGAGGAGGTGTCGGCCGCGTCGCGCGCCGCGGAGAGCGTGGAGGACGCGCCCAGCTCGGTCACCGTCATCCCGTCGCAGGAGCTGCGCGCGATGGGCTACCCCACCATCGCCGAGGCGCTGCGCGGCGTGCGCGGCGTGTACCTCAGCGACGACCGCACCTACGAGTCGGCGGGCTTCCGCGGCTTCGGTCGCCCCGGCGACTACGGCAACCGCGTGCTCGTCCTCGTCGACGGCCACCCCACCAACGACAACTGGCTCAACTCGTCGTACATCGGCTACGACGCCCGCGTCGACCTGGAGGACGTCGAGCGCATCGAGGTGGTGCGCGGCCCCGGGTCGGTGCTCTACGGCACGGGCGCGTTCTCGGGCGTCATCAACGTGGTGACGCGCGGCCGCGGCGGCACCAACGCGGTCGAGGCGGGCGTGTCGGCCAACCAGCACGGCGCCGCGCGGGCGCGCGTCGGCGGGCGCTGGAGCAACAGCACCACGGGATTCTGGGCCTCGGCGCAGGGCGCGATGGGCGGTGGGCGGGACTTCTTCTTCCCCGACCTCGTGCAGCCCGCCATGGGGATGAACCCCGCCGTCGACGGCCAGTCGCGCGGCGCCGACGGCTTCACCGCGGGGACGGTGACGGGGCGCTTCTGGCACCGCGACTTCACCCTCCAGGCGCTCGTCCACACGCGCGACAAGAGCATCCCGACGGGCGAGTACGAGACGCTGCTCGGCGTCGATCGCAGCAACGTCGTCGACACCCGCGCGCTGCTGGAGGCCCGCTTCGAACCGCGCCTCGGCGACACCTTCCAGCTCCTCACGCGCGCCTTCGTCAACTACTACGCCTACCGCTCGCGCCTCGCGACGGGCACGGACCCCAACCAGGACGGCTTGGAGACCTACCGCGGCCTGTGGACCGGCATCGAAGCGCGCGGCGTCTGGACGCCCGGCGCGGCGCTGCGGCTCACGATCGGCGGCGAGGGGCAGTTTCACCCCGTCGTCCAGCAGCAGAGCGGCTCGATCCCCGACCCGACGCGCGACCTCAACGGCTCGTCACCCTACCAGATCGCCGCGGCCTACCTCACGGCCGACGGCAACCCGACGTCGTGGTTCCGCTACTCGGCGGGCGCTCGCCTCGACTGGTACAGCACCTTCGGCGCCACGGTGAACCCGCGCGTCGCGCTCATCTTCCGCCCCTACGCCCGCGGCAACCTCAAGGTGATGGGCGGCACGGCCTTCCGCGCGCCGAGCATCTACGAGCTCTACTACCGCAGCGTCACGCAGGCGGCGAGCAGCGGGCTCCGCCCCGAGCGCATCTACTCGGGCGAGGTGGAGTTCTCCCACCGCCTCTCCAACACCTGGACGGCGACGGTCTCGGGCTACGCCAACTACCTCGAGAGCCTCATCGCGCTGCGGGAGACCACCGTCGGCGGCATGACGCTCGACCAGTACCAGAACACCAACGCCCCCGTGCTCACGGTGGGCGCCGAGGCCGAGGTGCGGCGCGAGTGGCGGCAGGGCTGGGCGCTCTCCGCGGCGTACTCGTTCCAGCGATCGAGCTACCTCGGCGCGACGGCCTCGCAGCTCCGGCAGGTGCCCAACTCGCCCGAGCACCTCTTCTCGCTCCGCGCCGCGGCCCCCGTGGTGCCCGGGCTCTTCCTCGCGTCGACCCGCGTGTCCGTGGAAGGCCCGCGCTGGGATCGCTACGACCAGGTCGCCGATCCCGCGCAGCAGCAGACCGAGGCCGCCCTCCTCTGGGACGTGGTGCTCTCGGGCCGCGCCGAACGTTGGGGGCTGCGCTACAACCTCGGCGTCTACAACGTCTTCGACTGGCGCTATGCCGTCCCCGTGAGCACCGAGTTCGGCGCGCTGCGGTCGGTGCCCCAGAACGGCCGCACCTTCCTCGCCAGCGCCTCCATCGAGTACTGATCTCCGACGCTACCGGATGCGGCGGTGCTGGAGCGACGGGAGCGACGCCCGGATGCGCGCCACCCGGTCGGCGTGCACCTCCGCGAGGGCGATCCCTTCGCCGTCGGGGCACTCCGCGAGGATGGTGCCCCACGGGTCGCACACGAGCGCGTGACCGTACGTCGTGCGGCCGCCGCCGTGCGCGCCCCACTGGGCCGCCGCGATGACGTAGCACTGCGACTCGATCGCCCGCGCCCGCAGCAGCACGTGCCAGTGGTCGCGCCCCGTCGTGACGGTGAACGCCGCCGGCACCGTGAGCACCGTCGCCCCCTTGTCTACGAGGGCGCGGTAGAGCTCGGGGAAGCGCACGTCGTAGCAGATGGACATCCCCACCACGCCGACGGGCGTCTCCACCGCCACCACGTCCGCGCCCGGCGCCACCGAGCGCGACTCCACGAGCACCGTCCCGTCGGAGAGGGCCACGTCGAACAGATGAATCTTCCGGTAGCGCGCCTCGACCCGCCCGTCGGGCCGCACGCACACCGACGCGTTGTGGGTGCGCCCGCCGTCGGCCCGCTCAGGGACGCCGCCCCAGATGACCCACGCGCCGACGTCGCGCGAGAGGTCGCGGGCGAAGCGTCCGATGGGGCCGTCGGGTTCGGCGCCCGGGTCGAAGCCCTCGGCGAGCGACGCCTTGCGCTCCTCC
>JBILLV010000540.1:0-4363 GCA_044375895.1 Polyangiales bacterium | reverse complement strand
GAGCGTCATCAGCCCCGCCGCCGCGAGCGCCACCGCCGCCGCCGTCCGCGAGCGGGCGAGCGCCGTCGCGAGCCCGAGGGTGACGGCCACCGCGAGGGCCGCGCCCAGCACGCCGAGCGCGGGCATCGCCGCGAAGGTCACCAGCGCCGCGCCGAGCACGTTGCCCGTCGCCGAGGCCGCGAGCGTTCGTCCGTTGGCCGTCGCGTCGTCGCCTTCGAACGACCGCGCCGCCAGCGCGAGGCCCGCCCCGACGAAGCCCGCCACCGGCAGCGCCGCCACCACACACGCCGCGTAGGCCGTCGCCCAGAGGGTGAGCTGCGCGGGGGCGCCGTCGGCGAGGGTTCGCTCGGCGAAGGACGGCAGCCCGCGCAACAAGGGAACCGCCAGCGCCGCGGCGACGGAGGCCGCGAAGGTGACGCCGCCGAGCGCGCGGCGGGCGTCGTCGCGGGTGCAGCGGGTGACGTAGGGGAGGGCCGCGAGCTCGCCCGCCGCGAGGGCCGTGACGTGCCCCGCCAGCGCCGCCGCGAAGGTGAACGCGCTCGGCCCGAAGGAGAGCGCCCCGACGCGCGCCACGAGCACCTGCCACGCGGTCGATGCGACGCCGAGGAGGCACAGCGTCGCGAGGGCCGCGCGCTCGACGGGGGCGACGGGCGACGCCGCAGCGGGCGGCGGGACGTCTTCGAAGCGCGAGGCCGCCGCCGCCAGAAGCGCGTAGAGCCCCGCCGCCGCGAGGAGCGTGCGCGACACGCCGAGCACCGGGCCGAGCGCGAAGGTGGTGGCCAGCGCCGCGAAGGCCGCGCCGAGCGAGCTGGCGGCGCCCACCCACGCGGTGCCGGGTCCTGCGCCGCGACGGAGGAGGGACACCGCGGCGGGGTACACCGCCCCCGCGAAGAAGCCCGGCGCCGCCGTGAGCGCCACCGCGAGGGCGAGCCGTGCGACGTCACCCGCGACGGGCGCACCCGACGAGAGGGCCACCAGCGCCCGCGCGAAGGACGCCGTGACGAGCGACGGGACAAACGCACCGAGCACGGCGACGAGCGCGAGCCCCGCATGCGCCCCCACGAGCACCACGCGGGCCGGGAACCTTCGCTGACCCCCCGACCACCAGGCGCCGAGGCCGAGGGCGCCGAGGATGCCGACGAGGGTTCCGGTCTGGGCGAGCGCGGTGCTGCCGAGGAGGGGGCGGAGCGCGCGGGCGCCGAGGGCCTCCCCCGCGAGGGTGGCGCCCCCGGAGAGGCCCACGAGGAGCCCGATGGTGCTCAGGGTGGCGGGGCGCTTCGTCACGGCGGCGGAGAGAACGCCCGGGGGCTCACGATCGCTTCCACGGCGGCGCGACGGGCGTGCGGAGGGCGTCGATGACGGCGGCGACGTGCGGGGCGACGCGCTCGCGGGACTCGGGGTCGAGGCGTGACATCCGCGAGAGCTGGGCCAGCGCCACCAGCAGCGCGCGCTGACGGCGAGACTCGTTGATGGCGTGGACGATGGTCGCGGTGAGGGCCACGAGCACCGCCCCGCCCAGCGCGCCGAGGAGCAGCGTCGGGAGCACGGCGTCGAACACCACCCGCAGCCCCAGGAGCGCCGCGAGCACCAGCGCGATGGCCCGCGCGGCGGTGCGCCCGGTGGCCTCGTGACCCGCGCCGTCCACGGCCCGCTGCGTGAGGTCGGCGAGCACCTCCGCGGCCCCGCGATCCACCGGGACCGACAGGGGCGTCCGCGGCTCGCGCGTCACGGCGGAGGGAGGGAAGTCTTCAGGGGCGGGGTCCACGGGGCGGTAGGCTACCCCAAGGGCGCGCGTCTCCCCCAGAGGGTTCTCGTGAACGGCGTGCAGGGGGCCGCACGGGGTGCGACGCGTACGGTGCGTCGGCGGCGTCGGGCGCATGGCAAACGCAGGGGAATTCGCGCGTCTCGTGCGCGGCCCGGCGGTTGCTCAAGGGGAGGCACAGGAGAGACTGACACCATGTCGAAGCCCATCCCGCACATTTCCAAGTACATGACGACCACGCCCCACACGATCGGCGTCGATCAGCCGCTGACGGTGGCCCATCGCCTCATGCGCGAGCATCACTTCCGCCACCTCCCCGTGCTGCAGGGCGGCAAGCTCGTGGGCATGGTGACCGAGCGCGACCTCGCCCTCATCGAGACCCTGAAGGACGTCGACCCCACCAAGGTGACCGTGGAAGACGCGATGACCCCCGCGCCCTACACCGTCGCGCCCGACGCGCTGCTCGACGAGGTGGTGGCCACGATGGCCGAGCACCGCTACGGCTCCGCGGTGGTGGTGGACAACCAGCACGTGGTGGGGGTGTTCACGACGGTCGACGCGCTCGTGGCCTTCTCCGACCTTCTGCACAGCCGCCTCGCGAAGTAACGCCCCGCTCCTCCGCGGGCGGCGCATGGGCTCGTGGAGCCTCCATCCCCCGCTCCCGCGCGGAATGCGCATCGCCCAACGTCCCAGGGTTCGCAGGAGCTCACGCCTGGGCTGGGATCGGATCGCCCGCAAAGCCGGGCTCGAAGAGAACTACGCGGCGGGAGACGCTTGAGCCCGGCTTTGCGGGCGATCCGATCACAGCCCAGGCGTGAGCTCCTGCGAACCCTGGGACGTGGAAGACACTCAGAGTCTTTTGCTGAGGCACACCCGCGGGGGCGCGGCGAAGCCCGCCCGCTCGTAGAGACGCACGGCCCGCGCGTTCTCGGGTCGCACCATGAGGTGGAGCGCCCGGGCGCCGTGCTCGCGCGCGCTCGCCTCCACCTGCGCCAGCGCCGGAGCGCCGATGCCCGCGCCCCGCGCCTCGTCGCGGAGGTAGAGCTCGGTGAGCCACGCGTCGCGGCCGCCCCACTCCAGGTCGAAGCCCCACGTCAGCACGAAGTACCCGCGGGTCTCCGCGCCCTCGACGATGAGGCCGACGACGCCGAGCGACACGTCCGCGAGGAGCCGCCGCAGCGCACTTTCGCCCTCGGCGCGCGACCACGCGATCGCTTCGGCGGCGTTGAAGGCCGTCATCATGTCGAGCAGCGAAGGGACGTCTCCGTCCGTCGCCACCCGCACCGCGACGGCCTCCCGCGCGCTCTCGGCCTTGGGCTTTGCTTTCATGCGGGAGATGAGCGCCACAACGCGTGGCGCCGTCAAGGGTCACCGTCCCGGCATCGGCGGGGTCGTCTTCGCGACGCTCGGGCGGCTCATCATGGCGGCGCCCGCCCGCGGGAGGTTCTTGAGCTGGCCCATGATCTCCTTCGCCTCGGGGAACATCGACGCGGACGCGAGGATCGGGCACAGGAAGAGGTCGGCGAGGCTCAGGGTCTCGCCCGCCAGCCACGGGTGCTCGCCGACGGCCCGGTCCACGATCTCGAGGTCGCGCTGGAGGTTCGGGAGCGCGGCGGCGATCAGCGCGCGGTCGGGCGACTTGTCCTCCGTCTTCGGGAAGATGTAGGCGAGCACGTACTTCTTGATGATGTCTTCGTAGAGGTAGCTGTTCACCATGCTGATCCACTGCTCCATGCGGGCGCGCTCGATCGCCGTCGCGGGCACCAGCGACGGGCCGGGGAACACCTCGTCGACGTAGCGCGCGATGGCGCTGGTCTCGACGAGGCGGACGTCGCCGTGCGTGAAGATCGGCACGCGGCCGAAGGGGTGCATCGCGAGGTGCTCGTCGCCGCCGAACTTCACCGGCGCGAGCTCGTACGCGACCCCCTTCTCCTCGCACACGAGGCGGGCGGTGCGGACGTAGCTGCTCTGCGGCGGACCATAGATCGTGACCTGGCTCATGGGATCGGCTCCTTGTTGTGTGGGGATCGGGTCAGGCGGGTGCGTCTCGCCTTCATCCCCAGGTCGAACGGGGGAGCGGTCCCATCGACAGGCGCCGAAAATAATTTCTCGCTGGTCGCTTACGGCCTCGCCCGGGGAGCAGCCACGGCCCGGCCGTCGCGTCCGGCCCGCGCGGTCACGGTGCGATTGCCCGCCCGCGTGAAGGTCGCGCGGAGCACGGCCCCCTCCTGCTCGAAGGCCACCGGTGCGGGGTCTTCGCGCGGCACCTCGGGGTTGGCCCTGGGCACCCGCCCGGCCGGCGCGAACACCCGACGCGGCGGCGCCCCGTCGGTCAGCGCGAACACCGCGTCGTCGGCCCCCGCGCCGCGGACGAAGAGGGCGCCGTCGGGCGCATACGCGGGCGCGGTGTAGTCCCCCATCGTCTCGACGTGACCGTCCGCCGCGGTGACGACCCAGAGCCCGCCGCTTCCCGCCGCGGCGCGCGCCCCGTCGGGCCGCCACGCGGTGACGACGGAGGGCCCCGCGTTCTGCGTGATGCGCGTGCGCTGCCCCTCGGCGTGGAGCAGCCACACCTCGCCGTGGCAGAAGTCGCCGCAGGAG
>JBILLV010000539.1:0-4378 GCA_044375895.1 Polyangiales bacterium | reverse complement strand
CACGCCGTGGAGCAGCGCGTAGGGGACGTTGCGCTCGGCGCGGAGGCGCTCGCGGGCGGCCTCGCTCGTCGCGGCGAGGAGCGGCGGGTCGGTCCACGGGTCGTCTTCGCGGAGGGCGCAGCGGAGCGCGTGGACGTAGGCCGTGACGTCGCGGGTGACGGCGCGCGCGTCGTCCTCCGGGAGCCAGCACACGGCCTGCGAACCGAGCGTGCGGGAGGCGTTGACGAGGCGCCCCCAGAGCTGCCTCCCCTCCCACCACCGCGCGTAGCAGGAGTTGGTGCGGAAGCTCGCGAAGATGCCGATCGCCGCCCCCACGATGGACACCGGGAAGGCTGGGAGCGTGAGGTGCGTCCACCCGATGTGGACGTGCGCCACCTGGGCCAGGAGGGCCGCGGCGGTGAAGAGCGCCGCCGAGCGCCATTGCCAGACGAGGAGCCCCGCGATCGAGGGCTGGTAGGAGACCATCATGAGGGCGTCACCGTGACCGTGGGGAGCGCCTATCGCACGGCGGCGCGCGGCGATCAATCATCGGCCTTGACGACGCCCCCGGAGACGCGAGACACCCCCACGCGCCGTCGGGCGCAGGGTGCGCCCACGCATCCCCGAGAGCAGGAGCACACCATGGCGATCAACCTGAACAAGGCACTGGACAAGGCGTACGAGGGCAAGAGCTTGAAGGAGCTCGTCGACATGCCGCTCTCGGGCTTCTCGGGCCTCACCGACGAGCACCAGAAGAGCTTCGAGAAGCTCGGGCTGAAGACCGTGGGCGACCTCGCCAACTGGAAGTTCGTCGCCTGGGCCCAGGCGATCGTGACCCTCGCCAAGACCGAGGAGTGACCCGCGCGCCGGCGCCTGATCCCCTCGTGGGCCGCGCCGTCACCGCCTACCGCCTCTCCCCCGATGACGTCCCCGAGCGCGTCGCCGAGCGTGTGCTCCGCGTCGGGGCGATCGCGCTCAAATCGTTCGACCCCGAACAAGTGCCTCGCGCCCGCCTGGAGGCTGCCATCCTGCGGCACCTCGCGGACGGTGCGGGCTACCGCGTCCAGTCGATCGTTCGGACCCGTACCGACGCCGACCTCCACGTGGACGCCGACGGCGCCGTGCTCGCCACGCGCTGGGAGGCGGGGGCTCACCGCGACCACCGCGCCATCGCCCCCGAGGGGTGGTGGCAGCTCGGCGCCTCCCTCGGCTCGCTCCACGCCCGCCTCGACGCGCCGGACGCACCCGCTCCCCGCGAACACCTCGGCGACCTCGTTCGGGCCCGCGACCTCGCCGCCGAGCGCCGCACGCTCCTCGAGCACCGGGCGGCGGCCATGGTGCGCGAAGCGTCCGCGACCGTCCTCCGCCTGCTCGACGCGCGCCTCCGTCTGCTCGAGGCTTTCGGCGTGACGCACCTCCCCGCCGCCAGCGACCGTCGGCTCATTCACCACGACTACAACCAGCACAACTACCTCTTCTCCGAGCACCCCGTTCCCCTCATCCTCGACTGGGAGCGGGCGATCGGCGCCCCACGGGAGTACGAGGTGGTTCGCACGCTGGCGCACCTCCCGGTGGCCCGCCCCGAGGCTGCGCGCGCCTTCGTGAGCGGCTACCGCGCCCGCCGCTCGCTCGACGTCGCGGCGCTGGTCGCGTGCGTCGACGTCGCCCTCACCGAGCACGCGGTGAAGCACTGGCCCATCGCACGCTGGCTGGCGGGGGAAGCTGGTGCGGCGGCGCGGATCGAGGCGCTGACCCCGGTGGTCACCGCGCTCGCCGACGAGGCCGCGGGGCTGGCGGATTTCTACCGCGCCGTGGGGAGCGGGCCGTGCTGACGGTCGATCGCGCGTGGGGGCCGCAGGTTCCGCCGGGCGCGCGGATCCGCTCGCCATGGCACGAGGGGCCCGTGGTGAGCCTGGCGTGGGCGCCCGACGGCCGAACGGTGTGCTCCGCGGGGCGCGACGGGCGCGTGCGGGTGTGGGACCTCGCGACCGGCGAGCTGCGCTGGCAGTTTGAACGTCGCGCCCGCCTCGTCGCCGTGTCGCCCGACGCCACGCTCGGCTACACGCTCGCGCCGCAAGGAGAGGTGTGGCCCTTCGACCTCGTCCGCGGCGACGAGCACGAACGGCTCTGGAGCCCGCCGCTCCCCCTCCGTCGCGGGCTCTACTCCGAGCAGGCCACGGTGTCGGGCGACGGGCGCTGGCTCTTCCCCGCCTGCGACGACGCGCGGGGGGGCGTCGTCGTGGTGGACATCTTCGCCCGCGCCGCCCGCACCTTCCTCGCCCCCGGCGCCGGCGAACTCCAGCCCGTCGGAGCCTTCACCGCCGATGCGCGCTCGGTGATCCTCCTCGGCGGCGTCCGGGCCAGTCGGACGGGCCGCGCCAACCCCGCCCTCTACCACTACCCGCTCACCGAAGCGCTCCCCGAGCGGGTCCGCGCGCTCCGCACGGGGCGGCAGCGAACGCTCGTCCCCACCTCGCTCCACCGCGACCCGTGCAGCCTCGGACCGACCTGGCTGCTCGTCGGGTCAGCGCCGCGGATGCTCTCCCGCTGGCGCGTCGACGACAACGAGAGCGGCGACTGGATCGAGCTCCCCGTTCGCCGCGAGGGACCCGTTCTCACGGGCGAGCGGGTCGCGGCCTTCGTGTGCGAGCGGGGGCGCGCGGTCGGCGTCATCGACCACGCCACCCTCGGACTGCTTGGCCTCGCCGACCTCGACGCCGTCGCGACCTGCCTCGCCTGGTCGCCCGACGAGACCACCCTCCTGGTGGGCACCGAACGTGGCGAAGTCTACGCGCTCCTTGTGCGCTAGGGCTTTCTCCGCGATGCAGAGTGCGACTATCGTCGGGTCATCATGTCCAGCGCCCTCACCCGTGTGGCTTCGATCGTGGCGATGATCGTGGGGATCCCGGCGTTCTGCGGCGGGGGGATGCTGTACTACGGCAAGGTGCTCTCGGAGGCGGAGGTGGCCGAGGGGACGCTGCGCACGCCCGAGCAGACGCGGCAGTTTCTCGCGGAGATGGAGCGGCGCTTCCAGGCGATGACGCCGGCCGAGCACGTGGAGGAGGCGCGGCGTGAGCTCGACTGCGGCTACAACGCGGAGACGCGGATGGGCGGCAATTTCCGGGGGGCGCGGCGGCACCTCGACGCCGTCCCCGCGGGCGTCGAGGCGGCGGGCGTGGCGGCCGTGCGCGCGGAGATGACGCGGCGCGAGAACATCCAGTCCGATGCCATCGTGGTGAAGCTCGGCGAGCTGTGCGCGAGCACCGAGCCGCTGCGGGGTGACGCGGGGGCGCTCACCGGGGAGGCGCGGCAGGAGCGGCTGCGACGTCGGCTCGCGCACCGCCTCGATCGCTTCGGCGCGGCGCGCCTGGGGTGCGTCCACACCGAGGGTGAACGTCACACCACGCTGCGCTTCGACAGCGCCACCTGCGACCCGGCGATGCTCGAGCGGCACGTCCCCGCCGCGCAGCGCCCGGCCCTGCGCGCGCTGGGCTTCGAACGCCTGCGGTGCAACAACGGGTCGGCCGAGATCGGGTTGTAGCGCGCGCCGAGCGGGGACGGTGATACCCTCCCGCGTCGCTGTGAGCGCCACTGCTTCCACCCCACCGGACGTCGGCGCCCTCGTCGAGGGGAGGTACACCCTGGAGACGCTCCTCGGGGAGGGGACCTTCGGCGGCGTGTGGCGCGCGCGCGACGAGCGCCTCGCGGGGCGGCCCGTGGCGGTGAAGTTCTTGAAGGTGGAGTTTCTCGAGCACGCGGGGGCCATCGCGCGCTTCGAAGCCGAGGCCACGGCGCTCGCGCAGGTGCCCCACCCCAACATCGTCGGCGTCATCGACCGCGGCGTCTGGCAGGCGCAGCGCTACATCGTGATGGAGCTCGTCGACGGCCGCACGCTCGCGGCCTGGATCGAGGACCACCGCACCGACGGCGTCGCCCCCGAGCTCACGGCGGTGTTCGGGCTCTTCGACCAGATGTGCGCGGGCATCGAGGCCGCCCACGCGGTGCGCACGCCGGGGCCCATCGTTCACCGCGACCTCAAGCCCGAGAACGTCCTCGTCCGCCCGCTGCCGAGCGGTGAGCTCGGGGTGAAGGTGCTCGACTTCGGCATCGCCCAGCTCGGCCGACGGACCGGCACCCGCAGCGGCGCGCTCATGGGGACGCCGCTCTACATGGCCCCCGAGCAGGCGATGGGACAGGTCGCGGGCATCGGGCCGTGGACGGACGTCTTCTCGCTCGGGGTGATCCTCGTCGAGATGCTCACCAACCGTCAGCAACCCAACGCCGACGAGCCCTGGTGGGGAGCCGCCCTCCAACGCCCCCACGAGATTCGTGACCTCCTCGTTCGCCTCCGCCCGGACGTCCCCTCGGCGGTGTGGGACGTGATCGCCCGCGCGCTCCG
>JBILLV010000538.1:0-4389 GCA_044375895.1 Polyangiales bacterium | reverse complement strand
AGCGTGAAGCGTCGACTCGACGACCACCTCTGGCCCGATCGGGACAACACCGCGCGGGCGTTTCGCTACGACGAAAGCGGGCGGATGGAGCCCGTGGAGGGGCTTCCAGAGGGCGTCCGGTTGCGGGCGCTCCGCACGCGCAACATGGTCGGGCTCGACCCGCGCGACGCGACGTCCGCGAACCTGCGGCGGCTCAAGCATCGCCGGGACGCGTGGGCGATGGCGACGACCAACCGCGCGCGACTGCGGGCCGCTCCTGACCCCCTGTTTGGGGCGGCGCTTCGCGAGGTCCTCGTCGAACTCGCGCGGCGTTGCGGCTACTGGTCCATCTGGATGACGGTCTTCGCCGACGACCCGGACATGCGTCGCCGCCTGATCGAGGGCTTCAAGGGTACGAGCGCGGCCTGCTTCGACCCGACCACCACCCCGATCGCGCGCCCCGGCGGCGCTCTGTAGGCGTCCCGCGAAGCTCCACGTCGCAGAGCGGTTGACCCGGCGCGCGCCGCGGCGTATCTAGCGCGCCGCCATGATCCCTGAGTCCCGTAGCCACCTAGAGGATCTCGCCCGTCGGGCAGAGAACCTCGGGAGGCATCTTTGACCTCCCGAGACTAAAGAAGCGCATCGAAGAGCTCGACGCGGTGTCCGCGCGCCCCGGCTTCTGGGACGACGCGAGCGCGTCGCAGCGCCTCCTCAAGGAGCGCGCCGAGAAGGAAGGCCTCATCGCCACCGTCGAGTCGCTCGCCAAGGACGTGCGCGACGAGCAGGAGCTCCTCGAGCTCGCGGCGATGGAGAACGACGAGTCGGTCGCCAAGGAGGTGGAGCTGAAGCTGCCGGTCATCGAGGCGCGCGTGCGCAAGATGGAGCTGGAGCAGATGCTCGCCGACGAGGTCGACCGCGCCGACTGCGTGATGGAAATCAACGCGGGGGCCGGCGGCGTCGACGCGATGGACTGGTGCCTGATGCTCCTGCGCATGTACACGCGCTGGGCCGAGCGCCGGGGCTTCACCGTCACCATCCGCGACCAGACCGACGGCGAAGAGGCCGGGCTGAAGAGCGTCTCCATCTCCATCAAGGGCCTGTACGCCTTCGGCTACCTCAAGGCCGAGAACGGCGTGCACCGCCTGGTGCGCATCTCCCCCTTCGACGGCAACGCGCGGCGCCAGACGGCGTTCTCGGGCGTGACGGTCGTCCCCGAGCTCGACGACGATTTCGAGATCGACGTGAAGGACGGCGACCTGGAGGTCGACACCTTCCGCTCGGGCGGCAAAGGGGGGCAGAACGTCAACAAGGTGGAGACGGCGATCCGCATCACGCACAAGCCCTCGGGCGTGGTGATCAAGTGTCAGAGCGAGCGCTCGCAGCACGAGAACCGCCGCATCGCGATGAAGTCCCTCAAGGCCCGCCTCTGGGCCCTCGAGCGGGCGCGCCGCGACAAGGAGTTCGAGAAGTACTACGAGCACCTCACCAACATCTCGTTCGGGCACCAGATCCGGAGCTACGTGCTGGCGCCCTACCAGCTCGTGAAGGATCTTCGCACCGAGCACGAGACCGGCCAGGTGAACGCCGTGCTCGACGGCGACCTCGACCCCTTCATCGAGGCCTACCTCCTCGATCAGATGCAGAAGCGCGCCAAGAACGCGCAAGCCGCCGTCTGAGCGCCTCACCCCTCCATCCTCTCCGAGCACACCCCATCATGAGCAGCGACTCGCATCGGAACTTCGACGAGGTGCGCCGCGCCAAGGCAGACGCGTGGCGCGCCGCGGGCCACTCCCCCTACGGCAACGACCCGGGGCCCCTCGACTTCATCGGCCGCATCCACGCCGCCCACAAGGACCACGACACCGCCACGCTCGACCGCGACCACGCGGGGACGACGTACCGGGTCGCCGGGCGCCTCGTGGCCGTGCGCGACACGGGCAAGCTCGTGTTCGCGAAGGTGCGCGACGGGTCGGGGGAGATCCAGCTCTTCCTCTCCGCCAAGGACCTCGGCGAGGGCTTCGCGCTGCTCAAGCACCTCGACCTCGGCGACATCGTGATGGCCGAAGGCCGCGCGATGCGCACGCGCGCGGGCGAGCTCTCGGTGCTGGTGAAGCACGTGCGGCCGCTCACGAAGAGCCAGCACGCGATCCCGAGCGAGTGGTACGGGCTCGGGGAGGTGGAGACGCGCTACCGGCAGCGGTACGCCGACCTGATCGCCAACCCCGAGGTGGCCGACGTCTTCCGCGGGCGCGCGCTTATCGTGACGGCGCTGCGCGAGTGGTTCGACGCGCGGGACTTCATCGAGGTGGAGACGCCGACGCTCCAGTCGATGCGCGGCGGGGCCAACGCCAAGCCCTTCACCACGCACCACAACGCGCTCGACATGGACCTCTACCTCCGCGTCGCGCCCGAGCTCTACCTCAAGCGCCTCATCGTCGGCGGCCTCGACCGCGTGTACGAGATCGGGCGCGTCTGGCGCAACGAGGGCATCTCGACGCGGCACAACCCGGAGTTCACGATCCTGGAGTTCTACCAGGCCTACGCGACCTACCTGGTGCTGATGGACGAGACCGAGGAGCTGGTCACCCACGCCGACGCCCGGCTCTGCGCGCGGTACCCCCGCTTCGCCGAGAACCGCAGCTTCTCCCTGGAGCGCCCGTGGAAGCGCGTCCGCATGCTCGACGCCATCACCGCGGGGGTGGCGAAGCACGCGTCGGCGCTGACGGACGTGTGGGCGGCGGGCGAGGGGCTGCGTACGTGGGAGGCGCTGCGCGAGGCGGCGATGGCCCATGGGGGGATGCAACGCGAGCACCGGGAGTACCTGAAGAAGTGCTCAGCGCCCGGCGAGGTGATGTTCGCGTTCTACGAACTCTTCGCCGAGCCGCATCTGGTGGAAGACTATCGCACCGCCGACGGTTCGAAGTGCGTGCCCGTGTTTGTCACCGACTACCCCTTCGACGTGTCGCCCCTCGCACGCCAGAAGGACGCCGACAAGCAGACCGCTCAGTACGGCGCGGACTTCCCGGTGACCTTCACCGACCGCTTCGAGCTCTTCGTCGAGGGCCGCGAGCTGGCCAACGCCTTCTCCGAGCTCAACGACCCTGACGACCAGGCCGAGCGCTTCCGGGCGCAGCTCGTCAACCGGGAGAAGGGCGACGACGAGGCGATGGACTTCGACGCCGACTACATCCGCGCGCTCTCCTACGGGATGCCCCCGACGGCGGGCTTCGGCCTCGGCGTCGACCGGCTCGTGATGCTCCTGTGCGGGCAGAAGAGCATCCGCGACGTGGTGCTCTTCCCCCTGCTCCGGCCCGAGGCGTAGGGTCGCGCGATGGGCATCGACCTCCTCCTGCTGTGGTTCATCTCGGGGAAGGTCCGATCGCCCGCACGGCGCACCGCCCTGCTCGTCGCGTGGATGGTGGCCGCCGCGCTGCTGGGGGCCGGGCTCATCGCCTGGTCGTTCCGCGTCGCGGCGCAGCCCTGGGCCACCAACCCCGGTGCGATCGCGGGGCTGCGCATCGCCGGCGTGGCCGCGCTGCTCGAGGTGTACTTCCTCACGTCGTTCCTCTGGCTGCCGAAGCTGTTCGACCGGATGGAGGCGACGGTGGCCGAGGTGCTGGTGGCCGTCCGCCAGCTCCGCGCGCGCAAGTCGGGCTTCCTCACGGTCATCTCCTTCCTCGCCTTCTTCGGCGTGGGCCTCGGGGCCTTCTCGCTCTGCCTCACCATCTCCGTGATGGGCGGCTTCGGCAACGACCTCAAGCGCAAGATCCTCGGCAACAACGCCCATGTCATCGTCGACCGCGAGCGCGGCGGGTTTCAAGACTGGGCGCCGCTGCTGGAGCAGATCCGCCGCGTCCCGGAGGTCACCACCGCCACCCCCTTCGTCCACGGCGAGGTGATGATCACCTCGGCCACCAACCTCTCGGGCGTCATCCTCCGCGGCATCGACCCGGCCTCGACGGGTGTGGTCCGCACGCTGCGCCACGACCTCATCCGCGGCCGCGTGGAGTTTCTCGAACACCCCGAGAACATCACCCACGCCACGCTGCGCGACCGCCGCCCCGTGAGCGCCCGCGGCGAGGAGGAGCCCCCACCGCCGCCGCCCGGCGCGTCGGTCACGCGCGTGGAGCCCGCGGGCGAGGGGCTGATGGGCTTCCGCGCGGCCACGGGCAACGACCCCGGCGCCCCAGACCCTCCGCTGCCCGGCATCATCGTGGGTCGCGAGCTCGCCAACAACCTCCACCTCGTGGTGGGCGAGCAGGTGCGGGTGGTGTCTCCCTTCGGATCGATCGGGCCGATGGGGCCGGTGCCGAAGACGAAGCTCTTCCGCGTCGCCGGGATCTTCTACTCGGGGATGTATGAGTACGACACCAAGTACGCGTACGTGCTCATCCCCGTCGCCCAGCGCTT
>JBILLV010000018.1:0-57529 GCA_044375895.1 Polyangiales bacterium | reverse complement strand
GGCCGAGGCAGCGCCCCGCGTCGAGGTCCCACAGCGCGTGGTGCCAGTGGCCGTCGACGGTGACGGCGTGGCGCCCGTCCGCGTGCGCGAGGACGTGCAGGAGACCCGCGGCCTCCGCGGTGAAGTTCGCCACCACCTTGCCCGCGGCGAGGTCGATGACGTGGAGCGACTTCTTGTCGATGCCGAGGACGCGCACGCCGTCGGGGTGGGGCGCGAGGCACAGGAGCGCCGCGCCCGTCTTCACCCGCCCGAGCACCTCGCCCGTGACGGTCGACCAGCGCACCACCGCGCGGCCGACGATCGACACCGCCTCGTCACGGCCCGGCAGCGCGCGCGTCGATCGGGGTACCCCCACGAGGCCCGTGAGGGCGAGCGTCGGCGGCGCGTCACCCGCCTGCGCGAACACCCGCACCGCGCCCCCCACCTCCACGCTCACCACGCGCCCGCCCGCCACCGGAACCGCCGTGAGCACGCGCCCCGGGTGGCTCAGCCGCCGCGTCGTGTGGCCGCTCAGGGCGCTCCACACGACCACCGCGTCGCCGTCGCCCTCGCGCTCGACGTGGACGATGTGCTCGCCGTCGGGCACCAGCCGCCCGAGGAAGCGCGGGCAGCTCTCGCGCGCCTGGAGGCGTCCGGGGAAGGTCGCGAGGCACGCGCCGGTGGCGAGGTCCCAGCGCTTCGCGTCGTCGTCGCCGGCCGCGGTGAGCAGCGTCCCGTCGCCGAGCTCGACCACGGGGAAGCGCGCCCCCACGAGTTCGAACGCCCGCGCGCCCGTGGCCGTGTCGTACACCGCGAGGTCGGCGCCGCCGGTCTGGACGAGCGCGTCGCGCTCGGGTTCCCACCAGCTCGAACGGTGGGGCCCCGCGACGACGGCGGCCCCCGAGCGGGTGGCGGCGACGCAGACGCCGCGCTTGCTCTCGGTGGGAGCGCCCGCGGGGGCGTCGAGGTCCCACAGCGACACCCAGCCGTCGAGGTCGAGGGTGACGAGCGCCGCCGCGCCCGGCACGAGCGCGGTCGCCGCGACCCGATGCGGCAGCGAGGCGATCACGCCGAGGCGCGTGCCGCGCGCGAGGTCGAGCGCCCAGACGACGCCCTCCTCGGTGCCGACGTACGCGCGATCGCCCGACGGGCTGACGACCACGCACCGCCCCGCGACGCCGAAGTCCGCGAGGCGCTCGCCGCTCGCGAGGTCCCACAGGGCGGTGTCGGTGCCGGTCGTGACGAGCTGCGCGCCGCCTGGGACGGCGGCGACGGAGAAGTTCCACCCGGTCGGGGCGGGGAGCTCGCGGACGACCGCTCGGGCGGCGAGGTCGACGACGCGCGTGGGCTGCTGGTAGCCCACGGTGACGACGCGGTGGTCGGCGAGCCACGCCATCGCGCCGCTGTGTTGCACGCCGACGGAGACGGTCGCGACGGCTTTGGGCGACGCGGGGTCCCAGAGCTTGATGGCCCCCTCGCCGCCGAAGCTCGCGACGCGTCCATCGGGGAGGAAGAGCACCGAAGCGACCTCGCCGACGTGGGCGCGGGTGGCCCAGCGCAGCGTGTAGCCCGACGCGTCCCACAGGGCGAGCTGGCGGTCTTCGGCGCCGCTCGCGAGGAGGGCGCCGTCGGGCGACCACGCGAGCGCGGTGACGGATTTCTTGTGTGCGAGGAGGCGCGCCACGCACGCCGTGGTGGCGAGGTCGAACACACGAATCATCCCGTCGCGGCTCGACACCGCAACGCGCCGCCCGTCAGGATGGACGGCGAGTCCGCGCCCGACGTACCAGCCCATCTCCCGGTCATGGAAGGTCCACAGGGCCGCGCCGACGGGCGAGGGGCCGGCGACCTGGCGGAGCCACGGCCCGGCGGGCGCGTGGTCGCGGAGCCACGCGTCGGCGTCGCGCCGCACCGGCGCCCCCTCAGGGAGCGCGAGGGCGAGCGAGAGGAGCATGTCGTCGGCGCCGTCGCCGTGGAGGCGGTGCGCGTTGGCGCGCAGGAGGCGCGCGTAGTCCGCGCGGACGTCGCCAGCGCGCGCGGCGGAGAGCCACTCGGTGAGCAAGGGGATGAGCTCGCCGCGGGCGAGGCGGCGGCGCACGTCGTCGAACGAGACGGGGTCCACGGCGGCGACAGTAACACCGCGTCCGCGCGCGCCGACGTCGCGCCGGGGCGTGGGGTGACCAAAGCCCCCAATGGCCCGTCCAGCATCCCTGGTTGTTGTACCCCTCGAGAGCAGCAACGTCGCCTGGTCCATCGGCGACGGCCCGCCCCACCGCGCTGACCGCAGGGCCGCTTCTCCCGCGACGCCGTCCGGTGCAGGCGTCGGCAGCTCCAGGTGCAGACGACGGCAGCCCGGGTGCCGACGACGGCAGCTCCAGGTGCAGGCGTCGGCAGCTCGCCTCGCCCGGTGTCCTCGTTTCGGAAGCCGTCACAGCCACCCTCCTCCGCGCTCGCCCGCCGTGATCTCCTCGCCTGCGGAGGCACCGCCACGCCATGACAAAATCCGCCGCTGCCCGCCAGAGCACGCTCATCGAGCAGACCCGCCGCGCCGCGCACGAGCGCAACCTCGCGCGCCTCGCCGACCTCACCGCGGAGATCCGCCGCCGCATGACCGCCGTCGTCGAGAGCTTCTACGACATCGGCGAAGCCCTCCGCGAGGTGGTCGACCGCAAGCTCTACGGCGTCGCCGGCCACGCCAGCCTCGCGGCCTGGCTCGCCGCGGAAGGAATCCTCTCCGAACGCCAGGCGGCCAAGCTCATCGCCGTCGCGCGCAAGGTGCCCCGCGCGCACGCCCTCGCGCTCGGCCCGGAGCGCTCCTACGCGCTCCTGTCGTACGCCGAGGCCGCCGAGAACGACACCGTGGCCGCGCTCCTCGCGCCCGGCGCCACCGTCGCGGGCAAGCCCGTCGCCGAGGCATCCGTGCGCGAGATCGAGGCGGCGGCCCGCGAGGCCCGCGCGAGCCGTCGGGAGGGCCGTCCCCGCACGGAGGCCGAGCGCGCCCGCGCCGCCGAGGACGCAGCCATCACCCGCGCGCTGCGGGCCGCGCTGCGCGAGCTCGGCGTCGGCGGCGCCGCGGTGCGAGTCACCCGCGCGCAGGTGCGGGTGGTGCTCACGCGGGCGCAGGCGGCGAAGCTCGCGGCGACGTAGCCGACCGCTCCCACCACTGCCCTCAGTCTCAACCTCCAACTCACCCGGCGCTACTCGGGCATCGTGACGACGGTGTGCTGCACGCACCCGGGCCACGGCCCACGGACGCCCGCGTCGACGCGGTCGACGTCCTCCCCGCTGCGGCCATACACCGCGACCCCGCGGTACGACGCGTCCCACGACGCGGCCGCCGCCGCTTCCCAACGGATGCCTGCGCGCGCGGTCCGAGGTGTGTTCGAAGCGCCCACGCGCCGAGGGTACCCCGAAACCTCGCGCGATGGCGTCAGTCGGCGGGCTTCGGCGCGTCGCCGTAGAGCGGGCGGTCGCCCCCGTCGTCGAGCGGCGGCCGTCGCGGCGTGCGACGCGGCGCGAGGCGGCGGGCGTCCGGGGCGCCTGCGTCGGGGGCGGCGGACGCGTCGGGCGGCGTCCCCGCGTCCCGCAGGGGAGGCGGGCGCGGCGGGCGCGGCCGCGGGGGCATGCCGTAGAGCGGCCGCGGGGCGGTGTGGTGCGGCTGCGCCTCGGCGTCGTTGGCGTCTCCGACGAGCGCGACCACCGGGGCCACCGCGAGCACGGCGCCGAGCGCGGCCATCGCCGAGCGGGCCATCCGTGGCACGGGGACGTAGGCGAGCTGCTGCGGGGTCCGCGCGACGTCGCAGAAGGGGCAGCGTTCGGCGTCGGCGCGGAGGTGGCGCGCGCACGCGGCACAGGGGACGAGCGGTGCGGTCATGGCGCCGGGAGCATCGCACGCGACGGGGGCGTCGTGGGCCACGTCCGCAACCCCGCCCCGCCGCACGCCCGCGCCGACGCCCCAGACGGCGACGCGACGGTGGGGCGCGCGCTGCCGAGTTCTCCGAACCGGTGCTTGGTCACCACCGCCTCCTCGTGGCGGGTCGCAACTTCCTGTCCAATCCCGGCGGCATCGGGGAGTCTCACCGGCATGCGACGCGCCCACTTCGTCCCGGTCTTCGTCCTCGCGCTGGTGGCCTGTCGGCCGCCTTCGCCGCCCACGCCTCCCGTGCCGCCCACCCCTGCGCCCACGGTCGCGCCCGACGCGCCGGGGGCCGCCTCGGCCGCCAGTCCCGCGCTGACCGCGGACGGCCACGCCTTCGCCGCCGCCACGAGCTACCTCGGATCCTGCGCCCCCGCAGGCAGCCGCGGCGGCTGCTACCGCTTCCGCTTCGCGCCCGATGGGACGGCGACGCACGTGCTGATGGACGCGCCGCTGCACGGCCGTTACCGCATCGAGGGTGACATGGTGCTGTTCACGTCGACCGCGCCGGGCGCCTCCGAGGAGCGCTTGCCGTTGACCGACGGGCGCCGCGTCCTCGCGGGCGACTACCGCCTCGAGCCATGACGCCGTTGGCCGCTCCAGAGCGTCCCCTCGCGACCGCCCTGCGGGACGCGCGCTGCGGGGCTTGACGGGCGGGGGCCATCGGAGGCCCTATCTCATCCTGTGCAACGCGCGCGAAGGAACACGGTGCTGCTCACCGGCTTCGAACCCTTCGGCGGGGAGTCGGTGAACCCTTCGGCCCTCGCGGTGGCTCGCCTCGACGGTCGCACGCTGGCCGCCGCCCACGTGCACGCCGTCGTGCTGCCGTGCACCTTTGGCGCCGCCCGCCGCGAGCTCACCCGAGCCCTCGACCGCGTCGCGCCCGCGGTGACGGTGTGCGTGGGGCAGGCCGGCGGCCGCGCGGGCTTCGCGCTGGAGCGCGTGGCCATCAACGTCGACGACGCGGTCATCGCCGACAACCGCGGCGCGCAGCCCGTCGACCGCGCGGTGGTGCGGGGTGGGCCGGTGGGCTACTGGTCCACGCTGCCCATCAAGGCCGCGGTGCGCGCGCTGCGCGACGCGGGCTTCGCGGCGGAGGTCTCGCAGAGCGCGGGCACCTTCGTGTGCAACCACGTCTTCTATGCGCTGATGCACGCCCTCGCGTCGCGCCCCCGGGCCCGCGGCGGCTTCGTGCACGTGCCCTACCTCCCGGAGCAGGCCGAGCGCGCGGGCGACGCGCCGAGCATGCCGCTCGACGCCATCGTCGCCGGGCTCGAGGTGGTGATCACCACCGCCCTCACCGTGCGGCGCGACCGTCGCGAGGCCGCGGGGGCCACGCACTGATGGCGCCGCCGCGGCTCAGCTCCGGGCGCTGGCGCGGGTACTACGCGCAGCTGGGCGCGCGCCACCCGCAGGACGTGGCGCTGGAGTTCGCCGACGGGATCATCCGCGGAGACGGTCGCGACGACATCGGCACCTTCGCCATCGACGGCGAGTACCGCGCCGATGGCGATGAGGTGCGCGTGGGCTGGATCAAGACCTACGACGGCGCCCACAGCGTGTTGTACCTCGGCGCCCTGCGCGACCGGGGCATCGAGGGGACCTGGTCGCTTGACGGCTTCACGGGGAGCTTCGCCCTCGCGCCGCCGGATGCGTGAGAAGGAGGAGCGTTCATGAGCCAACCAAAGAAGCCGTCACGCGCGTCGGTCGCGCCCGCAGAGGTCCCCTCCACGGCGCTCTCGGTGCCCATCGGCGACCGGGTGGTCGACGTGCTCGACCTCGCCCATCGCGCGGGGCGCCCGGTGCTGCTCGAGGGGCCTACGGGCATCGGCAAGAGCCAGGTGGTCGCGCAGTTTGCCGCGCGCGCCGGGCTCGACGTCACGGTGCTCGACCTCAGCCTCCTCGAACCACCCGACCTCGTGGGGCTGCCGGTCATTCAGGGCGGGCGCACGCACTACGCGAGCCCTGCGGAGCTGCCCACGGGCGGGCGGGGCGTCCTGCTGCTCGAGGAGCTCAACCGCGCGGAGATCCCCGTGATGCAACCCGCGCTGCAGCTCCTCTCCGCGCGTCGCCTGCACGGGTACACCCTGCCGCCGGGCTGGAGCTGCGTCGCGGCGGTGAACCCCGACGACGGGCAGCACCAGGTCAACGCCCTCGACCCCGCGCTGCGGGCGCGCTTCCTTCAAGTGACGGTGCACGCCGACCGAGAGGCGTGGCTCCCGTGGGCGCGGCGGGCCAACGTGCACCCGGTGGTCCTCGCGGTGGTCGAGGCCCACGAGGACGTCTTCGACACCGCGCCACCGCGGTCGTGGGTCTACGCGTCGGACGTGCTCCACGAGGCGCGGGCCGAGGAGCTGCGCGACGACGAGCTGCTGCGCATCGTGCTGCGGGGCTACCTGCCGACCGCGTGGGCGGTTCACGTGGCCGAGGCCCTCCGCGGGGGCGACGAGGCCGCCGCGGTGGACGTCGACGCGGCGCTCGAACCGGGCGGCGGGGCTCCCTTCGCCGCTGCGCTGCGCGCCCTCAAGGACCGCGGCCGCATCGACGCCATCGCGACCGTCGCCGCCCGCCTCCGACGCCGCCTCGCGGGCGAGGGCCTGCGCCAGCGGGTGGCGTCGGGCGCGATGGACCTCGCGGCCCTGGAGCGCCTCCTCGCGCCCCTTCCGGGGGACCTCCGCGCCCAGTGCCTCGACACCGCGGTCGAGTCACCCGCCGCGGGGGCGCTGCTCGCCGCCATGGGTCACACCCCCGAGTCCCTCGCCGAAGGCTACGAGGGTTCGAAGCTGCAGCGAGAGCTGCGCGAGAGCCGCCAGTCCGCGGCGCCGCACCGCGCGCGGGTGGTGGTGGTGGCGCTGCGACAGTGGCTCGACGCGCCCCCCGACGCGCGCACCCGGGACGCGCGCCGGGCGCAGGGCGCAAAGGCCTTCGCGGCGCTCGTCGCGGACGTCGGCCCCCTCGGCGACGACCTCGCGCGGCGCCTCCGCGCCCCCGACCGGCCGGAGCCCGCGTGACCTTCACCGCTCGGCTCGCGGCGTGGTGGCAGCGGCTGCGCGGCGGCGCGGCGCCGGTCCCGATCACGTCGGCGCCGCCCCGCGCGCGACCGGGGTGGTTCGACGCGATGCTCACCGACACCGGCTTCCTCCAGCGCTATCCGGGCTACGCGGGGGTGCTCGCACGCATGGACCCGGTGGCCACCGACTCGGTGCCCGTGATGGGCGTGGGGCTGCGCCACCGCGACGCGCCCCACGGGCGGCTCGTGCTCATGGTGAACCTCACCTACTTCACCAAACACCCGGCGTTCCGGGTGGGCGTGCTGCTGCATGAGGTCCAGCACGTGGTGCTCGGGCACCTCGCGAGCGAGTCGCTGCACCGGGTGTCGCACCCACGGCTGATGGAGATCGCGATGGAGCTCTCGGCCAACGAGCCCATCACCGACCCGCTGCCGCCCGGCGGCGTTACACTCGAACAGTTCGCGTCCTACGGCGTGCGCGAGGGGCAGAGCACCCTGGAGCGTTACGTGATCCTGCGCGACGCCTGGGCCTGCGGCAAGCTGCACCTCCAGAGCCACTGGCTCTCGCGCATGTGGGACCTGCACCGCCCCACGCGCCGCGGCGGGGGCTGCGCCGGCGTTGGTGACCTCGTCGACGCGCGGAGCGACGGCGCGACGGAGGAGAGCTGGGCCCGCGACGGCTGGGGCCTCGGGGGCGAGACCTCCGCCCGGGAGATCGCGCGCATGCGGGCCGCGATCCAGCGGCACCTCCGCGGTCCTCGCGGCGGCGACGACGACCTGCGCGACGCCGGTGCCGAGCGGCGGGAGGGGGCGAAGGCGCTGGAGCGGGCGCTGATTCACACCAGCGAAGGGGCGCGGCTGCGGTGGCCGCAGGTGCTGCGGGCGGCCTTCCCCGCGGTGCGTCGCGTGACGCCGGACTACCAGCGCCCCAACCGGCGCTTCCACGAACGGGTGGGTGAGGTGCCCGGGCGGCGACGACGGGCGCCGCCCCCGCGCATCCTCGCGGCGATCGACACCTCGGGGAGCATGACGGGAGACGCGCTCGACCGCTGCGCCCGCGAGGTCGCCCGACTCGCGCGCCACGCCCGCGTGCTCGTCGCCGAGTGCGACGCGGCGCTGCATCGCGTCCGACCCGCGGGGCCGCAGATCCAGTCGCTGCTCGGCGGCGGTGACACCGACTTCTCACCGGTGTTCTCCGAGGCGCGGGCGCGCGGCGGGGTCGACGGCGTGGTGTACTTCACCGATGGCAGGGGCGCGCTCCCGACGGTGCCTCCCGACCTCCCCGTGCTGTGGGTGATCACCCACGACGACCCCGCCGACCTCCCGTTTGGGAAGGTGGTGCGCCTGCCCGCGTAGCCACGCGCCTCCGGACGAGCGGGCGCGCTGAATGAGCGCGCCCGAACCTGTCGCCCCCGACGGTGGCCGCGGTCGCATCGAGGCGCGACGCCGCCGCGGGACGGAGACGCACGTGCTGATGGACGCGCCGCTCCACAACCTGCGCATTGACACCCGCCTCCTGCTTCGGGCCTCATCGCTCCATGCGCTCGTCGCGACGCAGCTCGGAGTCCGCGTGGATGCACCTCGGGGCGCTCGTGTTCGGGCTCCTCATGGCGGCGGCCATCGCGGCCAACATCTGGCTCGAGAACGACCTCGCCGCCCAGGCCCCCACGTTGGAGTCCACCCGCGGGACCGTCTCCGTCAGCGAGTTCCACAACGAATCGCGTCGCGGCCGCGCGACCATCATCGTCCAGTACACGGTGCGCGGCCGCACCCGCACCGTCCAGGCGACGAGCCGCGCCATCGAGGGCCACGAGCAGGACTCGCCCGCGGCCCTCGTGCGCGCCTTTCCCGTCGGCGCCACCCTCCCCGTGTACTACCACCCCGGTGAGCCCGCGATCGCCGTTCTCGCCCGGCCGGGCGGCGCGGCGCGCTCCGGTGAGATCGTGGTCTGGTGGGTCGGCCTCGCGCTCTCCCTCGCCTTCTGCGTCGCGATCGTTGTCCGCTTCGTACGCCGCGCCTGAGCCTCATCCCCCGCGCCCTGCCCCCCATCGGCGCCAGGCGGATCGGGCCGATCCTTCGGGCGACGGGGTGGCGCACGAAGCGTCGACGTCGTCGCGGCGGAGCCTGTATGCTCGCGCGCATGATCGTCCGTCTCGTGTGGCCCGACCGCCCCTGGCGAGACCCCTCGGGGGAGGAGCGTCGCTGCGACGCCTTCTGGGTGGAGTGCCCCCTCGACGAGGTCGACGCGAAGGTGATCGCCTACGCCCCGGCGCCGCGTCGGGAGGCCCTCGCGCGCGAGGTGGCTGAGCTCGTCGCGTTCGCCCGGGCGCGCGTGGCGAACCTCGACCGGGCGCGCGCCGACGAGGCGCTGGAGGAGGGCGAGCTGCTCCCCCTGGAGGCGGAGTGGCGGCGCCACGGGGAGGGCCCCTCGCCGTGGGTGTGCTTCCTCGTCGCGCGGGACGGCTCGGCGATCGAAGCCCACCCCTGGCACTTCCCCGGCGGCTCACTCTGGAACGGCTACTCGCCCTTCCAGGAGGTCGCGGAGCGCTCCATCGACGCGCTGCGCGAGCTCAGCGGGTGACGACGCGCGGCGGTGCGGCGCGACCCGCCCGCCGCCCGAGGATTCCGGCCAGCGCGCGCCTCCGCCCGCTGGCCCTCCGCCTCCCACTGTGGCTACCCTCCGCGTCGCCAGGGCGCGAGGCGCGCCGCGGCGGGAGCAACGTCCGATGGGATACGGCAACTACAGCCACGAGGCGCACATCGCGGTGACCGAGGCGCGCGCCGGCCGGTCGCAGTCCGAGGTCTTCACCCAGGGGCACTGCCACCCCGACATGAACCCCCTCGGGGTGAAGGTCCGCGAGTCGCGCGACAGCGACGCGCACCCGGCCTCCGTGGCCATCGTGTTCGCGCTCGACGTGAGCGGGTCGATGGGCGAGGTGCCGCACGGGCTCGCAACGCGCACGATGCCGACCTTCATGGAGCACGTCACCGCGGTGCTGCCCGACGCGCAGGTGCTCTTCATGGCCGTCGGCAACGCCTACACCGACCGCTCGCCCCTCCAGGTGGGGCAGTTCGAATGCGACGCCCAGGCGATGGACCGCTGGCTCGCGCGGATCCACCTCGAAGGCGCCGGCGGGGGCCTCTGCGAGTCCTACGACCTCGCGATGTACTTCGCCGCTCGGCACACGGCCCTCGACTGCGACGAGAAGCGGGCGAAGAAGGCGTATTTCTTCATGACCGGCGACGAGCCCCCCTTCGCCCGGATGGACGGGCCGCAGATCACCCGCCTCCTGGGTGACACGGTCACCGAGGTGCCCGACATCTACGCGATCGTCGAGGAGCTGCGTCGGCGCTACGCGGTGTTCTTCTTGATTCCAGACCGCGCGCGGGCGGCCCGCGAGGGCACGGCGGCCGTGTGGACCCACCTCCTTCACGAGGCCTGCGTCACCCTCGACTCGCCCGACGACACCGCCGCGGTCGCCGCGCTGCTCGTGGGGATCACCGAGGGGGCGCTCCGCGACGAGGCCGCCATCCGCGCGCACGCCGCCGAGACGATGAAGCTGGGCGAGGCGCACGGCGCACGCCTCGCCCGCATGCTCAAGGGCTACGCCGCCGCGATCGCGAAGGGTCCGCTCGCGGCCCCGACGCGCATGGGTGAGCGCAGCAGCGAGGGCTTCAAGGACTGAGGTCGCGTTCGGAGAGGTGCCCACTTCGGACGGACGCGGGCCTCGTCACGTGGACTCGAGCAACGCCTTGAGGCGCACCATCTCCTCCATCACATCCCTGGCCAGCCACGCGCGCAGGAAGGGCTCGGCGACCCATTTGAATGGAGCGAAGAAACGAAACCGCTCGCGGTGCACCACGTGGGTGCCGCCATCGACCGGGGTCAGCTCGAAGCCGCCGTCGAAGGTCAACACGAAGCGCGTGGGAAACGAGGCGACGCTCCGATAGCGAACGCTGCGCAGCGCCGGGTCGATCAGCATCTCGAGCGACACTGCCGGACCCGGCACGCCGCGCAGCGTGCCGTCGTGTCGCATGAAGACGCGTCCGCCCTCACGGCGCTCCTCCAGGACCCGGCCGATCTTCAGATCGGCGAGCTTGTACTGCTCCAGGTGGGTGACAAAATCGACGATCGCCGCGGGGGGGCGCGCGATGACCGCCTCGCCGATGCCTTCAATCATGGGGGAGTTCCTCGAGGGTTGAGCAGGGGAGACCGGCCGCGCGGCCCTGGTTGATGAGGCGTGATAACAGGAGGCGCATCTGCGCGCCCACCTTGGTGAAATGCCTCTGGACGTAGGCCAGGGCGGCGTTGCCCTGCCCCGGTGGATCGCGCGGGCCGCGTGACCTACCGCCCCAGATCGGGTAGCGCGTCGGTCGCGTCAGCGCGCGTGCCTCCGGCGTCCTCCCCGAGCGACGGCGGGTTGCACAACACCTCGTAGGACACTTCCCAGCGGCCCGACTCGCACCGCGCGCTCGTCCTCGCCGGTTTGTAGGGGGGGCACGGGCTCGTCCAGACGCACTGCCCGCCCGCGGGCGGCTCGCACGCCTCGCCGCGGACGGGTGGGCTCGCAGGACAGGGCGCCGACTCGCACCCCACGGCCAGCGCGCCCCCCGCCACCGTGATCACAAAGGCCACCCCGATCCCGCCTCGCCGCTTCATCTGCGGCGGCATACCACACGCATGCGCGCCATCGGCTCTCCTTGCTAGCGGCTGACCGGGCCCCTAGATTCGTCCCCATGAGGGTCGGCGATTTCGGCATCTTGCTGAGCTGCTGCGCGCTCTCGGCCGCGTGCGTGAGCATCGAACCCCGGCCACCAAACGTGCCCGGTGTCGCGTGGACGCGTGACGTTCTCGCGCAGGGGCCGACGCCGCGGACGCTCACGACCGCGCGGGCGACGCTCGAGGGGAGGCGCAATTTGCTCGGTCCCGTGGTGCTCGAAGGGCGCGACTTCCGCTATCGCCTGGACCTCGCGATCGCCGAGCCGCACGCACGGAGAGCGCTTCGTTGCGCGCAGGGAGACGCCGGCGGGTACCGCTGCGAAGGGGACGGACCGCTCGCTTCGTTCGCCCTCGGCGCCCAGTGTCGGCGTGGCGTGGCGATGACCGCGACGGGCGCGACGTGGGACGTGGAGGCGTGGTTCCGGGACGAGGTCCACATCGGCTTCCTCGTGCGCGAGCGGGGTCGTCCGATCGCGGCGATCGACACCGACCACCAGTGGGTCCGGCCCGTCTGGGTCGACGCTGCGCTGCCGCACGCCTCGCGCGTCGCCATCGACGCGCTCGGCTACGTCGTCAACGACCTGCTCGAAGCGGAGGAGAACGGCGGCATGCCGTTCCTCTGCGGCGACCTCGCGTCCCGTCGTCGCTACCCGCGCTGACGACCGGGGTATAGGGCGTTCCATGCCCCTGCCCGTCAAGCACCCCCGCAGCGCCCGTCCCGGCCGAGCGGCACCGCGTGCAGTGTTGCTGTAGGGGCGTCGGATGCCCTATCCACTCGCGTCGCTGGTGACGTCGCCGCCCGCGTCCATGCCGACATCGTTGCCACCGTCCGAGTCGCCGTCGACGGCGGCTTCGAGCGGCCGATCGATGGGCCGGGGGACGTCCAGAGGGACGCAGCGGCACGAGTCGTAGTAGGCGCCGCTCCCGTTGCAGGGCAGCTCGGAGATGTCGCCGTTGGGGCAGGTGCACGTCGCGATCGAGCCGGGCACGCAGACCCGGCCCCGATCCGGCGCGACGTCGCCGTCCGAGTCACCGTCGACGGCGGCTTCGAGCGGCCGATCGATGGGCTGGGGGACGTCCGGACCGCCGCAGCGGCACGAGTCGTAGTAGGCGCCGCTCCCGTTGCAGGGCAGCTCGGAGATGTCGCCGTTGGGGCAGGTGCACGTCGCGATCGAGCCGGGCACGCAGAACTGGCCCCGATCCGGGGTGACGTCCGTCGCGCCGTCGCCGGTCGGCTGGGGGGTGGGGTCGCAGCCCAGGAGGGCAACCAGGAGAAGCAAAGTGTGACGCATGGGGGATAGTGTATCACCGCCGTCACCGCGCTGTCCGGCGCCGGCCGCATGGCGGTTCGCCGCCTCCGCTTCTGGGGGTCCATCCCCGCCCACCCGGGGGAGCCTGTAGTGACCGACTCCAACGCGCCCCGGTCGGTGCATTGGCGGGCAGACGTCGCCCCGACGAGCGCTTCGGGCAGTTCGCTCACGCGATCGAGCGCCACCGCGGGTCCCTCCATCGACACGATGGCCGCGTGGAGCAGCGGAGCCCCAAGGGCGCTCTCCCTGACCCTTCGCGACCGCGTGCGGCGCAACCTGTCGGCCCGCTTCTCCCACGACGCCGTCGGGTGCAGGCGTCGGCAGCTCCAGGTGCAGACGACGGCAGCTCCAGGTGCAGGCGTCGGCAGCTCCCCTCGCCCGGTGTCCCCTCAGCCCGTCGCCCGCCGCCACGCCACCGAGAACGGCCGCCCATCCTCCCGGCACGTCCCGGTCGACTCCCCGCTCCCTGCCTTCGACCCATCGTGTTCCAGACCCACCGCGTCATCGACCCGGCCCCCCGCGGGTTGAGCCGCCTGTCGCCGTTCTCTTCTCTCCAGCGCGCCGCCGACCTATCGTCACCCGAGCGATGACAGCGGACGGCGAGACGACGAGGCTGCGGCTGACGGTGCGCAACTTCCGCGGCGTGCGGGAGGCATCATGGGCGCCAGAGGGCGTATGCGCGCTCGTCGGCCCCAACGCGAGCGGCAAGAGCACGCTGTTGGAAGCGTGGCTCTTCGCGCGCAACGCAGCGCTGCGTACCCCGAAGGACGCCGTGCAGGTCTCCGGCGGCGCGCCGGGGTTCGTGCACCACACGCCACTGCTCGACGCGCCCGATGACGACGCCTCCCTGGCGCGCGTGCGGTTCTCCGTGGAGGCGGCGGGCGCTACGTGGACGATCGCGCTCTCCGCGGTCGCCGACCACGTCGCCGCGACCTACGAGGAGTCGCTGCGCGCGTCGCCCTCGGACGCGGCCCCGCGCAGGGCCACGGAGGACCTCTCCGTGGGTTCGTTCCTTACGGACGCGCACTGGGAGCGCACGCGCACGAAGAACGACGGTGCGGCTGTCGTCCAGCTCCGGCGGCTCCTCGCAGACGTGTCGCTCTACCGGCCGTGGGAGCTTCAGTCCTTTCGCAAGAGTCCCTGGTCGGACCCCAGCCTCGACGACCTGCGGCTCTCGCCGACGGGCGACAACGTGTTCGTTGTCCTCCAGAACTGGCGGGACTCGCGGAGCGAGTCGTGGCGCTTCGACTGGGTCGACCAGCGGCTGCGCCGGATCCACCAGCGCAGTTTTGCGGGCCTCGAACTGACCAAGGGAGGAGGCGCGCTCGGCGCGCGCTTCTACGCCCCGGGCGACGAGGCGCCGCTCCCGATCCGCGCGGCCTCCAACGGCATCCTCGCGACGCTCCTCACGCTGGTCGCCGTCGCGGGGACGCGCGAGGGGGGTGTGACGCTCCTCGACGAGCCCGACAACGGCCTCCACCCCTCGGCGATCCGCGCGCTGGTCGAGGCGTTTCGCGGGCTGCACGAGGAGCGGGGGATCCATGTCGTGCTCGCGACGCACTCCCCGGCGATCCTCAATGCGTTCACCGACACTCCGGAGGACGTGTGGGTCACCGAGCGCAAGGCTGGGGCGACCTTCCCGACCCGCCTCACCGAACTCTGCGACGCGGAGTGGCTCGCGAACTTCCGCCTTGGCAACCTCTACGGAAGCGGCTTCGGCCGACAGGACCCCCTCTCTGGGGGCGAGGCGTGACGCGCCCTCGCGTGGCGCTGATCGTGACGGGGCGGTTGGAGTTTCAAGCGCTACCCGTCGCGTTGGCCCGGCTGTTTCCAGAGGCGGAGTTCTTCATCGAGCGGTCGCTCACCTTGGAAGAACTGAAGGACTCGACTTCGGCGACGGTCGACCCCGACCGCAACGCTCGGGACGCGGCGATGGGGAGCGTCCCTGCGATTGATGAGCTCGTCGATCGACTCGCCGCGAGCGTGTCCGGCCGCGATGCAGCAGACTTCGCGGTGCTCGTCGAAGACCTCGAACTCAACAACCGAGGGAACGAAGGTGCTGTGCTTCGCGCGGTTCGCGATGCGGTGGGGCGACATCTCGCGCGCATGGAGACCCGGCGCCACGCGCCGCGCGACCTCGCGGAGCGGCTCGGGGGCCGTGCGTCGTTTCACCTCTTCGACCCGATGATCGAGGCGTATTTCTACGGTGACCCGCAGGCCCTTCAGCGCGCGCAGGCGGGGCGCGGCGGGCGCCCACGGCTCGTCATCGACCGCGACGTGGAGCGCTTCCGGGTCGACGCGACCGACGCGGGGTACTTCGCTCCGGTCGGTGAGTGCCCGCGGCACCGACGCCCGCGTGATCGCAGGTGTCCGTGGGGTGGGGCACCGCGCGAGGAGCACCCCAAGTGGTACCTGAAGTACCTGTGTCGCGAGGCGCCGCCGCACGAGTTCTGCTCCAGCTACCACGAGACCGATGGGGGTGTGGCGGCGCTTCGCGACATCGACTGGCTCGCGTTGCTCGCACAACCAGACGGCGCGCCCTTCCTGCGCGCCATGGTCGAGGACCTCTCAGACGCGCTCGGCCCATCGTCGGCGCTGCCCGACGGTGAGATCGCGTGGAACAGTCGAGCCCCGACCGCTCGCTCCCTGGCCCCGCGCGACCGCGTGCTGCGCAACGTGTAGGGCCGCTCCTCGGTGGGCGCCTCCAAGTGCAGGCGTCGGCAGCTCCAGGTGCAGACGACGGCAGCCCGCGGTGCAGGCGTCGGCAGCTCCCCTCCCCCACTGTCCCCTCAGCCCGTCGCTCGCCGCCACGCCACCGAGAACGGCCGCCCATCCTCCGGGCACGTCCCCACGTGCGCGTCGACTTCGAACACCGCCCGCAGCCGCTCGCGCGTCACCACCTCGGCCACCGGATCGACCGTCGCCCGCCCCTCCCGCAGCACCAGCAGCCGGTCGCAGCAGCGGGCGGCGAGGTTGAGGTCGTGGAGCACCACCACCACC
This sequence comes from Polyangiales bacterium, assembly GCA_044375895.1. GTDB lineage: Bacteria > Myxococcota_A > Polyangia > Polyangiales > CAISKJ01. The sequence goes on along the minus strand of JBILLV010000018.1, from coordinate 41,594 downwards.
GCCACGCCCTCCTTGGCCCGCTCGGTGAGCAGCTCGCACACGGCGAGCTGGTGCGCGAGGTCGAGCGACGCGACGGGCTCGTCGAGCACCATCACCGCCGCCTCCTGGGCCACCGCGCGGGCGACGAGGCAGCGCTTCTGCTCGCCCCCCGACAGCGTCTCGAAGGCCCTCCCCGCGTGCCCGGTGAGGTCGCAGCGCGCCAGGGCCCGCGCCACCGCCTCCTCGTCGCGCGCCGTGAGCACCCCGAACCACCCCGTGTGCGGCGCCCGCCCCAGCGACACCACCTCGTGCACCGTGAGCCCGGCCGGAACGCGCTCCCGCTGCGCCACCAGCGCCACCCGCCGCGCCACCTCCGCCCGCGGGAGCGCCGTCACGTCGTCGCCGAGCACGCGCACCGTCCCCACCTGCGGCGGCGACACGCCCGCGAGGACGCGCAGCAGCGTGCTCTTCCCGGCCCCGTTGGGCCCCACCACGCCGAGCACCTCGCCCCGCGTCACCGTCACGCTCACGTCGCGGAGCACCGCGTCGGCGCCGTCGGTGTAGCGCCAGGTGATCCCCGAGGCGGCGAGGGCCGTCACGCGGGCTCCTTGGGGCGCACGTCGGAGAGCCTGTCGATGTCGCGCAACGCAGGGAACAACCGCCACCAGAGCGCCACGACGGCCATGGTGCCGAGGCCCCCGAGCGCCGCCGCCCGCACGGGGCCGAACCACTCCGCCGTCACCCCCGACTCGAACTCCCCGAGCTCGTTGGACGTGCTGATGAACACCAGGTTGACGGCGCTCACCCGCCCCCGCATCGCGTCGGGCGTCGCGAGCTGCACGACGTTCTGCCGCACGACGACGCTCACCATGTCCGCGGCGCCGGTCACCGCCAGCGCGAGGACGGAGAGCGGCACCCAGCGCGAGCGCGCGAACACCACCGTCGCCACCCCGAAGAGCCCCACCGCGACGAGCAGCGAGCGCCCCACGCGGCGGTCGAGCGGGTGGTACGCGAGCCACATGGCCATGAGGGCCGCCCCCACCGCGGGAGACGCCCGAAGCGCGCCGAGGCCCCACACCCCCGCGTGCAGGATGTCGCTCGCGAACACGGGCAGGAGCGCGACGGCGCCGCCGAGGAGGACGGCGAAGAGGTCGAGGCTGACGGCGCCGAGCACCACGGGGTTGCCCCACACGTAGCGAACCCCCGCGAGCACATCGGACCAGCCCGGCCGGCGCATCGCGGTCGGCGCGCCGCTCGTCTGGAGCGCGAGCGCGAAGCCCGCCGACACCAGCGCGCAGACAGCAGAGACGAGGTACACGCCGCCGTGGAGAACGCCGAAGAGCACACCCCCGAGCGCGGGCCCCGACACCGCCGCCACCTGCCAGATGGTCGATCCCATGGCCATCGCGGTGCCGAGGAGCTCGGTGGGGACGAGCCGCGGGAGGAGCGCCTGGTTGGCCGGTCCGAGGAAGGCGCGGGCGGCGCCGAAGGCCACGAGGACGCCGTACACTGGCGCGAGCGACGCCGTCGGGTGACGGGAGAGCAGCCAGAGGGCGACGTAGCAGAGGGCGATGAGGACGTGGCAGACGGCGATGACGCGGCGGCGGTCGAAGCGGTCGGCGACGGCGCCCGTGACGAGGGCGAGGGCCACGCCGGGGACAAACTGGGCGAGGCCCACGTAGCCGAGGTCGATCTTGCGGTGTGTGTGGGCGTACACCTGCCAGCCCACCGCCACGGAGGTCACCTGCGTGCCGATCGTGCTGACGAAGCGGGCGAGCTGGAAGCGGACGAAATCGGGGTGCTGGAGGAGCGAGCGCGGCGAGGACAACGGCGTCAGGCGGGGTTCTTCTCAGCGATCCACTTGTTCATGAAGGCCGCGCTCTTGTCGTAGGACGTGCGCATGTTGTCCTCCGCGGTCGACTCGAAGATGCCGCCGACGCCGAAGATCTTCGCGTCGATGGTGACCTCGATGGTGCGCCGGCACCGCGCACCGCCGGCGATCGCCTCGACGCGCATGGTGCCCTCGGTGATGAGCTTGTCGGCCATCACGCTGGGGATGCCCTTGAAGGTGCACACCTTCGTCGCCTTGTTGAAGCGGGTCTCCTCGGTGTAGCGGAAGCCCGAGCCCATGGCCTTCTGCACCACCGCGGGGGCGTTGACGGTCGGCGTGGCGAGCGTGCGGCGGAAGATCTCCCGGTCGTCGTCGCGGAGCTCCTGGACGGTGTACTCCGGGAAGCCGAGGCCCTTCTTGTACATCTGCTCGTTCATCTCGCGGTCGAAGTTGACCTTCCAGAAGGTCTCCGGCGAGCAGTTGAACTCGTGCGTCATGGTGAAGCGCTTCATCGCGACTCGTTGCCTCCGTGTGCGTGGGGTTTCGCGGGCGGAGGGTCGTCGGGCTCACCCCCCGTTGTCAATGGCGGCGCTACCGCCGGCCGCAGGCGTTGAGGGCGGGCTGCAGGTCGGTGGGGACGCGGGGGTCGCCGAGGATGTTCTGCCCGAAGCGCTCGTACCGCATGCCGCAGCCCGAGCCGGGGACGTTCGACCACCAGATCCAGAGGGCCTTGCCCTTGATGTTGCGCATCGGGACGAAGCCCCAGAAGCGGCTGTCGTAGCTGTTGTCGCGGTTGTCGCCCATCACGAAGACGTGCCCCGGGGGGACGGTGCAGGGCTCGCGGACACAGTACTCGGCCGACGACGACTCTCGCTCCGAGGGGTCGCGGGAGTAGAGCGTGAGGTAGCGCATGCGGTGCTGCGCGTCCCACTCCATGAAGGCGCGGCGCTGGGGCTGCTCGGTGGCGCCGGGCCCTTCGCCGTCGTCGCCGCGCCAGTGACCGAGCTCGCAGCGGTCGAGGGGGCGGCCGTTCACCTGGACGGAGCCGTCTTCGCGGACCCACACCCGGTCGCCGGCCACGCCGACCACGCGCTTGATGAAGTCCTTGCTGGGGTCGACGGGGAAGACGAACACCACCACGTCGCCGCGCGCCGGCTGCTGCCCCTCGAAGAGCCGCCGCCCCGTAAACGGCAGCAGCGGCCCGTAGATGAACTTGTTGACGAAGATGTTATCCCCCACGCTGAGCGTCGGGTACATCGACGGCGAGGGGATCTTGAAGGCCTCGATGACGAACGTGCGAATCACCACCGCCACGAGGACGGCGAACACGATCGCCTCGACGTACTCCCGCACCGTCCCCTTGCGGACGTGCCCGAGGTGCTTCGTGATGAGCACGTCGTAGGCCCGGACGGCCTTCACGGCGGCCGCGGCGTCGCGGGCCTCGAGGGCCTTGTTGAGTTCGGCGGAGGCGGCGTCGATCTCGTCGCGCTTCTCCTTGGGGAGCTTCGCCTTCTCCAGGAGCCGGCCCGCTTCACGCTGGAGCTCCCGGCCTTCGGCGGCCACCGTGCGGAGCTCGCCCGCGCCGCCGCCGCTCTTGGAGCCGTAGATCCGGTCGCGGACGCCGAGGACGATGATCTCGAAGACCGCGAAGGCGAGGAGCCAGCGCCAGGGGTCGGGGGCGTCGATGACGCGGACGGCCGAGAGGCCGAAGACGAGCGCGGTGGCGAGGACGGCGGGGATGAGGATGTACCAGGTGAGGTACCAGAGCCTGTCCTGCCAGGAGGGTTCGTTCATCGTGCGGACTCCGGGGCGACCATCGGGGCCGTCGTATCAATCCACCTTGAGGATCGCAAGAAAGGCCTCCTGCGGGATCTCCACCGACCCGACGGACTTCATGCGCTTCTTGCCCTCCTTCTGCTTCTCCAGGAGCTTGCGCTTGCGGGTGATGTCGCCGCCGTAGCACTTGGCGGTGACGTTCTTCCGCAGGGCGCCGAGGGACTCGCGGGCGATGATCTTGCCGCCGATGGCCGCCTGGATGGCCACCTCGTACTGCTGCCGGTGGATCACCTCCTTGAGCTTCACGGCCAGCTCGCGGCCGCGCTTCTGGGCCTTGTCGCGGTGGAGGATGACGCAGAGGGCGTCGACGCTCTCGCCGTTGACGAGCATGTCGACGCGGACGAGGTTGCCCTCGCGGTACCCGATGAGCTCGTAGTCCATCGAGGCGTAGCCCTTCGAGGCGCTCTTGAGCTTGTCGAAGAAGTCGAAGAGCACCTCGTTGAGGGGCATCTCGTACGTGAGGATCACGCGCTCGGTGCCGACGTACTGCATCCCGGTCTGGACGCCGCGGCGGTCTTGGCAGAGCTGCATGATGGCCCCGACGGCGCTGGTCGGGGTGTGGAGCGTCATCTTGAAGAAGGGCTCCTCGATGGAGTCGATCCTCCCGGGCTCGGGCATGCGGGCGGGGTTCTCGACGTCGACCACGTCGCCGCCGCGGAGGCGGACCTTGTAGACCACGCTGGGGGCCGTGATGATGAGGTCGAGGTTGTACTCCCGCTCCAGCCGCTCCTGGATGATCTCCATGTGGAGAAGCCCGAGGAAGCCGCAGCGAAACCCGAAGCCCAGGGCCTCCGAGGTGTCGGGCTCGAAGCGGAACGACGCGTCGTTAAGCCGGAGCTTGTCGAGGGCGTCGCGGAGGTTGGGGTAGTCGGCGCTGTCCGTCGGGTAGATGCCCGCGAACACCATCGGCTTCACGTCCTTGAAGCCCGGGAGCGCGGCGGCGGCGCGGCGCTTGGTGTGGGTGATGGTGTCGCCGATCTTGGTGTCGTGCACCGAGCGGACGTTGGCGGCGATGAAGCCCACCTCGCCCGGCCCGAGCTCCTCCAGCGCGATGGGGTGCGGGGTGAACACCCCGATCTCGGTCACCTCGTACTCGCGCTGGGTGGCCATGAAGTAGATCTTGTCGCCCTTGCGGACGGTGCCCTCCATCACGCGCACCACCACGACGGCCCCGCGGTACGAGTCGTACCAGGAGTCGAAGAGGAGGGCCTGGAGGGGGGCCGCGGGGTCGCCCGCCGGGGGCTTCACGCGCTTGACCACCGCCTCGAGGATCTCGTGGATGCCGATGCCGCTCTTGCCGCTGGCGAGCACGGCCTCCGAGCAGTCGAGGCCCACCACGTCCTCGATCTCCGCGCGGGTGCGGTCGGGGTCGGCGGAGGGCAGGTCGATCTTGTTGAGGACGGGGATGATCTCGAGGTTGGCGTCGACGGCGAGGTAGACGTTGGCGAGCGTCTGCGCCTCCACGCCCTGGGTGGAGTCCACCACCAGGAGCGCCCCCTCGCAGGCCTTCAGCGAGCGCGACACCTCGTAGGTGAAGTCGACGTGGCCGGGCGTGTCGATGAGGTTGACCTGGTACACCTCGCCGTTGTCGGCCTTGTAGTTGAGGCGGACGTGCTGGGCCTTGATCGTGATGCCCCGCTCACGCTCGATGTCCATCTTGTCGAGAAACTGCTCGACCAGCTCACGGCGCTGCAGGGCCCCGGTGTACTCGAGGATCCGATCGGCGAGCGTGCTCTTGCCGTGATCGATGTGCGCGATGATGGAGAAATTGCGAATGCGGGAGGTGTCTGTGGGCATGGCGAGACGGGAGCGCGTCTCTAGCACCCTATCGCGGTCGCCGTCACGCGGACGGCGACGCGATCAGCCGTTGTTGCCGTTGGAGGACGAGGGGGCGGGGCCGCGGCGGGCGGAGGCGGCGTCGAGGGAGATCTGTCCGGGGAGCTTGTCCTGGTGCTTCTGCAGCACGAGGTCGATGCCCTCGCGGATGTACTCGGCCATCGGCACCTTGGTGCGCTCGTTGAGCAGCTTGAGCTGATCGAGCTGCTCGGGTTCGATGTAGATGGTGGTCGAGACCTTCTTGCGGGCCATCGCTCGTCGTTCCGGTCTCCGCCACGTGTCGGGCGGCGAGGAAGGTACCGTCGTATCTGCCACAGCTCCGTCATCCACGGGCAGCGCTCTCGTTCGCTCTCTGAGCTTTTCGTCGATGCCGTTCATGACTTTGCTGGTGCCGTGGAAGTACCCTAGATGCCGGTACGTGCACTGTCAATGCGCTCGCCCGGAGATGACAGAACTCACCATAAATTTCTCGCACCACTGGAAAATTCGCGATGTTGACGGCAGAGGGTTGACGTCGGTCAGGGGTGCGATTTCACGGGGGTGCGCGGGAGATGCGCGCTTGCACGGCCCCCGCGCGACGCTCTAGGGTACCGCGTCGCTCCGGCGACCTTGTGATGGAAGGACCGACTTCGACGATGAGATCGAGTGCGCTACTGGTGATGGTGCTCGGCGCGGTGATGGCGTGCAGCTCGACGGACGCGGCGTCGTCGACGGCGCGCCGGGCCAACGCGAACGACCGCCCGCGCGACCCTGTGGGTGAGGCGATGCCCCACGAGGAGTGCGTGGGTTCGGGGGGCGACGTGGTGCCGCAGGACGCCAACCACGACGGCCAGCCGGACATCCGCACGGTGATGGAGGGCGGGCGCCCGAAGTGCCGCGAGGTCGACGCCAACTTCGACGGGCGCATCGACATCTACCGCTGGTTCGACGTGGCGAGCGGGCAGACGACGCGCGTCGAGGACGACTACGACTTCGACGGGCGCATCGACGTGGTGGCCACCTTCGAAGGCGGCGTGGTGGCCCGCGACATCCTCGACACCAACTTCGACGGACGCACCGACACCTGGCGCGACTACCGCGCGGGTCAGGTCTCCGAGCTTCGCCGCGACGCCGACGGCGACGGCCGGGTCGACACCTGGGAGCGCTTCGACAGCGAAGGGCGCCTCACCTACGCGGCCCACGACAACAACCACGACGGCGAGCCCGACGCGGAGCCCGGCCAGGGTGATGGCGGCGTGACGGGCGATGCCGCGACGCCGCCCGCGTCGACGGCCCCGACGCCGCCGGCGCTCACCAACCCGGCGCCCGCCGCCCCGACGCCCGCCGCCCCGACGGCCCCGCCCGCGCAGAAGCCTCAGGAGACCCGGTGATGAAGATCCTCTACGCAGTCGCGCTGCTGGGCGTCGCGTCGGCCTGCTCGTCGTCGACGCAGCCGGCGGCCCGTCGCCTCAGCCTCCGCACGCCGACCTCCCTCGCCTCGAGCGCCTCGCGCGACGACCACCGCCGCTGCGACGCGTCGGGGGCGGGGCGCTCGTCGAGCGAGTACGACACCAACGCCGACGGGGTGCCCGACGTGCGCAAGGTGTTTCAGGTGGTGGGCGAGGGGCAGGAGGCTCACCCGGTGCTGGTGTGCCGCGAGGTCGACCTCAACCACGACGGCACCAAGGACGTCTTCCGCTTCTACAACGACACCGGCCGCACCCTGCGCGAAGAGGAGGACCGTGACTTCGACGGCCGCCTCGACGTGATCACCTACTTCGACAACGGGGAGGTGGTGCGCCGCGAGTTCGATCTCAACCACGACGGGATGATCGACCAGCGGATGTACTACCGCGAGAACCGCCCGTACCGCGCCGAGCGCGAGGTGCAGAGCGACAACGCGGCGGAGTTTCGCCCGGACTACTGGGAGTTCTACGACGCGCGGGGCCACGTGGTGCGCATCGGCACCGACTACGACCACGACGGCCGCGCCGACCGCTGGGACCGCGTCGACCGCCTCGCCCCGCTGCGCGTCCCCACCACCCCGCAGGCCGGCGCGCAGAGCGCCCCCCCGGCCGACGCTCCGACGCCCCCCGCGGGCGCGGCGCCCACTGCTCCCTCCGCCCCGGCCGCGACGCCTCCCGCCGCGCCTCCCACTCCGTAGCCCCCCGATACCTACCGCCATGACTGTCGAACGTCTCCAGAAGGTGCTGGCCAGCGCCGGCGTCGCCTCCCGTCGTCACGCCGAAGTCTACATCCGCCAGGGCCGCGTCCGCGTGAACGGGATCGTCGTCACCGAGCTCGGCACCCGCGTCGACCCCCGCCGCGACAAGGTCGAACTCGACGGCAAGCGCATCGTCCACGAGTCCCCGGTGTACGCGATCCTCCACAAGCCGCGCGGGGTGGTCACGACGCTGAGCGATCCCGAGGGGCGCCCCGCGCTCGGCGAGCTGGTGCAGAGCCTCGGCGCGCGGGTGTTTCCCGTCGGCCGCCTCGACTACCACACGTCGGGCGCGCTGCTGGTGACCAACGACGGCGACCTCTCGCAGGCCCTCGCCCACCCGCGCCACCACGTCCCCAAGGTGTACGTCTGCAAGGTGCGCGGCGTGCCCGCCGACACGCAGCTCGACGCGTGGCGCAAGGGCGTGATGCTCCACCCCACGGAGTCCGACCCCGACGAGCGCCAGGTGAAGACGCTACCCGCGCAGGTGCGCATCCTCCGCAACGCGCCGCCGGGCGACGACGCGGGCGCGGGCGCCGGCTCGACGTGGCTGGAGGTGACCCTCCACGAGGGCCGCACGCGCCAGATTCACCGCATGGCCGAGGCGACGGGGCTCTTCGTGATGCGCCTCGCCCGCCTCTCCTTCGCGGAGATCACCACCGAGGGCCTGCGCCCCGGCGAGCTGCGCCCGCTCACCGACAAAGAGGTGACCGCGCTCCGGGTGAAGTACCTCCGGCCGGTGGAGATGGGGGGCATTCCGCCGATCCCGTCGGAGCCGAAGGTGGAGAAGCCCAAGCGCTTCGTGAAGAAGCGCCGCGGGCCGGTGGCCATCGACCCGGAGATGGACGAGTCGTCGTGGATCCCGCGCGAGGACGTGGCCCCGGAGCGCGAGCGCCCCGCGGCCCCGCGCGCAGGTGCGAGGCCCGCCCCGCGACGCGACGACGCACGGCCCGAGCGGCGTGAGGCGAGGCCGACACGTCCCGGCGCGCGGCCCGCACCGCGGCGTGACGATGCGCGGCCCGCACCGCGGCGTGACGATGCGCGGCCCGCACCGCGGCGTGACGATGCGCGGCCCGCTCCGCGGCGTGACGATGCGCGGCCCGCATCGCGGCGTGATGATGCACGCCCGGCTCCGCGGCGTGATGACGCGCGGCCCGCACCGCGGCGTGACGATGCGAGGCCGGCACCGCGGCGTGATGATGCCAGGCCCGCAACGCGACGGGATGATGCGCGCCCGGCACCGCGGCGTGACGATGCGCGGCCTGAGCGGCGTGATGCGAGGCCCACCAGCCGCGACGCGAGGCCCGAACGACGGGATGCGCCCCCGCGGCGTGATGCAGCGCCGCGGCGCGATGACGCCCGTCCCGCCCGCACGTCGGCCCCCGCGCGCGGCCGTGACGCAGCGAAGCCGCGGTTCGCTGCGGGCGCACGCACCGACGCTCCTGCGAGGGGTCGCGACGACCGCCCCGCGCGCGATGAGGAGCGGAAGTCGTCGCCGCGTCCGAAGCGTCGGTAGGATTTTTCTTGCGCGTGGAGGGGAGCGGAGGTAGACAACCGCTCCCCCTGACGCGGGGTGGAGCAGCCTGGTAGCTCGTCGGGCTCATAACCCGAAGGTCGTAGGTTCAAATCCTACCCCCGCACCTAAAGCAACGGCCGGATCGAGGAACCTCCCCGATCCGGCCGTCGCGCATTTGGGGTCGCGCGCTGATCGCACGAGCACCACGCCCCGGTCGCTTGAAGCAAGCCCCCCCGCGACGGACGCATCGGCGACATCTCCTCCGTCGAGAACATCGTCACCGCGCCCGTGCGGCGCCTCGTGAGCGTTCGACAGACCCGTTGCGAGCGCGCGCCGCGGTGTGCGAGCGTCCGCGCGTGGCGAAGGACGCCCTCCTCGCAGATCGGTACCGCCTCGACGCCCCAGAGCCCGACGTCGGCCTCTTCGAAACGTGGCGCGCGCACGATCTCACCGCCCGCGCCCCCGTGCGGATCGAGCGCCTCCCGCTGCCCGCGGCGGGCGACTTCAGCGCGCACCTCCGCGCCCTCCGCGCGCTCTCCGACGTCGGCCTGGCCCCGGTGCTCGACGGCGGCCGCGCGGCAGACGGCGCCTTCCTCGTCACGGGCTACGACGAGGGGCAGCGCTCCCTCGCCCACTGGCTCGCGGGGCACCGCACGGCCGCCACGCTGCCATCGCCCGCCACGGCGCAGCGCCTCTTCGACCGCATCGGCGCGGCGGTCCGCTTCGTCCACGAGGCGCGCGGCCCCATCGTCGCGCACGGCGCCCTCGCGTCGCGCAACGTGCTCGTCCGCCGCGTCGGCGCGCAGCACGCCGTCCGCCTGCTCGGCCTCGGCGCGCTCCACGTCGCACCCGCCGCGCACTGCTCCGCCGCGTGGGAGCGGGCGACCCCCTACCTCGCCAGCGCGCAAGCCATCGGCGCCCCCGCCTCCGTCGCCGCCGACCTCTTCGCGCTCGCCGTCCTCCACGCGGAGATCCTCACAGGCCGCGCCACCGCGACGCCCACCGAGCCCTGGGGTGACGCGGCGGAGCGGGTGCGGTCGCTCGTGCGGGCGACGCGCGACGACGTCCCCGACGCCGTCCTCGACGCCCTCACCCGCGCGCTCTCCCCCACGGCCCGCGAACGCTTCCCCAGCGCCGCGGCCTTCGTCAAAGCCGTCCGCGACGCGTGGACCGCCGCCAACCAGTGGGCCCCGCCCGGCGCCCAGGAGCCCGAGCCGCCCCCTCCCGACGAGCGCTCCACGCGCGACGCCCCCGCCCCGCGCCACGACGACCCGAACCACGTCCCGATCGGGTGGCAGCGCCCCGAACGCGCCCCCGTCCCGGTCGCGACGTCGGCCCCCGCGCGCTCGACCCGGCCACCGATCGAGCCGCCCACCGCGGTCGACCTCCCGTCCCCACCGCCGGAGGACAACACCTGCCCGGTCTCCGTGCCCGTCGACCCGCTCACCGAAGGCGACGACCGCACGGAGCCTGTTCGCCTGGCGGACGGCGACAGCGACGACGAAGACGCCACCCACGCGCAGGCGCGCCCTTCTGCGGTTGTCGCACTCGCCACCGCAATGCTCGGCGCCGACAGCCCTTTCGGCGCCCAGAACCGCGCCGCATCGAACGGCGACCCCTTCGCCACCGATCGCGTGTCGGCCGCCGAAGTCGCCAAGGTGAAGGCATCGCTTCGAGAAGCGACCGACACCGAGAAGGTCTCCGTCGACGAGGTGGAGGCCGCGCGCGCATCGCTCGCCGACGACGCCTCCCTCACCGACCCCGTCGGGGTCTCGTCGCGCATCGTCGTCGCGCCGAGCATCCCCGCGCTCGCGCCGCCACCCGCCGTCACGCCACCCGCCGTCACGCCACCGCCCGCGCCTCCACCCCCGCCGCCTCCACCCGAGCCGATCGCGGTCGGTCCCGTCGTCGCGGCCACCCTCGCGGCGCTGCTCCTCATCGCCCTCGCCATCGCCTGGACGCTGCGTTGACACGCCGTGTGACGTGTGGCCTGGTCGCGCGCGTCCAATGCCTCCCGCGGCCCGCGTCGGTGACAAGCACGAGTGCCCGAAGCACCCCGACGGGCCGATCGTTCCGCGCGGGTGCAGCACGGTGCTCATCGGGTGGCAGCACGCGGCCCGCGTCGGCGACGAGGCCGACTGCGACGGCCCCCGCGACGCGATCGTGATGGGCGAGCCGACGGTGTACGTCGGCGACCGGATGGCCGCGCGCGTGGGCGACCCCCTCGACCACGGCGGGGTGATCGTGGAGGGGTGCGCGACGGTGTTCATCGGCTCGTCGGCGCAGACGGGCGTGATGCGCGAGGCCGCCCGGCGCGGGAGCCCCTTCACCGAGGAGTGCCCGCACGCCGACGCCGCGTGGCGCACCTCCGCCGACCAGATCGTGTGCTTGCGCGAGGCCGCTCGCCGCGGGTCGCCGCTGCTCGAAGAGTGCCCGCCGGCACGAGGTCGCGCGTGACCGGGCCGCGGGTGTTTTCGCATGAGCCCACCCCGGGCCGCTGGCTCGTGGTGCTCGACGCCGCGCGCTCCGAGCGGGTGCTGCCGGTGCTCCGCGCGTCGCGTGCGCAGCACGCCTCGCTCTACGACGGGTGGAAGGCGCAGGAGCTCGCCGAGGTGGCCCCGTACCTCGCGGAGGTCACGGAGGCGTCGCCGCTGTGGGACGCGCTGCTCGGCGAGCCCTGGGGCGACGCGTGGGGCGTGTGGGCGCGGAGCGAAGCCGCCTTCGACGACGTGCGACGGCACCTGCGGCGCTTCCTGCGCGTGCAGGGAGAAGACGGGCGGCGGATGCTCTTCCGCTGGTACGACCCGCGCGTGCTCCGCGTGTACCTGCCCACCTGTACCGCGGACGAGCGGCGGGTGTTCTTCGGCCCCGTGAGCGCGTACGTGACCGAGGGCGACGCGCCGCGGAGCGCGCTGCGGTTCGTCGCGGAGGCGCCCCGCCCGGAGGCCGTCGCCCTCGACGGAGCGTGAGGCCTGCCACGATGTGGACGATCCGACCGTCGCAGATGGACGCCTTCGCCGACGACACCCTCCAGCGGGTGGTCGAACGGATCGCGCGCAACGTCTCGGTCACCTACCCCGAGGTGCGGCTCACGCTCGGCGCGGAGGCGTACGCCGCGTGGGTGCGCGAGCTGGTGGAGGCCGCGATGGCGCTCGACCTCACCCTCGAAGACAACCTCCTGCGCTTCGTGGAGTGGCACGCGCTCGTGGGCGTGACGACGAGCGTGGCGGAGGTGTACCCCTGGGCCTTTGACATGCTGCGCGCCCCCGACGAGCACGAAGACGACCGCGTCGCCGCCGTCGACCTCCGCATGCAGGGCCTCGACGAAGAGGAAGGCTGAGCGCCCGATGCCGCCACCGTCCGCGCTGAAAGCCTCCAACGCCGAGCTCCTCGACCTCGCCCACCAGCGCCTCATGCAGCTCCGCGGCCTCGAAATCGACGTGTTGGGCAAGGCCCAGACGGGCAGCATCGACCGCGCGAAGGTGCAGGACGAGACGGGCCACGTCCTCGGCGCGATCGACACGCTGCAGAAGGAGATCGGCGCCCGCCAGGCGCTCGACGCGGCCCTCACGCCCCGCCGCGGCGCCACCGACGACGCGGAGGTCGAGGCCTCCCTCGCGCGCCTCGACGCCCTGCGCGCCGCCGAGCGCGACAAGTACTACCGCGGCGACGCGAAGGTGGCCGACCCGTGCATCCCGTGCCTCCAGAAGGCATACCTCGACGCGGAGATCAAGCGCATCGAGAAGGTGCCCGGGATGACGAAGCAGCGCTTGAAGAAGGCCGTCAAGCGCATCAAGAAGAAGATCGGCCAGGCCGACCCGGAGATGCTCCGACAGGTCAACGACCAGCTCGGCACCAAGGTGAACTTCGCTGCCCTCTCGCGCTTCGAGGGCGGTCAATGGACGCGCGGCTACGTCCCGCCCGCGGGCCGGAGCGGCGTCACGATCGGCACGGGCTTCGATGTCGGGCAGTGGAACAAGCGCGATTTCCGCACCAAGCTCGGGCTCCCGGAGTCGATCGCCGAGCGCCTCGACCCCTACGCCGGGCACATCCGCGGCAACGCCGTCGCGCAGCTCAACCGCGTCCCGCTGTCGATCACCCGTGACGAGGCCAACGTCATCGACCAGGGCGTCCATCGCTTCTTCGTGCGCGAGACGATGGAGCGCTGGGACGCCGCCCGCGGCCCGAACACACCCGCCTACCGCGAGCTCAGCGAGGCCCAGCAGACCGTGCTCTTCTCCCGGAGCTACCACCAGGGGGTCGCCATGCCGAGCACCAGCGTCGCGCGGAACTTCTACCGCGCCGCCCAGCGCAACGACTGGCGCTCCGCCGAGGACCACCTGCGCAACTACCCCGTGCGGCCGGCGTGGTACCGCGAGCGCGTCGGCGCCGAGGCCGACCTCCTCCGCCGCGAGCGGCAGAACGGCTGAAGCCCCCATGAGCGATGATGCGCGCGCCAACCTCCAGGGCCTCCTCGCGTGGCACCGCACCACGCCCCGCGACCTGGCTCGCCTGACGCTCCTGGCCGAGCCGGGCTCACTCTACGCGATCGTCGACGCGGCGCGCGACCCCGAGCTCATCGAGTCCCTCGACGCGAGCGGCGAGGCGTGGTGCGCGCTCGACGAGACGCGCGAGCCCGATGACCTCGGCGACACGGCCCCGGTGGTGGTCACCTTCACGCCCGGCGCCCCGTCGCTCGCGGCGCTCATCGAGGAGGCCTGGGGGACGGGGGCGATGGTGTTCTTCACCAGCGACGAGCCCTTCCCCGCGGCGTACCGACGCGCCCTGCTGCGCGCGGGCGTCGACCCCGAGCGAGCCTCGACCCGGTACTGGGTTCCGGCCGCGCTCCGGGCCGCGCTCGACGGCGGTGAGGCCGCGTACTTCGAGGGCGTCCGCGCGTGGCTCGTCGAGTCGCCCGACGGCCGCTCGCTGACCCGCTACGCGCTCTCCGAAGGCCGCGTCACGCGCGCGGAGCTGCCGCTGGGCTGAAGGGCATCGGCAGCAGCGACGCGCCGACGCTGTCGAGCACGCCGTCGACGCCGGGACGGAGCCAGTGGACCAGCGCATCGCCCGCGCCCGCGCTGGCGTGACGCTTCGCATAGCCCGCGAGCTGCTGCCCCGCCGTCTCCTTCGCGAAGGACAGCAACGCCCCCTGCACGCCCGCCCCGTCGCGCTGCTGGAGCGCGTGCCAGAAGGGGTCTTGTGCGGCCCCCTGGTCGAGCGCCATGGCGTGGAGGAGGCCCGACGTGGTGGCCTCCGTGAGGGAGCCCTGCACCTGCGCCGCGAGGCCCTGGAGCACCCGATCGCCGATCGCGCCGCCGAGTCCGCCGGTCGGGAGCACGCGGGCGAGCATCGCCTGGACGGCCGGCCCGACGAGCCCGGCCACCTGCGCCTCCGCGGCCTTCACCCACGGCGGCAAACTCCCCTCCCCCAGCGCCTGAAACCACTGCCCCATGGCGCCCTTCACCACGCCCGTCACCCGCGCGCGGAGCCGGTCGGGGACGTTGCCCTGCACCATCGGGCGCTCGACGGCCTCGGCGGCGAAGCGCACGAGCGCGGCGGGTTCGAGCGCCGCGAGCGTGCGGCGGAGCGAGCCTCCCGCGACGCCCTGGAGCCCCACCGCGCGGGCGGCCTTGGGCGAGCGCGCGCGGACGACGTCGCGGGCGCCGTCCTCGCAGTTGATGCGGGTGATGCCGCCGAAGATGTTCACCAGCTCGCCGCCGAGCACGTGGACGGTGCGCGACGAGAGCGTGGCGCGGTCGGGCAGTAGCACGAGGCTCGTCTCGCCCACGGTGAGCGCGATGCTGTCGTGCGCGTGGAGCACGTAGCTCGCGTCGACCCGAACCGCCGCCCCCGCCGCGCCGTGCACGGAGACGGTGTGGTTGCCGCCGACGTCGAGGGCGTCGTTGTGTTCGATGGAGGTCACGCGGTCGCGTTGGACGGTGTTGTGCTCGCTCCCTTCGACCGTCTTCACCCGGTCGTGGCCGACGGCGAGGGTCTGGTCGCGGCGGACGACGGTGTCGTGGTCGCGCTGGGCGTGGACGAAGAGCTGCTCGCGCCCGGCGAGGTCTTCGAAGCGAATCTCGTTGAAGCCGTTGCCCCCGCGCGACGAGCTCGTCTTGATGGTGCTGCGGGTCTTCTCCGCGGGGAGCGTGACGGGCGGGCGGTTCTCGCCGTTGTACACGCAGCCCGTGACGAGCGGTCGGTCGGGGTCACCCTCCAGGAAGTGAACCACCACCTCCATCCCCACGCGCGGGATGAAGAGCGTCCCCCACCCCGCCCCCGCCCACGACTGGGCCACGCGCACCCAGCACGAGCTGTCGCTCGCTCGCTGCGAGGGCGTTCGAAGCTCCGGGCGCTCCCAGTGGAAGCGGACGAGCACGCGCCCGTGGACGTCCGTCGCGATCTCCTCGTCCATCCCCGCCGGCGCCATCACCACGGCGGTCTGTGGCCCCGCGATGACGGGCTTCGGCGTCTCGCGCGTCGGGCGGTACACCACCGACGCCCGCACGCACGCGAACGTGTTGACGTAGCGCGACGCCGCGGCCCCCTCGGGCGGCGTCGGGAGCAGCGCGCGGATCCGCGGGTCGGCGCGGAGGTCGTCAGTCACGTCGCCCCACGCCGTGGCCTCGTGCTCCACTTCAGTGAGCACATACGGGCCGTCGAGCTCGGGGCGCAGGTGCCCGCGGAGTTCGAACGAGCGCCCCGCGGCGAAGCCCGTCACGTCCCCGCGACCGCGCGCGGCGCCGTCGGCCTGCGCGATCTCCTGGTGCCGCACGCGGGCGAGCCGCTGCCCCTGGTGCGGGCCGTACGCCCCCGCCGCGGCGTCGTAGCTGCCAGAGAAGCCCGCGGGGTAGTCGTACACGGGCAGCGGCCCCGGCGCGGCGGAGCGAGGCGTCATGTCGAGCACCGCGCGGGGGTGCGTGAAATCGTGGTCGCGGAGGGTCACCGACGATGACACCGCCGCGCGCGCGACGTCGAAGACGTGGACGGACTCGGCCTGCGCGGTGGCGGCCCCCGCGTCGAGCACCGCCACGGGCGCGCCGTCGAGCGTAGGGACCACCGCCGGACGAGCAGGCTCGTCGACGAGGGCGAACACCTCACGCTCGCCGTCGTGCGAGAGCGCGAAGGCGATGCCCTCGTCGGCGAGGACGCGGGTGACAAAATCGAGGTCGCTCTCGCGGTACTGCACGCAGTACTCGCGCGGGGGCAGGGCCTGCACACCCTGCGGGACGAGCAGCTCGCCGTCCCCCTGGTAGAGCCCCGCGTCGCGCAGCACCTCGCTCACGATCGCCGGCGCGTTGAGGTGCTGGAAGATCCGCGAGTCGCGGCGCAGCGAGAGCATCCAGAGCGACGGGGCGAGCGTCACCCGCGCCACCCGGTGCTGCGCGGCGGTGCCGAGGTCCTCGACCCGACGCACCACGCCGCGAAACCGCCGCGCCGATGCGCCGCGCGCGATCGTGAGGCACGCGGGCCGGGTGAAGAGCTCGTCGGGCGAGGCGGCGAGATGGCGCGTCGCGAGGACGACGGTCACCTCGTCGACGCGCGAGAGGGCTTCGCGGGCGGTGACGTGCAGCGGGGTCCAGGGCTCGGCGGGCGCGGCCTCGAAATGGAGCTCGACTTCCGGGACGATCATCGCGCGAACGCTACCCGAACCGCGCCGTCACGACGAGACCTCCCGCGCGACCGTGGTGCGCGTGCCGCGCCTCCTGTGGGATTCATCGTTGTGCGCGTGCGCGATGCGGGCGCGGGTGTGTTATTCACCGTTCCATCGGGACCGCCGATGGACGACGAGACGAACAAGACACCCCGCGGCGTGGTCTCGCGATGCGGGGTCTACGAGCTGGTGCGCGAGGTCAACCGCGGCGGCACCGGGAGCGTGTGGGAGGGTCGGCACATCACCCTCGGCCGTCGCGTCGCCGTGAAGGTGCTCCACACGGAGGCCGCGGCCAACCCGGAGATGGTGGCGCGCTTCGAGCGAGAGGGGCAGGCCGCCGCCCGCATCAAGCACCCCAACGTCGCCCAGATGCTCGACGTCGGCCACGACGAGTCGCGGCTCTGGCTCGTCATGGAGCTGCTCGAAGGTGAAGACCTCGACACCCTCCTCCAGCGCGAGGCGCCGCTCCCCACCGAGCGCGCGGTGGAGCTCATGCTCCCGGTGATCGCCGCGGTGGCGAGCGCCCACAAGGCGGGCGTGGTGCACCGCGACCTCAAGCCGGGCAACATCTTCCTCGCCCTCGACGCGAACGGCGCCGTGACGCCCAAGGTGGTGGACTTCGGCTTCTCGAAGATCAACGTCGACGATGGCAACGACGACGGGCTGACGCGCGAAGACACCGCCCTCGGCACGCTCTCCTACATGCCGATGGAGCAGCTGATGACGGCGCGTCAGGCGCTCCCGGCGTCCGATCAGTACGCGCTCGCCGTGACGCTCTACCGCTGCGTGACGGGGCGCCTGCCCTTCCAGGGGGAGTCGCGCTACGAGACCTTCAAGGCGATGTCCGCGGGCGTCTTCCCGAGCCCGCAGACGGTCAACGAGGCGCTCCCCGAGGGCCTCGACGCGGTGATTCTCCGCGCGATGGCGCGCACGCCGGACGCTCGCTTCCCCTCGATGCGCGATTTCGGCAGCGCCCTTTTCCCCTTCGCCAACGCGGCGACGCAGACGCGCTGGGCGCGCAGCTTCGGCGCCACCGCGCCCGCCCCGGCGACCCACACGCAGCAGCCCCCGCCGCGCCCCTCGACGCCGCCGCCCGCGGGCAACCGCCCGTCGACGCTGCCGCGGGTCTCCACGGTGCCGGGGCTCCCGCGCGTCACCACGCCGCCCCCGCAGCCCGCCCGCGTCTCGACGCCGGCGCAGCCCCGCCCCTCGATGCCGCCGCGCGTCTCCACGGCGCCGCAGCCCGCGCGCAACCCGCCGCCCGCCCGCGTGTCGACGCCCGCGCAGCCGCGCCCCTCGATGCCGCCGCGCGTCTCCACGGCGCCGCAGCCCGCGCGCAACCCGCCGCCCGCCGATGTCGCGCGCCAGGTGCTCCCGGAGGCGCCCAACGACCTCACGCCGCGGCCGCTCCCGACGCCCGCGGGGCTCGACGCGCTGGTGATCGCCGTGATGGTGGTGGCCGTGCTCGCGGTGGCTCTCGCGCTGCGCTAGCGGGCGGCTCAGTCGACGGTGATGGACTTGCTGACGTTCTTGGGGACGTCGGGGTGGACGCCGTGGTCTTTGACGCCGAGCCGGTCGAGGTGGTGCTTCTTCAGCACGCTCATCTTCAGCGCGAGCCGCTGGAGCACCACCGTGCTGGTGAACACCGTCATCAGCGTGTCGCCCGTGCGCGGGAGGGCGATGTAGCTCCACGCGTACCGAGGGTTGTCGACGGGCGCCTTGCTGGCGGCGAGGCGGAGCGCGGGCGACTCCTCGGCGATGACGACGGTGCTCGCGCCGCGGATCTTGTGGGTGTTGATGGCCGAGACGGTGAGGTTCACGTCGCGCTCGTCGGGGCCGGTGACGTAGAGGAGCGGATAGTCGGCGTAGAGGGACGCGAGGAGCGCGTCGCGGTCGATGGCGGCGTCGAGCACGCTGCGTTCATCGGCGGTGAGCGCGAGGGACGACGCGACGGGGCGGAAGAGCGCGTTGCTGGCGGCCCCTACGAGGCGGGCCACGGAGGCGGGCGGGAGCGCGGCCTCCGCGGCGCGCGCGACGAGCCCTTCGAGGGTGCGCCCGAGGGCCGCGAGGAGGGCGTCGACGCTGGCGGCGCCGAACACCGTGTTGAACCCGAGGATGGTGTTGGGCCCGTGCTTGAACTCCGACCCCTCGAAGCCCTCGGTGTGGTTGAGCGCCACCTCCCGAACCTTCAGCGCCCCCTCGCGGGCGACGGCCGTGATGCGGGTCGCGAGGATGTGAATGCTCGGCGCGAGGTGGAGCATGCGGGCGGCGCCCTCCACCTCGAGCTCGGTGGCCTCGATGGTCTCGCGGAGCAGCAGCGGGAGCGACGGGAGCTGGGCCTCGCGGCGGGCGAGCTCGGCGAGGAGGTGGGCCTTGCGCGGATCGGCGTCGGGCAGCGTCGGGAGGCGCCGCGCGGCGAGGCGGAGCGCGAGGCAGTAGAGCACCGTGAGCTGGTTCATGAAGCTCTTGGTGGCGGGGACGGCGACCTCGGGGCCGCAGCGCAGCGGGATCACCACGTCGCTCTTCTCCTGGGCGAGCGTGGAGTTGACGTTGTTGACGAGGGAGACGCGGCGGATGTCGAGGCCCGACGCGATGACGAGGTTCATCACGTCGATGAGGTCTTTGGTCTCGCCGCTCTGGCTGACGGCGACGAAGAGGTCGCCGTCCCGGAGCGACTGCGAGCACTGGCCGCGAAACTCCCCCGGCAGGATGGGCACGAGCTCGACGCACGCGATGTCGTTGAAGAACAGCGCCGCCGCCTTGGCCGCGTGAAACGACGACCCGCAGCACACCACGTAGATGCGCCCGCCCCGCGCGAGACACTGCCCCGCGAGCTCGAGGAAGCGCGCGACGGCCCGCGCGAGCTCGTCGACCTCGTCGCGCTCGAGGAGGGCGTCGAGGACGCGGACGGCGACGCGGTCGTGGGTGCCCGGGCGCGCCCAGGGGAGGAGGTCGGCGAGGACGCCGCGCTCGGACGACGTGAGCAGGTCGGCGACGGCCCCCGGCGTGGCGGCCGCCGTGGCCTCGACGAACGACGCGGGCACGCGCGCGAGGAGCGTCGTGAAGCCCGGCGCGTCGACCGTCGCGTGAAAGGCCCGGAGCATCGCCTCGTCGTCGTAGAGCCCGAGGAGCCCGTCGAGGTGAGCCCCCACCTCCCTCACCGCGTCGGACATTTCGAGCGCCGGGCGCAGCGCCTGGAGCGCGTCGCTCCCCCCGCGGAACATGGTGATCACGGCGCGCCCGGTGGCCTCCTGGGCGGCGATCTCCTGCTCCATGAAGTACGCGAAGGGCGGGACGAGCGCGGCGTCCTTGGCCCGCAGCCGGCTGCGCACGGGCTCGCGGTGGAGGGTGTCGCCCGCCTTGCGCCCGTCGCCGTCGCGGGCCGCGAGCAGCTCGTAGCCCTCGGCCGTGTACTCCACAAACTCCCCTTCCCGCAGCGGAACGAGCGCGCGGGTGAGCTTGAGCACCGACGACAGGTCGCTCGACGCGATGCAGAAGCGCCCGCCCACCTCGTCCTGACCGAAGCCGAAGTAGAGGCTCGACCCGGACTTGATGGCCCACATGCGGCGCGTCACCGGGTCGACCACGACGGCGGCGAAGCTCCCCTGGAGGCGCGTCCCGGCGCGCACGATCGCGGCCCGCATGCACCGCTGGCGGGTCGCCGGGTCGAGGTAGCGGTCGGCGGGCTCGCGCGCGAGGGCGAGGGCGAAGTAGTGCTCGATGGTGTGGACCACCATCTCCCCGTCGTTGTCGGAGGCCGGCGCGTGGCCCTCCTCGATGAGCCACGACTTGAGCTCGTCGCAGTTGGTGACGTTGCCGTTGTGCGCGCCGTACATCGTGAGCTTGCAGCGCACGAGGTGGGGCTGCGAGTTGGCGGTGGTCACCGCGCCGAAGGTGGCCCAGCGCACCTGACCGCAGAACACCCGCCCCCGCTGCTCGACGATGCCGAGCTCGTGGACCATGAGGGAGGGCGCGCCGACGCCCTTGAGGAGGGTGAGGTCGTCGGGGGTGTCGCCCTGGAAGAGGGCGCCGGTGGAGTCGTAGCCGCGGTACTCGAGGGTCTTGAGGAGCTCGGCGGCGACGCGCCCGAGGTCGTCACGGGAGCGCTCGACGATCAAACCGATGACACCGCACATGGGGGTTTGGCCTCTTCTTCCAGGGGGGGAGTGGGGAGAGGCGTTGATAGGTAGCCGAAGGGGGCGGCGCGCCTCAAGCGCTTCCGAGGGGTGCTACGCGCTGCCGATGGGCATCGGGATGCCGGCGATGCCTTCGAAGGGCTGCTCCCACACCTGGGCGCGGAGCCGCTCGATCTGCTCGCGGAGCTGCTGCTGCACCTTCACGAGCGCGTCGACCTCCTCCACCGACGGGCCTTCGCCCTCCTTCGCCTCGGAGAGCGCGCGGCGCGTGGTGGTGAGCACCTCCAGCATCGAGCGGCGGAGCTCGTCGTTGGCCTGCACCACGAAGTCGGTGAGCTGCTGCCCGAAGCGGTCGATGGTGGCGAGGAGCTCGGGGCCGATCTTCGCCGACACCGCCCTCACCGCCGCCGGCGCGCTGTCCTCGGCCTTCCGCTTGATCTCCGCGTCGATGCGCTCCTTGAAGAACATCGCGAGCACCGGCGCGCCGAGCGTGAGGATGCCGCCGACGACGAGGTTGAAGGCGACCATGACGCCGAGCCCGACGGCCCCGAGCGCGAAGACTCCCATGTCGTAGGCGAGGGTGTCGACCTTCACGTCGAGCTGGCCCGCGCCCGCGCCGAGAAACTCCTGGAGGCTCTTGCCCGACTCGCGGGCGTCCTCGTTGACGAGGGCGACGATCTGCTCGGCGAGGGCCTCCAGGCGCTCCCCGAGGGTCTTGGCCTCGTCGGCGAGCCACTTGCGCCAGGTGTCTTCGATAAACTTCGGCAGGAAGCGCTGGATGTCACCCGCCGACGACTTCTCCACCTCCAGGCGGACGGCCACGGCGAACTCGTTGGTGAAGGTCTCGAGGTCGCGCTGGGCGACGGCGCGGACGGCGGCGATCTCCTCGTCGATGCGCTGCTTGCGCTTGTCCACCTGGGCGCGGGCGTTCTCGAGGTCGTCTTCCATGGCCTTCATGCGGCGCTCGAGCTCGCCCGACGACATGGTGACGGCACGACGGCGCACGGCGAGGGCGCGGCGGAGGATGTCGCTCACGCGCAGCCCCTCGTCGGCGGCGTAGTCGACCAGCATGCGGAGCCGGTCGCTGCCGAGGAGCGACGAGAGCTGCGCGAGGAGGGCGTCGATGCCCGAGGTCTCCCGGTCGCCCGCGAGGGCCCGCGTGGCGGAAAGAAACATCACCGGCGCGCCGGGGACGAGGTGCTCGAGCTGGCGCTTCGCGTAGTCCATCACCTCGGCGCGCTCGGACTCGGAGAGCAGGTCGGCCTTGTTGATGGCGAACACGATGCGGTCGCGGCCCGCGCCGAGGAGCCGCTCGCGGAGGAAGCGCCGCTCGGACTCCTTGAGGATCTGCCCCGCGTCGAGGAGGAAGACCACGGCGTCGGCGCGCGGGACGTAGCCGTAGGTGATCTCGGCCCGCTGGAGGTTGAGGTCGTTGACGCCGGGGGTGTCGACGAGGGTCACCCGGTCGCGGAGAATCTCCGCGGGGTACTCCAGCTCCACGCGCAGGACGTCGTCGGGGTTGATGCGCTGGCCGGCCACGAGGTCGTTGAGGCGTTCGAAGGCGAAGGACTCGCGGGCGCCGCCGATGGGGCGTGAGCGGTCGTCGAGGCCGCCGGACGCCGAGCGCTTCACGAGGGTGGCCGCGGTCTTGTCGCCGTAGCGCACCTCGTGGATGAGCGCGGTGGTCGGGGTGATGCCGGTGGGGAGCACGTGGCCGCCGAGGAGGGCGTTCACGAAGGTGGTCTTGCCGTGGTTGAACTCGCCGAGCACGACGAGCACGGCGCGCTCCTCCTGCAGCCGCGGGAGCCGGTCGGTGAGGAGCCGGTCGCGCAGCGAAGCCACGCCGGACTTCTGCGCGAGGTCGGCGAGCGCGGTGAGCGCGGTGATGAGCTCCTGCTTGGTGTCGTGGAGGGTGCGTTCGGTCATCGGGTGCTCTCTCGTGGGGAGTCGAAGGGAGGCGGTGCGCAGGACAGTGGGGAGGTCACATCACCTTGACGATGGCCTCGGTGCGGCGCTCGAGCTCGGCGCGGTCGGTGCCCCCGTCGCGGCCCGTCGCGCCGCGGTAGAGGGCGCTCTCGGCGAAGGCGCGGAGGGCCTCGATGCGGCGCGTGATGTCGGGGTGCGAGCGGTGCAGCTCGCCCATGCGCCCGTAGTCCCGGCGCGAGTCCTCGAGCTGCGTGAAGTACGCGTCCTTGTTGAGCTCGGCGAAGAGCTCCTTGCTGCCGACGGCGAGCTTCACGAAGGCGTCGGTGGCGACGTTGAGGTCGCGCACGCAGAGGAGGCCCGCGCGGTCGCAGGTGATCTCCGCGGCCCGCGCCCACGTCTGGAGCGCCACGCGGGCGGGCATCACCAGCGGCGCGAGCACCTGCGAGCCCACCACGCCGAGCATGCTGTTGAGGATGTGCAGGGTGGTGAGGTAGACGACGTGGTTGTTCTGGATGTGGCCGCACTCGTGGCCGATGACGAAGCGGAGCTCGGCGTCGGTGAGCTGCTGCACGGTGGCGGCGTGCACCATGATGAAGGCGTCGCCGTCGAGGCCGTACGTGGCGGCGTTGATGGTGGCGATGTTGGGGACGAGGTACACCCGCGGGATCGGGATGCCGAGCGTCTCGGCGCACGCCGCCGCGGCCTTGTAGATCCGCGGAAACTGCCGCGGCCCGACGCGCACCGCGTTGCCGAGCATCTCGGCGT
Source organism: Polyangiales bacterium (assembly GCA_044375895.1). Classification (GTDB taxonomy): domain Bacteria; phylum Myxococcota_A; class Polyangia; order Polyangiales; genus CAISKJ01. The sequence continues at coordinate 17,912 of JBILLV010000018.1, read as the reverse complement.
GGAGGAAGCCCGTGGAGAGCTTCACCGCCCGCCCCACGGCGATCTCGACGGGCTTGAGGGTGCGGAGCTTGCGCAGGACGCGCAGGTCGCCCTCGTACGCGTAGCCCTCGCCGCGCTCGCCGGACACCCCGGCCTTCTTCGCCTGCACGTAGCCTGTGAAGTCGAACCGCATCGCTTGGGCCTCCTGCATCGCGCCGAACGTAGCACCGGTGCGCCCCCTCGGGCGAACGGCGAATCGCCTACGCGGCCGCGCCGAGCACCTCGCGGACGCCCGCGATCATGGCCCCGACGCTCGCCGCGGGCGAGGCTGCGCCCACCGACACCCAGCGCGCGTCGGTGATGCGGAGCGACTCGGCGACCTTCTGTGCAACCAGCACCTGACGCTCATGTTCCCGCACGGCGGGGGACATCTGTTCGAGGACGGAGGCGCGGGCGCTCTCGGCGTCGCGGGTCGCCTCGGCCTCGGCGCGGCGGGCGGCCAGGGCGGCGTCGAGGCACTCCTTCTCCCGGGCGATCCTCGCGCGAGCCACCTCCAGCGCGCGCCTCCGCGGCCAGCTCGCGAGCGCGGGCGAGCTCTTCCTCCTGGGTCTTCACCGCGTGCACGGCGGCCGCCCGCGCCAGCCCGTTGGCCCGCTCCCGCTCCATCGCCGCGGCCTCGATGCGCGCCTCGGCCTCGCGCCGCACCCGCTCGGCCTCCTCGTGGAGGCGCGTGCGCTCGGAGACCGAGAGCTCCGCCTGCACGGTCGCGTCCGCCGGGCGGGCCGCGAGGATCTCCACCTGATCGACGCTCACGCCCATCTCCGCGGTGGTCTCCCGCAGGCGCTCGGTGAGCCCCGCCACGAGGGCGTCTTGACGTCCCACCAGCGCGGCGAGCGGGAGGGCCGACGCGTGGCGCTGCACCACCGCCGTCAGGATCTGCTGAAACGCCTTGTGCTGCGGCGAGGTGAGCAGGTGCTTGGGGTGCTTCAGCCCCGGCGGCGGGCGCAGGAGGTTGGCGATCCCGAGGCGGCTGTACGCGCGGAAGGGGGCGTCGCCCTCGGCGGCCACCGACCAGAAGATGAAGCCCTCCACGCGCACCACGACGCGCTCCAGGGAGATGGCGTCGACGGCGAAGCTCACCCGCTGCATCGTGCTGCTGAAGCGGACCACCACGTCGCCCGGTCGCCGGAGGAGTGACACGCCCACCCCCGCGGCGACGAGGCGCCCGTCGCGTACGCTCAGCAGCCACTCGTCGGGCTGCGCGCTCAGGTAGAACCTCCGGGCGAACCACCGCGCCGCCCACAGCGCGGCGAGCGCGGCGGCGATGGGGGTGAGGGTCGGTACGTCGAACGTCATGATCGCCTCCTTCGATGTGTCGGCGCCTTCTCCTCCGCGGGTGCCGCGAGGAGCGACGCTGCGAGTTGATGAACCGCGGGCGCGGCGCTCCCGCGCGGGATGAGCCCCGGCGACGCCCCGTGCAGCGCGTAGTACCCTTGAATCGAGGCAAAGATCGCCGTCGCGACCGCGCGCGCTTCGCCCCCGTCCCGCCCCTGTGTTGTGAGCACCTGCCGGGCCGACGCCTCCAGCGTCGACACCATCGCGCGGACGGCCCGGTCGTGCCCCGCTCGCACCTCAGGGTCGCGGAGGGCCTCGGCAGTGAGCGCGATCCAGCAGGCGAGGGCGTCGGGGTCTTCCTCCGCGCCGCGGGCGAGGTGGCAGTCGATGAATGCTCCCACGCGCCCGACCCCGTCCGTGGCCTTCGCCATCCAGCGGGCGACCCGCGCGAGGTGGCGCGCGACGAGCACCTCCTGCGCCGCGAGGAGCACGTCGAGCTTGCGGCGGAAGTGGTAGTGGATGAGCCCCGGCGCGAGCCCCGCGGCCTTCGCGATCTCCTGCACCGAAGCCCGCTCATAGCCCTCCCGGGCCACCACGCGGATCATCCCCGCGACGATCTGCTCCCGACGTTCGTCGGTGTTGGAGGGGCGCGACATAAGTTGGTTGACCAACCTATATTGTGCCCACGGGGAGGCGATCAAGGGTGTGGCGGTTGATTTCTGGGGGATTCGCGGGAGTGGGGAGCGGGCGGGGAGGTGCCGGGTCAGTCGACGGGGGGCGCGAAGTTGGCGCCGCCCTGGAAGAGTCCGGCGATGGCGCCCCAGCCGAAGGCGAGGAGGAGCGCGAAGAAGGCGAGCGAGAGCACCTGCATCACCTTGCGCGCCCGCGGGGAGGCCGCGACGCCGTAGATGAACGACGCGGTGTAGACGCCGTTGGCGAGGTGGTACGCGGTGCCCAGGACGCCGAGCACGTACACCGCGAGCGTCGGCGGGTGGTGCCGCATGTGGGCCGCGAGGTCTTCGAAGGTCTCGTAGCCGGGCTCGTGCGTGAGGGGCTGGATGCGCGCGAGGTAGACGTGCGCCATGAGGAAGAGCAGCAGCCCCACGGCGGAGAGCCGCTGGAGGAGGTACTTCGCGTTGCCGAAGAAGGCGTAGCCGTTGGGCTTCGACATCCGCAGGCGCGTGAAGCCCCAGGCGGTGTGGAGGAGCAGCGGCGCGAACACCACGATGCTCACGAGGGTGTTGGTGCCCGTGGTGCCGGGCTGCGAGACGGTGGCCTGCCACACGTCGGCGCCGTCCCACGCGGAGAGGTTCTCCCAGAGGTGCCACGTGGTCCAGACGCCGAGCGGGGCGATGGCCACCACCGACCCCAGGCGTGACCCGAGCATTGAACCCTTGGAACCCTGTTCTTGAATCGCGACCTCAGACATCGTGTCTCCTCGGAGCGTCCTTGCGCATGAGATGCAAGGGAGGGCCGCAGGGCCTCTCGCTCACGGCGAGGGGGACTCAACACGAAGCCGTCGTCAAACGCAACCCTCGGCCGCGAACACTCGCCGCCCGAGGCAGGAGGGCCTCAGGCGTGCCGGTCGCCGCGGGTCACGCGGTGGCGCACCTGCTCCACGCGCCCATCCGCCGACACCGTGATCGCGACGCCGAACGCGTGGCCGTCCCACTCGACCGCGTCGATGGAGTTCACCGAAGAACTCTCGGAGAGCACGACGGGCTCGCCGAGGCGCGCGCCGTTGTCACCGATGCGGCTGAAATAGACCCCCCGACGGAGCCCCACCGCCACGCCGAACTCCCGCCCGTTCCACACGAGGCGCGCGCTGCGCGGGGCGTCGATGCCGTCGTGCACGATGGACACCCGACCGCGCAGCGCCCCACGCGCGTCGAGGCGGGCGAAGCGCACCCGACCGTTCTCCCGATCGGCCCACGCCACGCCGTAGCCCTCGTTGGCCGCGACCACCGCGGGCGAAGCGGCCCCTTCTTCGTCCGTCACCACGGCGTGGAGCCGCGAGCCCGCGCCGCGCGCCCGGCCCTGCGCGTCGAGCAGGCCCACGTAGACGCCCTGGTGAGCCCCATCGGTCCACGTCACGGCCACGCCGTCACGGCCGCGCGCCCCCGAGATCTCCTGGTGGTTGCTGTCCGGCACGAAGCGCATCGAGCCGTCGGCCTGGATCACCGGCGACGGCACCTGCTCCACCGGCGCCGCGTCGTCCGCCCGCGCCTCAGGAACCGCCTGCCCCGCCCTCACCTCATCGTCCGCCACCACCGTCGGTCGCGCCGCGAGCGCCGCTTGCGCCCCACGCCCCACCACCCGCTGCACATTCTCGAACCCGCCGGCGGCATCCTGGCACCCCGTCAGGGCCACTGCCGCCATCACCATCCACCGGATCGATCGCATCTGGGACTGCTTCATCACGGCCTCATCATCGTGTCGGGACGCGGTTGTAAGCTTCAAGCCAGGCACAGCGGGTAGTAACGGCTCTGTGAGGTGGCACCTTAACCACTGACTGAACCGAAACGGAAGAGGGCTCGAACCGATTCCTACGCCCGTGCAACGCGCATATTTTCATTGACACCTGCATTCCTCCGCGCGCGCGTCCGACACGCGCGAGACGCACCCCGCGGGGCCTGTGATAGCGTCGCGCCCCCTCGCATGAACCCTCCGTCTCGCGCGCAGAGCCTCGCGCTGCTGGCCCTCGTGGCCGCCTCCGTCGTCGTCGTGGAAGTGCTCTTCACGCGCGTCTTGTCGGTGGTCACCTGGTACGGCCTGGCCTTCGTGGTGCTGTCGCTCGCGATGCTCGGGCTCACCCGCGGCTCGCTCCTCGCCGCCGCGGCGCGCGAGCGGGGCGAAGCCATCGGCCCGTGGGTGTCCGAGCGCCTCGGCGAGATGGCCGTGCGGCTCGTGATCGCCACGGCCGTCCTGGTGAGCATGCCCATCACCTTCGCGCGCAACCTCTCGTCGTTCGCCTCGCTGGTGCTGGTGGCGGCGGTCACCGCGGCGCCCCTGGTGTCGGGCGGCGCGGTGGTCGCGCGGCTCATGGCCGAGGCCCCCGTCGCGCTCCCTGCGCTCTACGCCGTCGACCTCGTGGCCGCGGCGGTGGGCGCGCTCCTCCCGCTGGCGATCCTCGGGCCGCTGTCGGGGCCGGGCGCGATCGTCGCGGTCGCCGCGCTGCTCGGGGCGGCCGCCGTCGTCACGGCCCCCACCACACACCGCGCGCGTCCCGCCGCCGTGACGCTCGGCGCCCTCGTGGTGCTGGGCGTCTCCGAGCTCACGACGGTGGGCTTCGTGATGCGCTACCCGAAGGGCTTCCCCCGCAACGACGCCGAGGTGGCCGTCTTCGAAACGTGGAACCCCCTCTCCCACGTGCGCGTCGGCCCCTTCCAGGAGGTGCACGGCGCCTTCCTCTGGTCACCGTCGCCCGTCACGCCGGCGCTCCCGGTCACGATGGCCAACGCGCAGATCGACGGCGAGGCCGCGACGCCCGTCTACCAGTACCGCGCGCTCCAGCAGCTCAACATCCTCCGCTTCGACGCCACCACCTCCGCGCACCACCTCCGCCCACACGGGACCGCGTGCGTCATCGGCGTCGGCGGCGGCCGCGACCTCATCACCGCGCGGCTCTTTGGCCACGAGCGCGTGCTCGGCGTCGAGATCAACCCCGCGATGGTCTCCATGCTCGGCCGCGTGTCGGCGCGCAACCCGATCCTCCGCGACCCCGCGGTGGAGGTGCGCGTCGGCGACGGGCGCTCGGTGTACGCGCGCACCCGCGTCCACTGCGAGGTGCTCCAGGCCTCGCTCGTCGACACGTGGGCCGCGACGAGCGCGGGGGCCTTCGCGCACACCGAATCGACGCTCTACACCCGCGAGGCGTGGCGGGTGTTCCTCGACCGGACGGCCCCGGCGGGCGTGGTCACGTTCTCACGGTGGTACGACCCGCGGCGCCCGAGTGAGACCTCCCGCCTCGTCTCGCTCGCCGTCGCCTCCCTGCGCGACCGCGGCGTCCGCACGCCGCGCGACCACATCGCTCTGGTCGCGTCGTCCAACGTCGCCACGATCCTCGTGAGTCCGTCGCCCCTCACAGCAGCCGACATCGAGGCCCTGCGCGGGCTCGAACAGCAGTTTCTCTTCCGCCTCCTGGTGGTGCCCGGACGGCGGGCGGAGGCCCCCCTCCTCGACCGGCTCCTCGACGCGCGGACGCCCGAAGCGCTCGCCGCCGCGGGGCGCCCCGAGCTGCTCGACACCGCGCCCCCCGACGACGAGCGCCCCTTCTTCTTCCACCTCCTGCACCCGACGCTGTGGCTCCAGCCCACGCGCGTGCTCGCGATGGTCTCCGGCGCCCCTGGGGTGCTCGAGGGCAACGTGATGGCGATGTTCGAACTCGTCGTCACCTTCCTCGCCGTCGCGCTCCTCGGCGTCGCGCTCCTCGGGCCCACGCTCTGGAAGGCCGCGCGCTCCGCCTCCCCGGCCCTCCCCGGCCCGCGCGCGGCGGTGTACTTCGGCGCCCTCGGCGCGGGCTTCATGGCGGCGGAGATCGCGCTCGTCCAGCGCATGCACGTGGTGCTCGGTCACCCCACCTACGCGCTCGTGTTCGTGCTCGCCGGGCTCCTGGTGGCCACCGGGCTCGGCAGCGCGCTCTCGCCGCGGGTGCTACGGACGCGGCGCGCGGTCTCCTTCGGCGCCCTCGGCGCGGCGGCCCTGCTGGCGGTGCTCCCCTACGCCGTCATTCGCCCCCTCGCCCGCGCCACCATCGACAGCGGCTTCGCGGTGCGGGCGGCGTGGGCGTCGGGCTGCGCGGCGCTCGTCGGCGTCGCGCTCGGGATGATGTTCCCCTCCGCGGTGCGCTACGTCGACCGGGAGCGCGGGGCGCCCGTGGCCCTCGCCGTCAACGGCGCCACCAGCGTGCTCGGCAGCGTCGCGGCCATCATCCTCTCGGTGAGCGTGGGCATCCCCGCCACCTTCGAACTCGCCGCTGTCATCTACCTCGTCGCCGCCCTCAGCGGGCCGCACGGGTGGCGGCCGGTGCCGGGCGCGCCGGACTGACCGCGTCGTGTGACCGCCTCCGCGGGAGCGGCATCCCCCGCGGCGCCTCGGCCCCGAGCGGGCGGTAGAACGCGTCGAGGTTGACGAGCTGGTACGGCGCCTCGCCCGCGGCGATGAGGGACGCGTTGCGCCGCTCGATCACCGCCATGATCTGCGGAAAGGCCGCGACGCTCCACCAGTGCGTGTCGTGGAGGAGCACCACCCCGCCGCGCGGGCTCTCCCGCAGGGCCTGGCGGAAGTTCTCCACCACGCCGGCGACGGACGGCGTCTCCCAGTCGCGCGTGTCGAGCTCCCAGTACACCGGCGTGTACCCGCGGGCGAACACCGCGTCGACCGTGCGCTGTCGCGTGAGGGCCCCGAAGGGCGCGCGGAACAGCCACGGCCGCCGCCCCGTCGCCCCCTGGATGAGCGTGGCGGTCTGGTCGATCTCCGCCGCGAGGCGCTCGGGGCGCAGGCGGTCGAGCTCGACGTGGTGGTAGGTGTGGTTGCCCACGAGGTGCCCGCGGCGCAGCACGTCACGGAGCACCGCCCGGTTGGCGGCGTGGTACGCGTCGTTGCCGTCGAGGCGATGCCCGACGACGAAGAAGGTCGCCTTCACCCCGCGCTGGTCGAGCATGTCGAGGAGCCGCGGCGTGTTGTGGCACTCGGGGCCGTCGTCGAAGGTGAAGGCGATGCAGCGGCGGAGCCCCGTCGGCCCGCACGATCCCTCGATGAGCTGGCCGCGTCCGAGGTCGCGCGGGGGCGTCGGGCGCGCCGCGGGGCGGGCCACGGCGCGCGCCGCGGGCACCACGACGGGGGCCGTGACCGCGCGGCGGAGCGCCGTGGGCGTGGGGTTGGCCGCCGCGAAGGGCAGCGCGATCACCGCGGTGAGGGGGAGGGCCGCGAGGCAGAGTCCGACGCGCGCGTCTCGCATGGAGGCGACGCTAACGGGACCGCGGGGAGGACGAGGAATTTAGGGGGAAACGAGGCGGGCGGACGCCCGGAGCTCCGGGCGGCGGATCACGGGGTGTTGATGCGCACCGTGAGGTAGTAGTTGGGGATCGGCATCGCCCCGCCCATGCCCTCGAAGGCGGTGACACACACCGAGTAGGTGCCCGCGGCCAGCGGCGCCGCGCCCATCGTCATCGGGTTGATCTCCGAGCAGAGCCCGCGGCCGGCGGCGTCGTCGTTGGTCGCGATCTCCATGCCCATCGGGTTGTTGAGCGTGAGGATCGTGTCCGCGCCCATCCCGAGGTTGCAGGTGCCGGCCTCGTCGCTGGTGTAGGCCGTGAGCGTCGCGCCCATCGGCACCGTCACGCGGAAGCAGTCGGTGTCCGTGCCCGGCATGATCGCGCCGCGGAAGATCGTCGTCGCGGTCACCGGACCGTTGCCCATCGCCGGCGCGTTGTTGGGCTCCATCTCCATGGTGGTCGCCGTGCAGGTGCCGGTCGCGGCCGTCGCCGAGGCGCCGACGCAGATCGAGCCCATCGCGCAGACGGTGCTGCGGAAGCGGAGATCGCAGGGCATCGCCGCGGGGACGGTGCGGCGGCAGACGCCGGCGCCCATCTCCGTGGAGCAGGTGAGCATGCCGTCGCAGCGCGGGGCCATGTCACGGCAGGGCGTGCCGGCGGCGGTGCCGTTGGCGGCGCAGGCGCCGTCGTTGAGCATCGCGTTGGGCGCGCAGGTCGAGCCCGAGGGGCAGAAGGTGGAGACGTTGGTGAGGTCGCACTGGCCGGCGGCCATCGCGGCGGCGCGGCAGGTGGCGGGCGTCGCGGCCGAGCACTCGAGGCTCATGTCGCAGCGCGGCGAGTCGGTGCGGCAGAGGCCGCCGCGGGCGCCGTCGGCGGCGCAGGCGGTGCGGGCGGGGTTCATCGCGGTGGGCGACGGGCGGCAGGAGGAGCCGGTGGCGCAGGCGTTCATCACCTGGGTGGCGTCGCACTCGGCGCCGACGGCGACCGTCGTGCGGCAGAGGCCGGTGGCGGCCATCGTGGGCATGCGCGCGGTGCACGACAGGCCCATGTCGCAGTTCATCCCGGTGACGCGGCAGCGGCCGCCGGCGGTGCCATCGGCGCGGCAGGTGCCCATCGTCATCGAGCCGGGGTTGGCGATGCACGCCGAGCCGGTGATGCAGAGGCTCATGCCAGTGCAGGGCATCCCGATGGGCACGGGCGTCTGGCAGGTGCCCGGCGCGGCCATCGTCGGCGCCGCGGCGGAACACTGGAGGCCCATGTCGCAGAAGGGCGCCATCAGACGGCACGCGCCGCCCATGCCACCAGACACCGACTCGCGGACCACGAGTTCGAACGGCCCCTCGGTGTCGCCGCCGCCCATCGCGCCGTAGCCGCCGACGACGATGAACACGGTCTGACCCGCCATGAGCATGCGGGTGGTGAGCGTCGAGCGGAGGTTGCCCATCGCGGTGTCGTCGTTGCAGGCGATCTCCGTCGCGCCCGGCGCGCACATCGGGAGCACCGCGACGATCGTGTCGAGCCCGGGGTCGGTGCCGGGCGCGACGGTGGTCAGCGACAGGCTCGCGGCCGCGCGCATGGTGTAGCGGTAGACGACGGAGTTGATCTTGCCGCCCTTGGGGATACGGCAGGACATGAGGACGCCGAGCTGCTCCTGGTCGTTGGCAACGAGCTCGCCCATGACCCGGATCGCGCCGTCGGCGCCGGGCATCCGCATCGAGATGTCCGTGGCCGAGTTGCAGGCGTTCACCGGCGTCGCGGCCTCGCGGGCGTCCGCGCGGGCGTCCGCGGCGTCCGTGCGAGGCACGTCGCCGGTCCGGTCGGCCGCCACGTCCATGCCGCCGCCGTCGCCCATCATCGCCACGTCGTCCATGGACGTGTCCGGGGCCGCGCCGTCGAGCGGCGTGTTGTTGTTGCCACCCGAGCTACCACAGGCTGCCAGGAGGCCACACGCCATCGCGGCGGGCAGCGTCCAACGAGAATTGAACTTCATCGATTTCCTCCAGAAATGAGCAATGGGAGCGCGTGCGGTTGTCGCACCACGGCCTCTCGCGGGCGAGACGTTTCGCACGGTCGGCGCGCATCCGTCAACCACCCCCGCGCGGCATTGCCGTTCAGCGCAGGTCGCCCGTGATGCCGAGGGTGGGGAGGATGGGAACGCCCGGGAAGTTGGTGCGGCGCGAGAAGTCGAACTGATAGAGCCAGTTCTCGGTGTTCTGCGCGTAGTAGACGTTGATCACGTCGAGGTAGGCGCTCAGGTTGAAGGGCCCCGCGCGGAAGCGGTAGTCCACCCGCACGTCGAGCTGGTGGAAGGTGGGGAGGCGCTCCTGGGAGACCCCGTCCATCTGCGGGAGGTAGAGCGGGCGGTGGCGGTCGACGTCGGCGTCGTAGAAGGCCCCCGTGACCGTCCGGGTGGGGTTGCCCGTCGCGAGCTGAAAGCGACCGCCGAGGCGCCAGTGGTCGTTGATGTTCCACGACAGGGCGAGGTTGAGCACGTGGGTCTGGTCGAAGGTGAAGGGGACGACGTTGCCCCCTTCGAGGTACCGCTCGCTGCGCGAGAGCGTGTAGGAGACCCAGCCGAACAGGCCCCGTTCGAGCCGCCGTCGGAGCATGACCTCGAGGCCATACGCGCGCCCCTCGCCGTCGTCCGCGAAGAAGCGGCGGCGCGGCCCCGTGGGCGTGTCGACCACCTCGCTCGACGAGCGCGACAGGTTGAACATCTGGTTGTAGAAGCCCGTGACGCGCGCCTCGAAGTTGAGCGGCAGGTTGAGCTCGACGCCGAGGGAGTTCTGCCACGAGCGCTGGGGGCGGAGGTCGGGGTTGCCGACGCCCGGAGCGATCTGGACGAAGGGGGGAGGCTGGTGGAAGAAGCCCGACGAGGCCGTGACCGTCAACGCGTCGGAGGGCCGCACCCGGAGCACCGCGCGCGGGTCGACGATGAAGGTCTGGACGTTGCCGTAGATGAGCCGATCGAGGCGCGTCCCCGCGGTGAGCTCGACGCGCCCGACGCGCAGGGTCTCTTCGAGGTAGGCCGAGACGCTGAGCTGCGTCACACGGACGTTGAGGTCGACCAGCGTCGGGTCGAAGGCCGGCGGGGGCACGCCGCCGATGTTGTTGGGGAGCGGCAGCCGCGCGTCGGCGTTGAAGGAGATGGTGAGGACGTCGAGGCCGAGCGTGGTCGTGAGGAAGCGCCCCGTCGGGAGGCGCAGCGAGGCCCGCTCGCCGAGGATCGATCCCACCGAGGCGATCGTGCGGTCGCCCTGGCCGGGCTGCGTCTGGGTGGAGTCGAGGTAGTCGACGCCGACCATCCCCGAGACCGTGAAGAGGCCGCCGCCGGAGAGCTGGTGCTCGTACTTCGTGATGAGCCGATGGAAGCTGTACCCCAGCGACGAGCTCTGCTCCGCGGAGGTGGTGCCGACGCCCGCCGCGCCCGTCCGGTCGAAGGAGTCGTAGGAGCCGAAGAGGAACGCTGACGCGCGCGACCGCGGCGTGAAGCGGTAGTCGGCGCGCACCTGGTAGTCCCCGTACGCGAGGCCGACGCCGTCCACCACGAGCGGGACGATGAGGTCGTAGTAGCTCCGGCGCGCGGCCACCGCGATGGAGCCGCGGCCATTGTCGAAGGGGAGCACGCCCATCGCGCTCGCGCGGAGCACGTCGACCTGAAACTCCGCGAAGGGTCGGTCGGTGGGCGGCGGGCGCGTGTCGAGGGCGATGACGCCCGCGGAGAAGCGACCGTACGAGAGGGGGTAGCCGCCGGGGTAGAAGTTGAGCTCGCCGACGAGGCGCGAGGAGATCACCGCGGGGCCGAACCCGAAGTGATAGAGAACGGGCACCGGGAAGCCGTCGATGAAGAAGCCGGTGTTCTCGAAGGAGGCGCCGCGCACGACGAAGAGCCCGAGGCCGAAGGGCGTCCGCGAGACGCCGGGCATCGTCGCCACGACGCGGGTGGGCTCGCCGAAGGTGCCGGGGACGGTGGTGAGCTCCTCGGCGCGGAGCGTCATCACGGTGGCCGCGCCGGGCTGTCGCCGCGACCGCACCGTCGCCTCTCCCTCCACCGACGGCGGGCGGGCGCGGGAGGTGCCGCGCACCATGGGGCCGTCAGCGGGCGGCGGCGGCGGCGCGACCAGGGGCGGCCCCGAAGGAGCGACGTCGACGACGTAGGGGTTGGGCGGCAGCGCCGACGCCGTCGAGCCCACCGGAGCGCGCAGCCGGAAGCGGAACCGCACGCGCGCGGGCACCGCCACGCCGCCCCGCTCGGCGGGTTCGAAGCGCATGCGGCGCGCCGCGTCGAGCACCTGCGCGTCGACGTCGGGTCGCAGCCCTTCGATCACCGTCGCTTCGGAGACCGCGCCCGTGGCGTCGACCAGCACCTCCAGGCGCACCGACGACGTCGCGGGGAGCGATCCGTCCGCAGGGAGCGGTACGGCGGGCGCGTCGAGCAGGCGCGGGGCGCGGTCGGCGTAGGCGGCGACGCCCGCGAGCGCGACGGCCAGAAAGAGCGACGCTGCCGGTGTGTGGGGCCGTCTCACCGCGCGCGATGATCGCGGCAGAGGGTCGTCATTGCAACCCCGGTTCGGTGGTCGAGACGGGCGTCTTGAGCGGGTGGAGCTTCGCGAGGCGCGAACGGTCCACGCGGGCGCCGCGGTCGGGGATGATGAGCACGCTGTCGATCACCTCGGGGACGAACACCAGCGGGTCGGCCTCCGCGGTGTACCCGAGCTGGACGAGCTGATCGGTTTCGAATGTCTGGCAACGGTTGTCGCAGCAGAAGAAGGTCTCGCGCACGCGGTAGAAGCCTTCGGGCGCCACGGCGTCGAGCGAGGCCGCCCACCACCGCCCCGGCAGGAGGACACCCTGCGCGTCGAAGAGGGCGCGGTTCTGCCGCCAGCCGGTGGGGAGGTACACGCCCGGCCCCGGGTCGCCGTGGTTGTGAAAGTACACGAGGCGACCGGCGGGCACCTGCTCGCCGATCGCTTGTGTCGTGCGGTAGAGCCCGCAGGGGGGGAGACCCTCGTCGGCCACGCGCTCAGCCCTCGTCGTCGCTCGAGCCGTCGTCGGCGAAGAGGGCCTCGACGTCGGCCCGCGTGAGGCCCTTGGGCACGCCCTGCTCGTCCTCGGCGCCGAGCACGCTGGCCACGAGTTCGCGCTTCTTGGCCGAGAGCGCCATGATCTTCTCTTCGATGGTGGACTTCGCGATGAGGCGGTACGCGGTCACCACGCGGGTCTGGCCGATGCGGTGGGCGCGGTCGGTGGCCTGGTCTTCGACGGCGGGGTTCCACCACGGGTCGAAGTGGACCACGGTGTCGGCGCCGGTGAGGTTGAGCCCCGCGCCGCCGGCCTTGAGCGAGATGAGGAACACCGGGATCGAGTCGTCGTTGTTGAAGTGGTCGACGCGGTCCATGCGGTCCTTGGTCGACCCGTCGAGGTACTCGTACTTCACCCCCTCGCGCTCCATCGCGCGGCGGATGAGCGTGAGCATCTCGACGAACTGCGAGAACACCAGCGTCCGGTGCCCCGACTGGATCGCCTCGGAGATCACCTCCATCAGCGAGTCGAGCTTGCCCGAGTCGTCGTCGGTGTACTCCCCCGGCAGCTTGAGCAGCCGCGGGTCGCAGGCCGCCTGACGCAGCCGCGTGAGGCCCGCGAGGATCGCGATCTGGCTCCGCGCCACGCCCACCCGGTCGATCTCGCCGAGCACGTTGGCCCGCACCTGCGCGAGCACCTGCTGGTAGAGCGTCCGCTGGATCGGCGGGAGGTCGCACTCGCGCTCCACCACGATGCGCTCGGGGAGGTCTTTGGCCACCTCCGACTTGGTGCGGCGCAGCGTGAGCGGATGGATCACCGCGCGCAGCCGCCGCGTGGCCTCCTGGTCGCCGCGATCGATCGGGCGCGCGTAGCGCTCTTCGAAGGTCGCGAGGTCGCCGAGCATGCCCGGCGAGAGGTAGTCGAAGATCGACCAGATCTCCGAGAGGCGGTTCTCGATGGGGGTGCCGGTGAGCGCGAGGCGGCGCTTCGAGCGCAGCTTCTTCGCCGTCCGGGCCGTCGCCGAGAGGGGGTTCTTGATGTTCTGCGCCTCGTCGAGGATGGCGTAGGCGAACTCGTGCTTCTGGAAGAAGTCCTCGTCGCGGCGGAGGAGCGCGTAGCTGGTGAGCATCACGTCCGCCGAGGCGAGCTCGGGGATGTGCCGCTCGCGGTCGGGCCCCATCCACACCACCGCCTTGAGCGACGGGGCGAAGCGCTGAATCTCCCGCATCCAGTTGGTGACCACGGAGGTCGGCGCCACCACCAGGGACAGCGGCGCACGACGGGCGGTCACCTCGGCCTTCTTCACACCCTTGGGGGCCTCCGGGTCGCCCTTCTTCGCCTTCTTCGTCGCCCCCGCGTCGGCGGGCTTGCGGGCCTTGGCGCTCGACACCACGGCGGCCGACGACGACGTGCGGCGCGTCAGGGGACGATCGACGGCGGACGCGGCAGCCACGGCGGCGGGCGCGGCGGGTGCGGCCTCCGCGGCCACCGGCGAGCGCAGCGCCTCGTCGCGCACCCACAGCAACAGGGCGAGCGTCTGGAGCGTCTTGCCGAGACCCATGTCGTCGGCCAGCACGCCGCCCGTCCGCGCCTTGTGGAGAAACACCAGCCAGGAGAAGCCCTCGGCCTGGTAGGGGCGCAGCGTGGCCTTGAGGTCGGTGGGCGGCGTCACCGCCTCGATGCGGTGCTCGGACATCGACGCGAGCAGGTCGCGCGCGGAGGGCTCGACGCGCGCGCCGGGGACGAGGCGCAGCAGGTCTTGAATGCGACCGGCCTGCGAGAGCGGGAGCTGCTTGCGGCCCTGCGCGAAGATCTCCGCCATGCGCAGCAGCACCTCCTCGATCTTCTCCTTGGAGACGGGCGCGAAGGTGCCGTCCTGGAGGCGCACGAGCCGTCTCCCTTCGAGGATGGCGCGGCGCAGGTCGTCCTCGTTGACGGCCGTCCCCTCGCTTTCGAACTCCACGTCGAGGGCGAGCCAGTCGACGCCCGACGACACGCGCGCCTTCGCCGTCACGGGGGTCTCGCGCACCGTCACGTCCACGAGGTCGTCGGGGATGTAACGATCCCAGGTGTCGGGGAGCGAACCGAGGCCCTCCGTCCAGAAGGTGACGGCCTTGTCGCCGTGCGCTTCGAACCACCGCTCGTGGTCTTCGGGGAGCCCGAGGCCCAGTTCGAAGAGGGTGTTGGCCGCCTCGCGCTCGGCGCCGATGTCGCGCCGGATCACCCGCGGCCGCTCCCCGCCGCCGGGCAGGATCGCGAGCGGCGCCGGGAGTTCCGCCGGGGCCACGTCGAGCTCGACCTCGCCGTACACCGCCCGCAGCGTCGCCCGCACCGTGGCGAGGTCGCCCTCGGCGCGGAGGGTGAAGGTCGGGGTGGCGTCCACGAGGTCGGCGATCGACGCCAGCTCGGGCAGCTCGACGTTGAGGGAGAGCGCCGCCCGCGGGATGATCTCGCTCAGCAGCCGCCCGAGGTCGTCGATGGGGTGAGAGATGGAAGGAGCGCGCGAGAGGCGCTCGAGCCACGCGGGGGTGACGCTCTCGGCGATGGGGCGCGCCGTCCCCTGCGTGGTGTCGACGTGCCAGCCCGGCTGCCCTTCGAACCACAGCCCCTGCGAGAGCCCATAGCGCCGCGCGTCGCTCTTGCGCTCGAACACGATCTTCACGCGCACCGAGGCGACGGCGAGCTCGAGGTCCATCTTGGGGACGAGCGGGTCGTCGGCGAAGCGGAGCTCCATGAGGGTCGGCTCGATGAGCACGCGTCGGCCGCGGAAGAGCAGCAGGAGCTCCGCGGCGTCCTCGCCCTTCACCTCCACCGTCGTCTGCCGGCCGCCCCGCGCCTGCCGCGCCAGCACCCGCAGGATCGGGCGGTGCACGCTGGCGAAGGCCCCGAGCGCGTCGAGGGCGCTCTCGGGCGGCATCGCCACGCGGCTCTCCGCGTGCCACGCCGTCACCCCCAGCGCCATCGAGCGAAACTGGATGCGGTACTCGAACTCGGGCGCCCGCTTGGGCTCGTCGCCCGGCAGCCACGTCTGCCAGCTCGAGCGGAGCTCGGCGGGGGACACCCCCACCTGCGTCGCCACCACCGGCGTGTGGGCGCTCACCACGCGGGGCCCCGCCCGGTCGAGCACCACCACCTCGCGGGCCGGGCCGTCCTCGTGACGACCGCGCTTGGGACGCTTGTCCTTGCGGCGGTCGTCGTCCCGACTGGGCGGCGCGTGCTGCTGGGCGATCACGTTCTCCCGCACGTGCTTCAGCCGGTCGCGCAGGTGGACGATGAGGGCCGCGACGTGCTTGCAGTGCCGCTCCGGGCCGCGCCAGGCGGGGCAGGTGCAGGCCGACTGAAACGACCCCGACTCCTGGATGTCGATGCGCACGTCGTAGGGCGCGGCGGCGCGGCCGTGCACCTTGCCGTAGGCCACCCACGAGTCCACGCTCGCGTCGAAGACGTTGCCCCGGCGCGCGTACCCGCGGCCCTTCTGGTAGGCGTTCATCCCCACGGTGCGGGAGAGCGAACGCTCGCTCATGCGGGCGATGGCCGAGGTGGTCGGCGTGACCGGGAGCGGCGGCGGCGGCTCGCGCGGGGTGTTGTCCTCCGCCCGCGGAATCTCGGGGAGGTCTTCCTCGCCCGCTGCCTCCGTGGCTTCGTCGGCCTCGCTCTCCTGCTCGTCAGGGTCGCGCGGGTCCCCACCCGTCATGTCCGATCCGTCCATCGTCACGTGAGCACTCCGTCCGTTCGATGCGCGACCGCCGCGCTGCGCCCCGCGACGATGTCCTCGCCAGGAGCGCGTTCGGAGAGACCCGCGCTCGCCACGCAGTCCCTCGAAAAAATGCCGCCCATGGGAGCACCAACAATCGATCCGCCCATCCGCCGCGCGGTTACCGATCGGTCAAGGTCGGTCGCAGTTGCGGATGAGATGACGCAGGGGGCTCCCCTGGATACGGCAAAGCCGTACCGTTCATCTGGCGCTTACCATGGTTCTTCATCAGCGCGCCACCCTTAACAGCGAAGAACGCGCCCGTGATTTCCAGCCACTGGCGTCCCCTCTGGGGCGGTGGGCGCCGTTGCTTCCGCGCGGAGGCGCATGCGACAACGCGATCGCGATGGACGCGACCCTCACCCCTGGCCTCCGCATCGACGATCGCTACGAGCTCCTTGGCCGCATCGCCGACGGCACCTTCGGGGAGGTGTGGCGCGCGGCGGACCTCCGGCTGAGCGGCAAGGCCGTGGCGGTGAAGGTCTTGAAGGCAGAGTTTGTCGACCGGCCCGACGTCGTCGCTCGTTTCGAGAGTGAGGCCGACGCCCTCGCGCGCCTCGCGCACCCCAACGTCGTCGCCGTGCTCGACCGCGGCGCCTGGAGCGGGTCGCGCTACATCGTCACCGAGCTCGCCGAGGGGCGCACGCTCGCGGCGCTGCTCGACGAGGCGCGGCGCCAGGGCGCGCAGCCGCCGCTCGCGATGGTGCTCGCGCTCTTCGATCAGGTGTGCGCCGCGGTCGAAGCCGCCCACCTGGTGCAGGTGCCAGGGCCTATCGTTCACCGCGACCTCAAGCCCGACAACATCGTCGCCCGCCAGCTCCCGAGCGGCGAGTGGTCGGTGAAGGTGCTCGATTTCGGCATCGCCCAGCTCGGCGGACGTCACGGCACGCAGACCGGATCGCTCCTCGGTACGCCGCTGTACATGGCCCCCGAGCAGGCCATGGGGCAGGTGCAGGGCGTCGGCCCGTGGACGGATGTCTTCGCCCTCGCCACGCTGCTCATCGAGATGCTCACGCTCCGCGCCACGCCCCAAGGCGAAGAGACCTGGTGGGCCACCACGCTGCGCTGCAACGGCCAGGTCGCCCCGCTCCTCAGCGGCCTCCGCGGGGACGTGAGCCCGGCCCTCTGGTCGGTGGTGGCCCGGGCGCTTCAGCCCGATGGGGCGCAGCGCTTCGGGCACGCGGGGCTCTTCCGGGTGGCGCTCCGGGCGACCTCCGCGGGTGACGCCTCCGCCCAGGGAGCCCCGCGCACCGTCGCGATCCCCTCGTTCCAAGGCTCGTCCCCCAACATCTGGACGCAGGGCTCGGTCGCTCCCCTCGGCGCGACGCCGACCTCCACCGCGTTCGGTCCGCCGGTCGCCGGAAGCTACAGCGCGCCCCCCTCCCCCTACGGCGCTCCAAGCGTCGGCAGCTTCGGCCCCCCACACCCGATGCCCTTCGGAGGAACACTCCCCCCGGCGCACCGTTCGGGTGGCGGGAGCGGCTTCTCAGCCGTCGTCATCGGCGGCCTCGGCATGGCCCTGCTGGCGGCGATGGGCGCCTGGTTCATGCTCCGTCGGCCTTCTCCGCGCGCCGAGCCCGTCGTCGCGGTCGCCGCCCCGGAGCCCAGGCCGACGCCGTACGTCAACCCCACCTCGCCGACGCGCCCTTCGCCCACCAGCGGGCAGGTGTTCAACCTCACCCCGCTGCCCGGCTCACCTTCGCGGGGCCCCGCCGACGCGCGCGTCACCATCATCGAAATCTCCGACTTCCAGTGCCCCTTCTGCGGCCGCGCGCAGGCGACGCTGGAGCGAGTGCGTGAGCGCTACCCCCGCGACGTGCGCTTCG
>JBILLV010000017.1:0-58065 GCA_044375895.1 Polyangiales bacterium | reverse complement strand
TCCGCGCGGCCATCGGCAGCGTCGAAGACGGCCTCGTCGCCATGAGCTGCCGCGACAACCCGGAGATCGGCAGCCTCAACTGGACGTGGCTCGCCGCCGACGTCCGCTTCATCACCAACGCGTGCGGTGTGCGCGACTGCCGCGTCACGCCCCTCCGCGCCGTCGCCCCCGTGCGCCCCTGCGCCACCGCCACGGCCGCCGACGACCTCTGCGGCGACGAGCGCGACCGCGTGTTCGTGCGACGCAGCGGCGGACGCGACGCGCTGACGGAGTTCGCCGAATCGCGCTGAGCACGACTTGCGCCTCCCTGGGGGTGTTGTGACCATCGCGCGCCCGCAAAAGACAGTGTTACCGTCGCTCTGCGGACGGACTCTGGACGGAGCCACCGCCGCACCATTTCCTCCCTTCAGAGGTCCGACGATGCGACGATCCTTTCGGTCATTCGGTCTCGTCACGCTCTCGCTCCTGGCCGCGTGTAGCGCGGGCGCGGACGGCGTCACGGTGAAGGGGAAGCCCGACGACGCGGGCGATGGCACCGGGCTCGACGGCGCCACCACGGGGCGCGACGCAACCACCGATCGCACCTCCCCCACGAGTGATCGCACGACGCCGGGGAGCGACGCGCCGACGACGACGGGCGACGGCGCGGTGCCCTCCAACGACGGCGGCACGACGGGCGGCGACGACGCGGGGACGAGCGGCGGCGACGGCGGGACGACGCCGGGGATGATGGGCTGTGGCACCCGCGAGGTGTGCGGCGACGGCATCGACAACGACTGCAACGGCGTCGCCGACAACGGCTGCGCGTGCGTCCCGGGGATGACCCAGCGCTGCTACGACGGCCCGCCCGCGCAGGCCGGCCGCGGCGTCTGCGTGTGGGGCATGCAGACGTGCACCGGGACGGGCGAGTTCGGCGACTGGGGCGCGTGCATGGGCGCGGGGCGCCCGCAGCCCGTCGTGTGCGGGCGGATGATGGACTTCCGCTGCAACGGCAACATCGACGAGGGCTGCGCGTGCACGCCGGGCGCGACGCGCAACTGCTACTCCGGCCCGATGGGCACCGAAGGCGTCGGCTCGTGCCGGCCGGGCATGCAGACCTGCCGGATGACCACGACGGGATCGGAGTGGGGCACATGCACGGGCGAGGTGCTGCCGGGCGCGCGTGACCTCTGCGACGGCGGCGACCAGGACTGCGACGGCCGCCCCAACACCAACTGCACCTGCGTGGTCAACGCCGCGCGGAGCTGCTACTCGGGCCCCACGGGCACGCAGGGCGTCGGCGCCTGCCGCGCGGGCACCCAGCGCTGCGTCATGACGGCTTCGGGGCCCAACTGGAACGCGTGCACCGGCGAGGTGCTCCCGTCGATGGACCAGTGCGACGGCGTCGACCGCAACTGCGACGGCAACACCAACACGGGCTGCACGTGCATGGTCGGCGCGACGCGCCCCTGCTACAGCGGCCCCGCGGGCACGTCGGGCGTCGGCGTCTGCCGCGCGGGCGTCCAGACCTGCGCGCGCGCCGCGTCGGGCGTCGGCACCACCTGGGGGACGGCCTGCACGGGCGAGGTGCTCCCGGGCCCCACCGAGGTGTGCGGCAACCTGCGCGACGACAACTGCAACGGCGCCGTCGACGAGGGCTGCACCACGATGCGCGTGTGCCCCGACGGCTACGACCTGCTCAACGACCCGAACAACTGCGGCCGCTGCGGCAACCGCTGCCCCGCGGGCGAGGTGTGCGCCAACGGGGTGTGCGTCGGCAACGGTCAGCTCCGCGTGACCATGACCTGGAGCGCGATGGGGGACATGGACCTCCACGTCGTCCCCCCCTGCGGCACGCTCATCTACTACGGCGCGCTCAGCGCGTGCGGCGGCACCCTCGACGTCGACAGTTGCCCCGCCGGGCGCCGCGCCAACGCGACCGACCCCTGCAACGGCCCCGAGAACATCTTCTGGCCCGCGGCCCCCGCGTCGGGCACCTACGTCGTCTGCGCCGTGCCCTACCAGCTCTCCACCGCGGTCAACTACACCGTCACCGTCACCCGCGGCACCACGCAGATTCGCCGCTGGACGGGCACGCGCCCGGCGGGCAACAACTTCTCCGCGCGCTGCTCGCGCACGTCGCCCTTCTACATCGGCGACTTCGCGATCTGACGTGAACGCCCGCGCCCCTCTCCTCCTCCTCGTCACCCTCGCCGCGTGCGACCCCGCGGCCCCCGTTGCCCCCGCCGACGCGGCCGTCGACCTCCCCGCCGAGGCCGCTGCGCCGACGTGCACCGAAGCCGCCGGCCCCTTCGCGCCCCTAAGCACCCGCTGCGGTCATTTCGTCGACGCGCAGGGTCGTACGGTGATCCTCCACGGCGTCAACGCGCGCGTCGAGGGGGTGTTCGACGTCGCGCTCGACATGGGCCGGGTGCCGCTCCAGGACATCCCGGCGTTTGCGATCGAGGACGCGCGGGCGATGCGGGCGCTGGGCTTCAACGTGCTGCGCCTCCCCGTCCAGTGGTCGGGCCTCGAGCCCACCGAGTCGGGCGGCTTCGACGCGGCCTACGTCGACCGCATCGCCGCCGTCGTCGCGCTGTGCCGTCAGGCCGGCCTCCTCGTGCTCATCGACTGGCACCAGGACGCCTACTCCAAGGAGATCGGCGAGGACGGCGCGCCCCGCTGGGCCATCGTCCCCGCGCCCGAGCAGCTCCTCGGCGGCCCCCTCACCGACCTCGCCGCGCGGCGGACGTCGCGCCAGGTGCTGCGCGCGTTCGAAACCTTCTTCGGCGATGGACCCGACGGCGAGCGGCTGCGGATGCGCTTCGTCCGCGCCGCCGCGCACGTCGCCGCCCGCTTCGTCGGCGACCCCACCGTCATCGGCTACGAGACCTACAACGAGCCCATTGCCAGCGACGCCCAGGTGCTCCGCGTCAACGTCGAGACGGCCCGCGCCATGCGCGCCGCCGACCCGGGCCACCTCGTGGTGTTCGAGCCCAACGTGACGCAGCGGCAGTTCACCAACCGCTCGTCCATCCCCGCGGCGCCCTTCCCGTTGGCGGGCGCGGTGTACGCGCCCCACGTGTACCCGCTGTCGTTTGTGTCGACGCCCGCCCAGCTCCAGGCGTTTACCCTCGAGTCGCTGGAGGGGGCGACCGCGAGCACCCGCACTGAAGCCACCGCCTGGGGGACGCCGCTGCTCATCACCGAGTGGGGCTACGACCCCAACGGCACACGCGCCGACGACTACTACGACATCCAGCAGCGCCTCCAGGAGCGCTCCATGGCCAGCGCCATGGTGTGGCTCTGGAAGGAGGACTCGCAGGGGTCGTGGGGCCTCTACGACCGCGTCGGGGCTCAGTGGACGATCCGCCCCGCGATGCGCCGTCGCCTGGCCCGCGTGCGCCCCGAGGCCATCGCGGGGACGCCCGTCTCCTACGGCTTCGACCGCGCGACGCGGCGCTTCGCGATGACCTTCACCGGCCGCGCGGCGGTGACCGCGCCCAACGTGCTCTACGTGCCCGCCGCGGAGGACTTCGCCGAGCGTTACGCCGTCACCTGCGACGGCCGCGCGGTGACGGGTACGACCCGCGACTCCGCCACGGGGCGCGTCGAGGTGCCCTGCGGCGGCGACGGCTCGCACACCGTGACGCTGAGCGCGCTGTAGGAAGCGCCGCGACAACGATTGCCCATGGCGCGAGATGCGCCTACAGAGAGCCCCGATGAGACACGCAGCGCCCTGGTTCTCGTGGATGTTCATGGCCTGCGCGCACGGTCACGCGCCCCCGACGGCGTCTTCGCACGCGCACGGCGGGCACCACCACGCCCACGACCACCAGCACCACGGCTTCGGCGACGTGCAGCGCTGGTCGGCCACCTTCGACGACCCCGCCCGCGACGCGTGGCAACGGCCCGACGACGTGATCCGCGCGCTCGCCCTGACGCCTGACGCGCGGGTCGCCGACATCGGCGCGGGCACCGGGTATTTCTCCGTGCGCATCGCCCCGCTCGTTCCGCAGGGCCGGGTCTGGGCGGTCGACCTGGAGCCCACGCTGCTCCGTCACGTGCGGGTGCGCGCCGAGTCAGGGCACATCGACAACCTCTTCCCCGTGCTGGCGACGGGCGGCGACGCGATGATCCCCGAGCGGGTCGACGTCATCCTCGTGGTGGACACCTACCACCACATCGAGGCGCGCACGGAGTACTTCCGCACGCTCACCCTGAGCCTCCGACCGGGCGGGCGGGTGGTGATCGTGGACTACACCCGCGAGGCCCCCGAAGGGCCGCCGCCCGAGATGCGCCTCACCCCCGAGCAGGTGCACGCGGAGATGACCGCCGCGGGCTACGAGCGCGTCGGTGACGTCGTCTCGCTCCCGCGGCAGTACGTGGTGACCTACCGCCCCGGCGTGGTGCCCTCGCGGCCCTGAGCGGGGCTCTGCCGCGACGTGTCGATGTCGATCTCGCGCACCGCCTCGGTGAGCCGGACGCGCCGCTCGCTCACCTGCGTGTCGAGCTCCACGATGCGGCGCGTGAGCTGATCGAGCTCCGTCGCGACGCGGCCGAGGCGGGCGGTGAGCCGCGCGCGGAGGTCGGCGGCCTGCGGGTTGCGCTGGATGGCGCGGAGGTTCTCGCGGGTCTCCTCGGCGCCTTGCTGGAGGTCGTCGCGGCGCTGCACGAGGTCCCCACGCTCCCGCTCGCGCTCCTCGATCTGGTGGCGGAGGTCGAGCGCGGCCCGCAGGCTCTGGGCCACGGGGGCGGCGGGTGACCCGTCGCGGAGGTACTGCTCGATGGCCACCGCCGCCTGCTCGTCACCGAGCTCCACCCGCAGGGTGAAGGGGCTGCGCGTCGTGACGATCACCTCGCCGCGCGCACGGGCGGGCGCGTCGACGGGGACGAGGGCGCTCCCGTTGGCCTCCTCGGTGCCCGGCGGCGGCTCGTGGAGGCGCCCGTTGTTCAGCGGGTGGCGGATCATCACGCGTGCGGCGGTGGCGTCGCCGTTGCGCGCCCGGTAGGTGGTGCGGGTGACGCTGAAGCGTTCGATCGTGAGGATGCCGCGCTGCATCGCGACGAGCCGCGCCCCCTCCACCGCGCTGGTGGCCTCCTGCTCGACGGCGAGCGAGCGCTCCAGGGAGAAGGGGATGGTGGCGGTGGCGCCGTCGGGGAGCGCGTCGACCATGCCCTGGCCGAGGTACGCGCCCGCTTCGAAGATGGCGATGGGGCCGCGCTCGAGCATCGCGCCGGTGCGGTTCTCGAATCGGGCCACGCGGAAGGGGTGCGACGCCGAAGCGGCGATGCCCGGGTCGGGCGCGTAGAGGAACATCTGCCGCCCCGGCACCTCGCGGGCGGCGAGCATCACCATGGTGGCGCTGCGGTCGGGGATGGTGACGCGCTGCGGGAGGTCGTAGCGCGTCGCGCCGCCTTGCACGGCCACGGCGGCGAGCGCGGCCACGTTGCGCGGCGTGGTGGTGCGCGGGGGCGCCGGCGGGAGGTCGGAGAAGGCCCGCTGCTCTCGCTGCGCACTCGCCCCCGCGGCGCGTCCCACCGGCCCACGACTGTTGCGTGCCCGCAGCCCCGACACATCGACCTGCTGCTGGATCTCGTCGACCACGCCGTTGGTGTTGTCGTCGGGTTCGGGTTCGGGCGCCGCCCCCGTGGTCGGTGCGGGCGCCTGCCCTTCGCCGCCCTGCGCGAGCGTGGTCTCGCTCGTCGGCACCGCGTCGATCACGCTCCCCTCGTCGGTGACCACCGGCCGCGTCGGAATCACCGGCGTCGCCAGCTCCGAGCGGAACGACACCGGCGAGCCCGCCACCAGCGAGAGGCTGACGTTCGTCCAGTCCTCGCCCGAGAGGTTCTGCACGATGCCCCAGGCTTGCACCTCCGCGTTGTTGTTGGCGAACACGAGGCGGTACGACGGGCGCCAGATGGGCGTCTCCACGGTGTAGCCCACCGCGAGGTCGTGCTCCCGGCCGTCGAGCGCGAGGCGAACCGTCCGCCGCAGCTCGGGCCGCGGCGCCTCGCCGTTGGCGCGCTCCTCGGGCAGCGGGAAAGCCGCCGCGCGCACCGAGCTCCCGCCGCGCTCCATCACCGCGAGGGTCGCGAGGAAGTCGCCCACCTCGCGCTGGAGCACGTGGAAGTTCACCTCGCTCTCGGCGACGTGGCCCTGCCGCTCGAAGTACCCCACGCCGTTGCGGTACACCACCACGCGGTGGAGCGGCAGCGACGATGTCGTCTGCACCGCCGCACTCCGGCCGCAGCCCACCGCCAGCGCCGACATCACCCCGGCCGCCACCAGCCAGCGCGCCCTCGAAACCACTGCATCACGCACCATCGGGAACACCTCCGCCCGACATCATGGCGCATCCGCGCGCGGCGGTGTCAATGCGTCGGTGGTCAGCGCACCGTGAACGGGTCGCAGTCGACCTCCGACACCGCCCAGCTCACCTCGGGTGCCCGCTCGCTCAAGCGCTCCCGCAGGCTCGTGAGCGCGCGCCTTTCGCTGTTGGAGTGCAGCGCGCAGAGCACCGTCACCCCCTCGCGCGCCGCCCGCAGCGCGTCGTGGTGCGGGAGCTCGCCGGTGAGAAACACCTCCGCCCGCGCCCGGATCGCGTCGGACAACAGGTCGCGCCCGGCCCCGGCGCACACCGCGCCCACGGTCACCGTCCCCTCCGTCGGCCCCGCCACCAGCAGCGACGTGACCCCCAGCGCCTCCTTCACCCGCGCCACGAGGGCCTCTCGCGTCACGGAGGCCATCGTGCCGACGCGCCCGATGCCCCACCCCTCCTCCCCCGGCCGCGCCCCTGCGCCCGCCGCCGCGCTCGGTCGAAGGGGCGTCGTGCCAGTGAGCCCGAGGGCCGCCGCGAGCACGTCGTTGGTGCCCCCCGGCGCCACGTCGAGGGCCGTGTGCGGGCAGTAGATCGCCACCCCGGCCTCGATGGCCCGAAAGACCACCGACGGCCCGTTGACCCGCTTGAGCCCCTCGAAGATCACCGGGTGGTAGGCCAGCACCAGCTCACACCCGCCGCGCCGGGCCTCGTCGAGCACCGCGTCGGTGGCGTCGATGCAGAGCAGCGCCCGCCCCACCGTCCGCCCGCGATCGCCCACCAGGAGCCCGACGTTGTCCCAGCGCTCGGCGTGGCGGAGCGGGGCCACGGCGTCGAGCGTCTCCAGCAGAGCCGAAAGCTTCATGCGCAAACTGTACACGGCCCGCGCCGCCCCAGACCGGTCCTTCGAATGGGCCCAGATCCGTGGGGGAGCGCCTGCTACGCATTTCCTATTTTTTGCGTCCGCTGTAAGGTCCGCCGGACGGGATCTTCATGGGCACTCCCCGACACCACGACGACGTCGACGAAGCCGAGAGCGGTGAGTTTCTCGCGACGCTTGCGGCGGAGCACACCGCCGACACGACCGAGTTCGTGCGGGAGAACCGCACGCTGCCGCCGCTCGTGTCGATGATGGCCCCCTACGTCGATCGGGGCGAGGTCGCCCGCGGGGGCATGGGCTCGGTGCGTCGGGCCTGGGACGACGACCTCGGCCGCCACGTCGCGGTGAAGATCGTCTCGCAGAAGCTGTTGGGCGACCCGGTGTCGCTCCAGCGCTTCGTCGAGGAGTCGCGCATCTCGGGGCAGCTCGACCACCCCAACATCGTCCCGGTCCACCGCCTCGGGATGCTCCCCGACGGGACGCCCTGCCTGGTGATGAAGCTCGTCGAGGGGCGCACCTTCAAGGCCTACCTCCAGAGCCTCTCGGCGCCGCCGTGGCCCCACGCGACGCTCGACGAGGTGCTCCACATCTTCGTGAAGGTGTGCGACGCCGTCTCCTTCGCCCACGCCCGCTCCGTCGTCCACCGCGACCTCAAGCCCGAGAACGTCATGGTCGGCGCCTTCGGTCAGGTCTACGTGATGGACTGGGGCATCGCCCGCGTGATGCGCCGCGACGTGGCCCCGGGAGACACCGCCTCCGACACGCCGCCCGGCACCCGCGCCCCGATGGGGACGCCCGTGTACATGGCCCCCGAGCAGGCGCTCCGCCTCGACGCGGAGATCAACGAGCGGACGGACGTCTTCCTCCTCGGCGCGATGCTCTACGAGATCCTCACGGGTCACGCGCCGCACCGCGGGCCCAACCTCGTGGCGATCTTGTATCGCGCGATCACGTGCAACATCACGCCCCCGCAGGAGGCCGCGCCCGAGCGTCAGCCGCCGCTCGCGCTGTGCCGCATCGCGATGAAGGCCCTCGCCCGCGACCCGCAGGAGCGCTACGCGTCGGCGCAGGAGCTCAAGGCCGACATCGAGCGCTTCCTCCGCGGCGAAGACCGGGCGCCGACGGAGGTGTTCGCCGCGGGCGTGAAGGTGATCGAGGAGGGGCAGGAGGGGCGCGCGGCCTACGTGATCGTGTCGGGCCGCTGCGTGGTCTACAAGGTGCGCGACGGCGAGCGCGTGGTGCTGCGCGAGATGGGTCCGGGCGACGTGTTCGGGGAGACGGCGGTGTTCACCGCGCGGCCCTGCTCGGCGACGGTGGAGGCCCTCACCGAGCTCACGGTGAAGGTGATGACGCGCGAGTCGGTGGCCGAGAGCCTCGGGCTCGACTCCTGGGCGGGGGCCTTCGTGCGCGCCCTCGCCGAGCGCTTCCGCGAGGTCGACGACCGCCTGCGCGCGCTCCAGCACGAGGAGGCCCGGCGCATGAGCGACACCAGCGGCCTCCGCCCGCCGCGCTGAGCGCCTACGCCCAGTCGCGCACCACCCGCCGCAGCTCGGTGACGCGCGCCTTGGAGAGCGAGCCCACCCCGGCGATCGTGAGGTGCGCAGGCGTGAACACCGCGCGGGCCACGGCCACCACCTCGTCGAGGGTGACGGCCGCCACCGCCGCGAGCCGCTCGGCGAGCGACGGCGGCGGGTGGTCGAGCGCCACCCCGCCGAACCACTCCGCCATGGCCCCCGCGTCGTCGAGGGAGGCGAGCGTCTCGTAGCGGTACCGCGCCTTCGCGGTGGTCAGCTCGGCCTCGGTCACCGCGCCCTGACGAAGCCCGTCGAGCACCGCCAGCAGCTCGCGCACCAGCGATGGCACCTTCGCGTTGGACGTGCTCGCCGTCACCGCGAGGAGCGACACGTCGACGAAGGGCTCCACCGACGCGCGGACCGAGTACGCGAGGCCCCGCTGGTCGGCGAGGGTGTAGTGGAGCCGCGTCGACATGCCCCCGTCGAGCACGCGGAGCAGCGCGAGGAGGGCGACGTACGCCGGGTCGGTCTCGGCGGGCGCGCGGAAGAGCACGGTGAGGTCGGTCTGGGCGCCGGGGTCGGAGACGAGGCGGAGCGTCGGCCCCCGCGCGACCCGCGGCGCGGCCTTGATGCGCGCGGCCTTCCCCGCGGGCCACGCGGCGAGCGAGCGACGGGCCGCCGCCACGACGCGCGTGTGCGACGTGGGACCGGCCACGCACAGGTGCATGTTGCGGGCGCCGTAGAAGGCTTCGAAGTGCCGGCGGACGTCGCCCTCGGAGAAGCGCTCGATGTTGGCGCGCGGCCCGAGGATGCGCTGCCCCAGCGGGTCGTCGGCGAAGAGGGCGCCGCGGGCGACGTCGTCGACGTTGATCTCGACGCCGTCCTCGTCATAGTCCTCGTCGATCTCCGCGAGGACGAGGGCGCGCTCGAGCTCGATGTCGGAGAAGCGCGGGCGCCCCATGAGCTCGCCGAGGAGCTCGACGCCCACCTCCACGGCCTCGGGGTGGAGCGAGAGCTGGAAGAGCGAGCGGTCGCGGCCCGTCTCCGCGTGCAGCGACGACCCGAGCTGCTCGACGGCGGTCTGGAGCGCGAGCGAGGTGGGGTAGCGCTCGGTGCCGCGGAAGAGCATGTGCTCGACGAAGTGGGACAGCCCGTTGTCCGCCGCGCGCTCGTAGCGGGCGCCGACCTTGACGAAGAGCGCGCACACGGCGGTGTGGAGGTGCGGGAGGTGGACGGTGGTGACGGCGAGCCCGTGGTCGAGGGTCGCGGTCTCGACGTGCGGATCGAGCGTCACCACCCCACCCCCGCGTCCCCATCCGCGCCCCACGGCACCCGCGCGTCGTACAGCTCGCGGAGCGCGTCTTCGCCCTCGCGCAGCCGCGGCGAGAACCCCCACGCCTCCTCCTGCGAGCTGTCCATCGGGTTGGCGTAGTAGCGCCACACGTACGCCCCCGCGAACCACGGCCGCCCGATAAACGCCTCCATCAGCGCGCGGTACCCATCCGCCTGCGCGCGCGGGTCGACGCGCACGTTGGCCATCCCGTCGGGCCACTCCCAGGGGCGCACCGTCGTGTCGACCACGGCCTTGTACCCGAACTCCGTGAACATCACCGAGCGCCCCTCCGCCCGCGCCCACGCCTCGAGGTTGTCCGCGCGGCGACGCGCGCCGACACGTTGCTCCTCCAGCGTCGCCCCCGCACGCTCGGCCAGCGGGTAGAACGCTTGGATGCCCACGACGTCGAGGCGATCCCAGAAGAGGGCGGTGCGCTCCTCCTCCCAGTTGGCGGAGTACGTCAGCGCGCCGCGGTACACCCTTCGCACCGCGTCGATCACGTCGAACCACTCGCCCCGCGTCCCCGACGACGACTTCATCTCCACGCCGATGGAGAACATCTCCGCGTGGCCCTCCTCCGCCACGCGCGCCCACGCCGTGACGAAGCGCGTGTAGCTCGCGAACCACCGCGTCCACTCGGCCTGCGTGAACACCCGCTCGTGGCCCGCGCTGTCCTTCTCGCCGATCTCGCCGCGCCACCCGCCCATGTCCACCCACAGGTGCGGGATGAGCAGCACCCGCAGCCCGCGCGCGTGGGCCTGCTCGATCACCCGCAGCACCGCGCGGCGGTTCTCGGGCCACGGGGCTTCGAAGTCCATGCGGATGTCGGTGGAGCGAAGGTCCCACTGCCGACCGAAGGGGGTGAAGCTCACGTCGGTGCACCCGAGGCGAACGAGCTCGTCGAGGGCCTCCGCGCTCGCGGCCGTGCCGTACCCGACCCCCAGGTGCTGCGAGCTCTCGATGGGCCCGAGCGTCGCCCCGCGCACCGCCCGCAGCCCCGCGTCGCGCCACGCGGTGAGCCCGTAGCCCACCGTCGGGCGCGCCACGACGTCGCGTCGCCCGCGCTGGGCGTCGGCGCTGAGGGGCACCAGGAGGGCGGCGGTGAGGAGCGCGCTCAGCCCGCGAGGAGCTGGTCGAGTTCGCCCGAGGCTTCGAGGGCGTAGAGGTCGTCGCAGCCCCCCGTCGGGCTGTCGTTGATGAACACCTGCGGCACCGTCCGCCGCCCCGTCTCCCCCGTCAGCCAGGCGCGGGTCTTCGGGTCGCCCGTCACGTCGATCTCCTCGAAGCGGATCCCCTTGCGCGTCAGGAGTTCCTTCGCCCGAAAGCAGTAGGGGCAGGAATCGGTGACATAGATCTTCACGTTGGCCATCGCGCGCTCCCATGCGTTGCGTCCGTCATTGAACCTGATGAACCCTCACGGTGTTGGTGCGCCCCTTCACCGCGATCGGCGACCCGTAGACCAGCACCACCCGGTCGCCCGGCGACACCAGGCCCGCCCCGAGGAGGTGGCCCTGCACCGCCTCCACCATCTCGTCGACGTCCCGGATCGGGCTCATCACCCGCGGGGTCACGCCCCAGTACATCGCCGCCCGCCGACGGATCCCCTCGCTCGGCGAGAAGGCCACCACGGGGACGGTGGGGCGCTCCTTCGAGATGAGCCGGGCGCTGTCGCCGCTCTGCGTGAAGCACGCGATGAGCTTCGCCCCCACGTCGCGCGCCGTCGACACCGCCGTGCGCGCGAGCGCCTCGGAGAAGGGCGCGGGCGGCTCCGGGGCGGGCGGCGTGCGCGGCGACCAGTAGGGCGACCCCTCGGCGGCGTTGATGATCCGCGCCATCATCCGCACCGAGAGGGCAGGGTGCGCGCCCGAGGCCGTCTCGCCCGAGAGCATCGTGGCGTCGGCGCCGTCGAAGATGGCGGTGGCCACGTCGCTCGCCTCGGCGCGCGTCGGGCGCGTGGAGGTGATCATCGAGTGGAGCATCTCGGTCGCCACGATGGCCGGGCGACGGTGCTCCGCCGCGCTCGCCAGCACCTTGCGCTGGAGCACCGGCACCTGCTCGGGCGGAAACTCCACCCCGAGGTCGCCGCGCGCCACCATCACCGCGTCGGAGGCCTCCACGATGGCGTCGAGGTCGTCGATGGCCTGCGGGGTCTCGATCTTCGAACAGATGGGGAGCGAGCGCCCCCAGGCGTCACAGATCTCCCGCACCAGCTTCACGTCGTCGACGCGCCGCACGAACGACACCGCGACGTAGTCGATGCCGGCGGTGAGGCCGAACATCAAGTCTTGCTTGTCCTTCTCGGTGAGGGCCTCGAAGCGGAGGTTGCCCGAGGGGAGGTGGACGCCGACGTTGTTGCGCAGGTGCCCGCCCTCCTCGACGACGACGTGCACCCGGTGGCCCTCGATGGTCGTCACCCGCAGGCTGATGCGCGCGTCGTCGAGGTGGATGCGGTCGCCCACGACGAGGTCGCTCGCGAGGGTGGCATAGCGAATGGGGACCTCACCCGGCCCGCCCGTCTCGCCCGCGACCACGACGAAGGCGTCGCCCTCGACGATGTCGCGCGCGGGGGCGTCGAGCTTGCCCACGCGGATCTTCGGGCCGCAGAGGTCGCCGAGGATGGCCACGGCCTTGCGGTGCCGGGCGCTGGCCTCGCGGATGTACCCGATGGCGCGCGCGTGGTCGTCGTGCGTGCCGTGGGAGAAGTTGAGCCGGGCGACGTCCATCCCCGCGGTGATCAGGTGGTCGATCCCCTCGGGGCTGTTGGAGGCGGGGCCGATGGTGCAAACGATCTTGGTGCGGCGGCTCATGCGGAAGGGGCGGTACCCTACCTTGTGCGGGGGCTCGGAGGGAAGGCGCGTGAAATTTCGACGTCTTCCCGCTCGCGGTGCGGCCCCTGACGCGGCTCACCCCCCGCATCCCACCCGACGCGCGCGCCACCGTACGCTCCCCGCTTCCGTCCGCGCCTGCACCACCCACGGCGTCGCCCCGCACCACACCGTCCGCGTGTCGCGCGCCACCTGCTGGGCGACCCGTGCGCTCACCTCCGCGGCCCCGGTCGCCCGCTGCCCGGTGATGCCCTCCGTCGTCACGCGCCCCTGCTGCGGGACGTTGTCGTCATCCCACCACGTCACCGTCACCGCGCGTCCCTCGTCCGCCACCGCGCTCCCCAGCGCCTGCGCCGCGAAGGGCAGCGTCACCGCCTCCGGCGCCCCCCGCTCCGGAAACCACGCCACCCGCACCGTCCCCCGCTCGGCCCCGATGGCGGTCTGCATCACCACCGCGTCGGCGCCGGGCGCGAGCGGCGACACTTCGAAGCGCCCGCGCCCGACGGCCAGCGGTTCGCCCACCCGATCGCTCCCCTCGGGCAGCGCGCCGAGGTGTCCCGGCAGCGCGCTCCCCGTCATCGCGAGGGCCGCCCGAACGTCCACCCGGTGCACGCGCATCACGCCAGGCCCGCCTGGCGTCGTCGGCTCGCGCGTCGCGACGAGGGCCACGGGGCGTTCGCCATCGCGGACGGTGAGCACCTCGCCCTGACCGAAGAGCGCCCCCACGTCGGGGCGATCGAAGCCGAGCCGCATCAGCACCAGCCGATCGGTGCCGAGGCGGTGGTAGCGCGCGAGCACGAGCGACGCGTCACCCGCGCCGCCGAGCACCATCGGCGACGCGAAGGTTCCGTAGGCCGCGGGGAGGGCGGGCTCGGTGGCGCGAACGCTCTCGCCCACGCGCGCGACGCGCAACCCGCGGCGCGTGCTCACCCACGTCAGCCACACCTGCGCGCCCACCACGCCGGGGCGGCCGAGCGAGAAGACGTCCTCCGCGACGGTGACCCGCTCGCTCCAGCGCGCGTCGGCGGCGAGCGGGCGGCGCGTGACGGCGAGGTGGGTGCCCGTGCGGGTGGTGAGCACGAGCTCGGAGGCGGTGCACGCGACGTCCCAGCCGGAGGGCATCCCCTCGGGGGCCGCGGGGCGGGTGAGGTCAGTGTCGTCGCGCCACGTCCAGGGGCAGGAGACGGCCGCGTCGGGCGCGGCGGCGACGGGCGGCGGCGCGGGGGCAGCGGGGCGCACCACGTCGGGCCGAGCCACGGGCGCGGCGTCCGGGGGGCGGGCGCAGGCGGTGGCGAGGAGGAGTGCGAGGGCCGTTCGGTGCACTGGGCTCGGGCTGAATCTACGCGCAGCCGGAGGAGCTCCGCGATTCTTCGACAAGACGGTCGCGCGGCTCCCCCCTCCCGAGGCGCGCCCCCTGCGTGGTATGTGCTCCGCCCTCGCGATGCCTACCCACCGTTTGATCGTTCGTTATGACGGGACGTCCCTGTCGGGCTGGCAGCGCCAGCGCGGCGTCCCCACCGTGCAGGAGCACCTGGAAGACGCCGTGAGCGCCATCGCGTGCGAGCGGGTCATCATCCGCGGCGCGGGGCGCACCGACGCGGGCGTCCACGGGCTCGCGCAGGTGGCGTCGTTTCGCACCAGCGTGACGATCCCCGACAAGGGCTGGCGCCTCGGGCTCTCGTCGCGCCTCCCGCCGCAGGTCGCGGTCACCGACTGTCGCACGGTGCGCGACGACTACGACCCGCGGCGCGCCTCCGCGGGCAAGCGCTACCGCTACCTCGTGCTCGCGGCGCCCATGCGCGATCCGCTGCTCCGCGACCGCGCGTGGCACATCTGGGGCGACCTCGACGTCGACCGCATGCGCCGCGAGGCCGAGGCGCTGCCGGGCACCCACGACTTCAAGGCCTTCCGCGCGGCCGACTGCGAGCGCATCACCACCACGCGCCACCTCTTCGCGGTCGACATCAAGCAGGGGTGGGCCGCCAACCCCGACCTCATCGCCATCGAGGTCATGGGGACGGCCTTCCTCAAGAACATGGTCCGCATCCTCGTGGGGACGCTCGTCGACGTCGGCCGCGGCCGCCTCCCGGTGGGAACTGTCCGCGCGCGCCTCGCCGACGGCGATCGAACCCACGCCGGGATGACCGCGCCGCCTCAGGGGTTGTACCTCGACGAGGTGTTTCAGAAGCCCGAGTGGCTCGTCGCCGACGACGTACTTCGCGCGGGTCCTGCGTATTCCGACGGCCTCCCCGTTGCCAGCGCGCCCGAGCCGACTGAGATTGACGAGAACGACGAATGACCCTCCGCGCCTCTCCCCTCTTCGCCGTCACCTTCGCGGCGCTCGCGGCCTCTGCTTCGGTGGCCGCCGATCCGCCGCCCGTGAAGGTGTGCGTCGCCGTCGCGGGCGACCCTGACGAGTCGATGCGCGCGGGCGCCGAGACCGTCAGCGACGCGGTGGCGCACAACCCCTCCCTCCGCGGCGTGGCCGACGCCGACGCGCGCGCCGCCCTCCGCGGCGACACGGCCCCCGCGGACTTCGCCGACCTCGCCGCCACCCGCCGCTCGCTGCGCGGCACCGACGCCGACGCCACCGCCCTCGACGCCCTCTCGCTCCGCCTCGGCTGCGGCCTGGTGGTCGAGCTCATGGCCCGCCCCGCCGGAGCGGCCGCCCGCAGCTACGACCCCGTTCGGCACACGTGGATGCCCGCGCGTGAGCTCAGCGCCATCGACGCCAACGTCGTGACCACGGTGGTGCTGCCCGCGCTCGAAGCGCGCAACGCGCCGCCCGTCACGGACGCTGGGACGGGTGACGCAGGGGTGAGCGACGCGAGCACGACCACCGACGCCGCCGTGCCCGACGCCGGGGCGAGCGATGCGGGCGCGCGCGCCACAACGGTCGACCGCCGCGTCGCGCCCACGCCGTCGACCCAGCAGAGCGCCTGGAGCCGCGCGTGGCCCTGGGTGCTGGTGGGCGGCATCGCGCTCGCGGTGGTCGGCGTGTACTTCCTCGCGGACGGCAACACCTCCACCTCCACCCGCGTGATCGTCTCCCATCCCGGAACGCCATGAACATCCTCCGTCGCGCCGTCGCCCTCGTCGCCCTCTTCGTCGCGCTGCTCACGGCGCCGATGGGGGCGTGGGCGCAGCGCGACCTGGTGGGGCCGATGCCCGCGGGGGGCGTCACCGTCCCTGCGCTGCCGAGCGATCACGTCACCGAGCGGCGCGGGCCGCTGTCGATCTCGTTTCCGCGGGCGATGCGTCCGGTGGTGGAGACGGCGCTGGCGCGGGCCGAGCGCGACGCCCGCGCGGTGGCGACGCAGCTCGGCGTGACGGAGCTGCCGCCGATGAGCGTCCGCCTCGTGGCCGACGCGGCGATGATGCGCCGCCTCGCGCCGCAAGAGCTCCCGCCGCCCGCCTACGCGGTGGGGGTGGCGTACCCGATGGTTCGCCTGGTGCTCGTCTCCGCGACGGCGCCGCAGACCTTCGAAGCGTCGAACATGGCGCAGGTGCTTCGTCACGAGCTGTCGCACCTGCTGTTCGCGGAGGCGTCGGGGCACCGCCCGCTGCCCCGCTGGCTCGCCGAAGGGATCGCCGTCCATCAGTCCGACGAGAACACCTTCGAGCGCTTTCAAGAGCTCGCGACGGCGAGCTGGTCGGGGCGGCTGCTCCCGCTCGCCCACCTCGACGAGGGCTTCGCGGAGGGGCCGACGGAGGTGTCGGTGGCCTACGCGCAGTCGGCGGATTTCACGGGCTACCTGTTGCGCAAGGAGGGCGCGGCGCGCTTCGCGGTGATGCTGGGTCACGTGCGCGACGGGTCGACGCTCGACGAGGCCGTGCGCGAGACGTGGGGGAGCGACCTCCTGCGCATCGAGGAGGACTGGCGCCACGATGTCGGCGACCGGATGGCCTTCGCGCCGCTGTGGGCGGGGACGGGGGTGTTCTCGCTGCTCGGGGTGCTGCTGGTGGGCGTGGCGCTGGTGCGGCGACGCCGTCGCAACCGTCAGGTGGTCGACCGCTGGGAGCGCGAGGAGCGCGTGGCCCGCACCGCCCGCTGGACGCTGCTCGGGCGCCCGCCCTTGAGGCTCGTTCCGCGGCCCCAGGACGAGCCGCCGACACTGCACTGAGGGGTGTTCAGGGCGCGACGGCGCCGAGGCGCGCGAGGCACGCGTCGACCGAGAGCACATCGACGCGCCGCGACCAGTGCGCGCGGGGGATGGAGTCGGCGAAGTGGAGCGCGCGAGCGATTTCCTGCGCGTCGGTGGGGCCACCGCCCCAGGTGAGGGCCGCGACCTGGAGCGCGATGGCGGGTACCTGGGAAGCCACGCGGGCGATGAGGGCCTCGCGGGCGTCGGGGTGGAGCGAGCGGAGGCCGAGGTCGACGGCCATCGCTTCCATGATGGACCATGTACGCGGCTCCGAGGAAGCCCCCTCAATCGTGGTGGCGCGCGCCCAAAGTCGTCGGAAGCCCTCGGTGTCCCGCGCGTGCCACGCGAGAATGGACTCGTGATAGGCCATCAGCCGTGCGACCACAGGGTCGACCTCCACGGCAGCATCCACCCACGCGGGGTCGGGCTCCTCATCGACTCCGAGGCGCCAGTCGAGCGTGCGACGGAGCCACACCGCGCGGCCCTCCGTCACGGGGAGACGCAGGCGTGCAGCCTCGTTCTTCACGCGGTCGATCAGCGTCCGGGCGCGATCGAAATGAGCGATCTCGATCCACGCCGAGGCCGCGTTGAGCATCTCTCGGTGTCGCCGACTCACCCAGGGTTCGCCACGTGCGCTTCGGGCGTAGCCCCGCGCGGCGTCTTCGTAGCGAGCCTCCGCGAATGCCAGACGAGCCTCCCAGGCGGCGAGGCGCCGTCGCAGGTTGGCGTCGCCACGTGCGATCTCCCGCACGGAGGCGAGGACGCTCTGGAGCGCGGTCGTCGACACCCGACGCGCGGCGTTGACCCGCACCTCCTGCCGCAGCAGCTCCAGGTTCGCGTCATCACAGCGAGGCACCCGTACGATCAGAGACTCGGCCTGGGGCGTCCAGTGCAACGTCGCGTAGGCAGCGTGAAGCAACCGGACAATTCCGAACCTGGGGTCGAGCACACGCTCGGTCGCTGAGACCTCACACCGAAGCCGATCGAGCGCCTGCGGGGACCACTGCTCCAATGCCACCCTCGCCCACAGTCCGAGC
Source organism: Polyangiales bacterium (assembly GCA_044375895.1). Classification (GTDB taxonomy): domain Bacteria; phylum Myxococcota_A; class Polyangia; order Polyangiales; genus CAISKJ01. Next base: position 40,032 of record JBILLV010000017.1, on the reverse strand, counting down.
AGCGGAAGCAGGACGTCTCCGCTGGCCGCAGCACTGGCTCGCAGGGCGCGCACCCCCTCATGCAAGAGGCGCTCGGCCTCGCAGAGCTGTCCTTGTGCGGCGAGGCGCTCGGCCGACGAGCACACCTCGGCGACGAGCTGCGCGGCGCTGGTCTGCCCCATCAAGACGTGGTGCAGACGCGCCGGGTCACCGGGCGCCAGCACCCCCGCGAGCTGGGTGTGAGCGTCCCGCTTGCGTCCCGGCGGCCAGCGCGAGACGGTCTGCGCGCCGAGCGCGACCGTGATGCCGTCACCGTTGCGTGCGATGCGGCCCGCCTCCAGCAGCATTCGCACCGCGCGTCGGAGCCGACTCGTCGACCAGCCCAGCACCTTTCGCAGCGTCACCTGACGAAGTGGCGCCACCGCCAGCGCCAGCCATTCGAACAGCTCCGCGCCATCCCCCGAGAGGCGCATCGGAGCGTCATGGGCCGGCCCCACGTAGTCACCACGGCCCAGGGGTTCCGCGTAGCGATCGAGCACCGCTCGCTCGACCCGATAGCTCCCACCGGCGACGCGAGCGACGCCGTCGCGCACCCAGCGATCGAGCTCCTCCGCCACCCGTTCCGTCACCCCACCCGTGCGGACGTGAAGGAGCCGCGCAGCGTCTTCTTGAACGTGCAGGAGGCGATCGGGTCCCGCGAAGATGCGGCGCAGCGCTTCTTCCGACCAGGACGCTCGCTCCCTGAGCCAGGGGACGGCGGACACCGGAGCGGACGTCGTGGTCGCCCGCAGCCGCGCGAGCACCTCGGTTGCGGAGTTCGGTCGCGCGTCGGGCTTCGGGGCCAGCATCTGTTCGAGCACGACGCGCACTGCCGCGGGCGCGTCGACAGCCCCCCAACGCACCCGCATCCCCTCCGCGCGTCGCGCGAGCACCGACGCCACATCCCCTCGTACCACGAAGGGAAATCTGCCGGTGAGCGCGCGGTAGGCCATCACGCCCACCGCGTAGAGGTCGCTGCGTGGGTCGTCGTCACCGTCCCACACCTCCGGCGCGAGGTAGGCGAGGGTCCCGTAGGTCACGTCCCCCTCCCGCGCGACGGCCCGCCACGCCGCGTCGAGGCGCGCGATGCCGAAGTCGACCAGCACGGCGCGCCCTTCGTGCACAAGCACGTTGCTCGGCTTCAGGTCGCGGTGCACCACGCCGAGCGCATGGACCCGTTCGAGCACCTCCAGCAACGAAATCAGCGGCCCATGGAGGGCCGACCAGCCACAGGGAATGGGAGCCCCGGGAAAGGGCATCCCCTCGACGCGCTCCATCACGACGAAGGTGCGCCCGCGAGCCACCCCCTCGTCTCGTAGCGCGACCACCCCCGGCACCTGGAGCATCCGGAGCGTGGCGATTTCAGCGCGCGCCTGCCGCTCGATCGCCGGGTCTCCGCGGCGGATCCACTTGAGCGCGACGGGGGTGTCGTCGACGCGATCACGCGCCTGCCACACGGTCGAAGACCCGCCGTGGCCGATGCGCGCGACAAGTTCATACCGGTCGGCCACGACCCGGGAGCGCTGCACGGCGGCGACTCTACCACACAGGAACGCTGGAATTTGCGATAGGATGGCCCCATGTCGACGACGCACCCCATCGGCCCCTCATCGTTTCAAGTGAAGCGATTTCACGCGGAGGTCCTCTCCGGCCCCCAGCGGGGCGTGAAGCGCGAAGCCGATGCCGACGGGCGCCTCTTCATCGGCCGCCAGGCCCCCGACGCCGAGCCCGCGCCGTCGGCGGGTCCGTGGCTCTGGCTCACCGATCCGATGGTGAGCCAGGTGCATCTGACCCTCGAGGCCTGCCCGTCGTATGTGTCTGTGCGCGAGAGCAGCCGCAACGGCACCTGGCTCGGCGGCGCGAGGCTGTGCGGGCAGACGTTCGAAGTCTCTCAGTCCATCGATCTGCGCGTGGGCGAGACCGACGTGCGGGTGGTGGTGGAGGCCCGCGAGCGCACGGTGCCTTCAACGCTCGCAACCTCCTTCGGCTCGTTGCTCGGCACCTCGCCCACCATGCAGCGGCTGTTTGCGCGCATCGAGCGCCTGGCGGCCTGCGACCTCCCGGTGCTCATCACGGGCGAGAGCGGGACGGGCAAGAGCGTCCTCGCCCATGCGATGCATCTCCGGAGCCGCCGCGCTTCGAAGGAGTTCATGGAGATCGACTTCGGCGCGATGAGCTCCAACCTCATGGCGAGCGAGCTCTTCGGGCACGTGAAGGGCGCGTACACCGACGCGGTCGATCGCAAGGGGATGTTCGAAGAGGCCAACGGGGGCACCGTCTTCCTCGACGAGATCGGCGACCTCGCGCTCGAACATCAGCCCCGGCTCCTGCGCGTCCTCGACCGCAAGCGGGTGCGTCGCATGGGCTCCAACGAGGAGCGGGCGGTCAACGTCCGCGTGATCGCGGCGACCTGCCAGGACCTCGCGACGATGGTGAACGCCAACCGCTTCCGCCTCGACCTCTACGAGCGCCTCGCGGTGTGCACCGTCGAGATGCCTCCTCTCCGCGAGCGCCGCGACGAGATCCCCGCGCTCGCCCGCCACCTCATCGCGCGCATCCGCGCGGAGGGCAACGTCGACGTTCCCGATGACTATGCGCTGAGCGCGGAGGACGAGCGCGAGCTGATGCGGCGCGAGTGGCCGGGCAACATCCGCGAGCTCTACCACTACCTCGCGTTCAAGCTGGCCACCGGCGAGCGCCCGCCCTTGCGCCGCAGCCGCCCGGCGATGTCGAACGGTGTGGTGGACATCGACGACCTCCTCGACCGCACCCACAAGGACGCGAGCGAAGAGCTGATGATGCGCTTCGAGCGGATCTTCCTGCGGCACCACTACGAGCGCACCGGGTACAAGCTGGGCAAGGCCGCCGAGCAGGCGGGGCTCCACCGGGTGACGTTCGCGCAGAAGATGGAGAAGTGCGGGCTGAAGAAGGCGCTCAACGGCTCGGACGAGCCGTCAGACTGAGTGCGATCAGGGCACGTTGGTGCCGAGACACTCGAGGTGCTCGTAGGTCACCGAGAGGCTGCTCGGCAGCGTCGTCGCGGTAAACTGGAGGTTGCCGTAGCTCGCCAGGGTGCTCTGGCCGATGTACGTGAACTTCTTCTCGCCGCCGCCGCCGTTCTGGGTGAAGAGCACCCAGTGGTGCTCGAGCGTGTCGAACACCGCGTAGCCCACCCAGACGTTGCCCGTGCCCGTCCCCTGGAGGATCTTGTAGACGTTGCCGGGGGCGCCCGTGGGGAGCCCCGTCTTCGTGGTGACCGTCCAGTCGACGCAGGCATGCGGCGGGAGCTTCGCGCGGTACGCCGCGAAGGAGGTGGGGTCGCTCGCGCGGTTGTAGACCACCTGGTGCGCGTAGGCGAGCTCGGGGGTGTTGCCGCTCATGAAGGTGAGCTGGTTGCCGTTGGCGAGGGTCTGGTACTTGGCGTACGTGCCGTTGGCGTCGTCCTGCGTGTAGGTGACCCAGAACTCCTTGCCGGCCGCCACGAAGACGCGGCCGCAGGGCAGCGAGTTCTGAAAGACCGGGAGGTCGTCCGGGTACACCTGCTCGCCCGCGGGACGGGGCGCGAACAGCGCGCTCGGGATCATCGCCGCCGCCTTCAGCTTCTTCTTGTGACTCATCGTCTCTCTCCTGTCTGCAGCGACGTGCCCGGCACGACCCGGATCAACGTCCCCTGGTTGTATTGGGCTCTGCCATCGTCGCGGATCGGGCCGGCGTCGCAGTGCACGGCGACCACGCGCCACGCCCGGTCAAACACCGGCGCCCCGGACGAACCTTGCGCCGTATCGAGGTCGTAGCGCACCTCAGCGCGCGCGCGGAGCACCACGCTCACGCGCTTCCACCGCGAGGAGACGAGCGCCTTCCCCCCGCACGGCCGGTGGATCATCGCGACCTCATCCCCCGCGCCGACGTCGTCGCTCGCCGCGACGAGGCCCGCGGGCGTCCCATCTTGTGCGCAGAGCCGCACCGTCGACACGTCCTCCGCGGCGCGCGTTCGCAGCGTCGCCGGGTCGACCGCGCAGCGCACCATCGCCGCCGTCTGCCCCTGCTCGTAGCGCTCGAAGAGCACGCTCGCCCGCGCCGCCACCGCCCGCGTCGGGAGCACATGGTGGCACGTCACGAAGCGCCCATCCGCGAGGAGGAAGCCCGTCGCCACCGGCCGCTCGTCGATCCGCACGCTCCCCACGGAGTTCGCCAGCAACGAGAGCTGCGCGAGCGAGGTCACCTCGGGCGACACCGCGCTGAGGAGCACGTTGTCTTCCGTCTCGCCGACGAGCCGGGGCGCGTAGTCCGTGCGGGAGGCCCCGCCGTACCACAACGCCCCCATCCAGTCGCGCCATGTCGACATCTCATCCATGGGACCTGGAGAGTCTGCGTCCGAGAACGCAACCGCACCAGTCTCAGCCGACACGAATTCGGAATTTCAGCCGAGATACCGCGCGATCAGAGAAGGATGCAAAGAGACATCATCGGATGCATCGCGACATCCTCCGCGGGACACTGCGGCACCGAATGATGCGCGTGCGCATCCGATGATGCGCGCGGACATCATCCGATGGGCTACGGCTGCGAGGCAGCGAGGGGGCCGCTGCCGGTGTCATTGACCTTGGTGTGCAGGTACCAGGGGCGCGACGACACGACGGACGCGGGGTAGGCGATGAGCAGCACGAGGCCGAAGAGCACGAGCAGCACGACCCGCCCGGTGGTGAGGTGCGGGTCGAGCCCAAACTGGTGGTACGACGGCGCGATCGACGACACGACGAAGGGCACCTGCAGGCACTGCCGTGACTCGACGCAGCGGCTCGGCCCGTCGCCGGTCTCGTCGCTGACGGAGAGCGTCTCACCGTCGCGCGTCACCGTCCCCTGGATGGCGTGGTGGTACACCCAGTAGCCCGAGCTGTTCTTGGGCTTGTGCCAGGTGCGCCAGTAGTCGGTGGCGGTGGGGGTGGCCCACTCGGTCTGCCCTGTGGCCGAGAGCACGAGGTACTCCGGCATCACCACCGCGCAGAGGAAGGTGAAGACCGCAGCGAGGGCGATGGCCCAGTTGCGGTGGAAGCGCATCCGCGCGAGCGACGTGGCGCCCGGCGCCTCCGCGGAGATGATCATGCGGCCCACCGCGGGGGCGCGCACCGTGGGAGCGCCGTAGCCCTGACGGTACGCGCCGCCGTGCCCCTGCGCGCTCTGGGCCCCCACGACGAAGCCTGAGACGTGCACGCGCTCGCCGGGCTTGATGTCGCAGATGCGCGTGCGCTGGGTGTGGTTGTGGCGCTGGATGTCGTTGTGGGAGTCGTGGACGGCGACGCGCGCGTCGGGCTCCACCTGCACGTGCACGCCGTCGTCGCGGACGATGGTGAAGGGGCGCACGTTGACGTCCCGACGCTGCTCCTTCCAGGCGTGGTGCCACGCGCCCTTGTGCTGCCACTCGTTGCCCACCTGATGGATGTCGATGCGTACGACGGGGCCGTTCCAGCCGGGCGGGGGCTCCACCGTGCCGACGACCACCGCGGGGCCGTCGACGAGGGGCGCGCGCGGGTCAGACCCGAGCTCCATCAGCGCGCGGCGGCGGTGCGACCACACCCAGAAGGCCGCGGCCGAGAACATCACCCCATAGAGCAGAAAGCCGAACACGTCGGCGATCGCGTCGCTGGTGGAGGCCGTGACGACGTCGCGCGCGATGACGCCGGTCTCGCGCTCTTCGAAGGGCCAGTTGGTGGCGCCGTAGCCGTTGGCGGCGGGGTAGCCCGAGACGGGGGTCCACGTGGGCTCGCGCTGACATCCGAGCGCGCCGAGGAGGGCCGCGAGGAGCGCGGCGCGGAGCAGGTGCTGCATGGCGTCATAAGAGCCCCCGATCGGCCGCCGCGCAAGGCCATCGACGGAGCGGCGGGTGGTCATTCTGCCGTCGCGGAGTGAGACAGTCGTGATATACGCCGCGGCCGCGATGACGACCGACGAGACACTCCCCGCGGACACGCTCGTGCGCGTCCACGAGCTCATGGTGAAGGCCCGCGTGCTGGAGGAGCGCCTCATCACGATGTGGCGCCAGGGCGACGGCTACTTCTGGATCGGCGGCCCCGGCGAGGAGGCCTTCAACGTGCCCCTCGGGCTGCTGGTGGACAAAGGGTCGGGGGTCGCCCACGACTACCTGCACCTGCACTACCGCTCGAGCGCCACGATGCTCGCCATGGGCGCGGAGCCCATCGACGCGATGCGGCAGATGAAGAACACCGCCGCCGACCCCTACTCCGGCGGCCGCAACTTCGTCGGCCACTACTCCATCCGCAAGTGGAACGTCGCGCCCGTCTCGTCCCCCATCGAGGTTCAGTTCTCGATGGCGCCGGGGACGGCCCTCGCGCAGAAGCGCCACGGGGGCCGCGGGATCACGATCGTGCAGGGCGGCGACGCGGGGACGGCCGAGGCCGACTTCTACGCCTGCCTCACCTGGTCGACGCGCAAGGGCGCCGAGCTCCCGGCGCTGATGATCGTGACCAACAACCGCTGGGGCATCTCGACGGCGTACGAGACGCAGCACCCGGGGACGGCCACCATCGCCGACCGCGCGCGCGGCTTCGGGATGCCCGCCGAGGTGGTCGACGGCAACGACGTGGAGACGGCGTGGCGGGCGATCGCGCGGGCGATGGACTACGTGCGCACCGAGCGCAAGCCCTACCTCCTGGAGGCCAACGTGTCGCGCCTCCGCGGGCACTCGTCGGCGACCGGGGCGGCCTTCGTGAAGAGCGAGGACGACTGCCTCGCGCACTTCGAAGCGAAGCTGGAGGCGCGGGGGCTGCTCACGCGGGCGCAGATGGACGAGCTGCGCGCGCGGGTGACGGCGGAGTACCAGGAGCAGGCGAAGCGGGTGATCGCCGAGCCCCAGCCCGACGGGTCGACGGTGTTCGACCACCTGTTCGCGACGAAGAACCTGGTGGGAGGAGGGCGCTGACATGGCGACGATGGCACAGGCGGTGAGGCTCGCGCTCCACGTGGGCGAAGAGCGCCTCGGCGTGACGGACATCTTCGGCGAGGACGTGGGCCCGCCCCTCGGCGGCGTCTTCACCTGCACCCAGGGCCTGCGCACCGCGTGGAACAGCCCCCTCGACGAGCGCGGGATCATCGGCGCCGCGATCGGGCTCGCCCTCGCCGGGCAGCGGCCCGTGTGCGAGGTGCAGTTCAGCGACTACGCGTACAACACCATCGACCTGCTGAAGCTCGCCGGCGGGATGTGCTGGTCGTCCAACGGCGACTGGAACTGCCCCATGGTGCTGATGACCCCCGTGGGCGCAGGCATCCGCGGGAGCCTCTACCACTCGCACTCGTTCGAGGCGACGGCGACGCACATCCCCGGCTGGAAGATCGTGCTCCCGTCGTGTCCGCGCGACGCCTACGGGCTGATGCTGACGGCGCTGCGCGAGCCCAACCCGGTGATGTTCCTGCTCCCGAAGGCGCTGATGCGGTACCGGGGCGAGGAGGGCGAGGACGTGCCGGGCGCGCCCGACCAGAAGACCCTCGACGAGCTCATCAACAAGCCCGTGACGGGCGACCAGACCGAGTGGCAGGCCCGCTGGCCCGAGACGCCCGACGCCGCCATCCCGTTCGGGCAGGCGCGCACCGTGCGATCGGGCCGCGATGTCACCGTGGTCACCTGGGGGCGTCACGTGCACGTCGCCCGCAAGGTGGCCAACGAGCTCGCGGTGGAGGGCGTCGAGGCCGAGGTGATCGACCTGCGCTCGCTCTGCCCCTACGACTGGGAGGCCATCACCGCGAGCGTCCGTCGCACGCACCGCGTGGTGTTTCTCAACGAGGAGCTGGAGGTGACCAACTTCGGTGAGCACCTGCTGCGCCGCGCCGTCGACGAGCTGTTCTACGAGCTGTGGGCGCCGCCGAAGGTCCTCGCGGGCGCGATGGTGCCCGGCGTGGGGCTCGCCGACACCCTGGAGCGCGCCAGTGTCCCGCAGGAAGACGACCTCGCCCGCGTGCTCCGTGAGCTCGCGAAGCACCAGCCGTAGCGTCCCTCAGCGCCCGCCCTGCGCGAGGTTGATCGCGAAGAAGCCGTTGGCCGACTGCGGCTGATCGACCTCGTAGGTCATGTCGCCGAGGTTGAGCACCACGAACAGCACCCGCGTGTAGCCGTCGAGCAGGTCGAGCTGCACCGACCACTCGCCGTCCGCGATGACGTCCGAGCCGAGGTCGCGCACGGCCCGGCCGTCTCCGGCGATGCGCACCACCCGCACCATCCAGCGCTGCCAGGGCGAGCCGTGGAACCACCCCGCCACCGTCCCGCGCAACGGCACGTCGTCGAGGTTGAGCTCGACCACCGCGCACCCCGTCGGCTCCAACGCCTCCTCCGCGGGAACCCACCGCGGCAGGTCGGCGTGATGCACGATGCGCGACGGTCGGAGCGCGTAGGTGGGGTCGTCGCCGCCCGTGAGTCGGTCGCCGTCGGCGCGGGTGCCGGCGAGCGCGCGGCCGACCGAGAAGTCCATCAGCGCGGCCTCCAGGCGCCCGGGCTCGTCGCGAAACATCCGCCGCGCGATGTCGAAGAGGTCGGGCTCGTCCCACAGGCGGTGCCAGCCGAGCGGCGTGTGCACCACGGGCGCCACCAGCAGTGAGCGCACGAGCTTGTGCTGCTCGTCGTCCCAGCGCGCGCTGACGTAGTCGAGAAACATCCCCGCCCCACGGCCCGACGCTTCGCTCTGCGCCCCGAAGATCGCGCGCGAAGGGCGGCTCTGGAACGCGCGCACCGCCTCCGGGTCGGCGCTGTCGTTGGTCACCATCCGCGCGAGCGAGGCCCCGGCGGCGGCGACGAAGGCGGTGGGGTGGTCGGCCTTCGCGCCCAGCACCACGGCGCGGGCGACGCCTTCGGTGACGCGTCGTCGGAGCGCCGCGCGGTCGTCGGTCGTTCGGATGCGAACGAACACCGTCGCGCGGTCCCAGGGGTCGGTCTCCAGGCGATCGACCACGGCGTCCATCGCGGGGCCTTCGGGCGTGAGGTAGAGGTCGAGCGTCGCGTCACCGCCGCGCGCGCCATCGGGGCGACACGGCGGGAGCCCATGCCCGAACTCCAACGCGTCGAGGGCACGCTCCGCGAGGCGCAGCACCTCCTGCGCGACGGCGCTGTCCCCCGCGTTGGCCACGTGCACCGACACGGGTGCGCGGGGCGAACGGATCACGCCGACGCTGCTCGGGCGCTCCCCATCGACGGGTACGTCTTGACCGATGATCGGGTCGGGCCACGGCACCTCGCCGATGTCGACCGCGCGTCCAAGCGGCTGCGCCACCGCCGCTGGGGCGAGCATCACCCCGAGCGCCAGAACCGCGGCACAGAGCGGAGAGCGACAGGGCGCGGGCTGGGGAGATCGCACGATGGGCGCCGAACATCCCCCGCGAGGGGTGGACGCGTCAACGCCGGGGGCGCTGCCCGACACGGGTGCGCACGCGAACGCGTCGTCGCGGCGTCTCGGGCGCGACCACCGAGGCGTCGGGGGCCGTGGCGATCGGGGCCGCCACCACGGGCGCAGGAGGCGTCGGAACGGGCGCGGGGACACATTCGCGCGGGGGCGACGCCACGACCCGCGGCGGCGGAGCGACCACCGCGACGGGCGGGGCCGGACGCATGCGGAATGACACCAGCGCGCCCGACGCGAAGCCCAGCGTGAGCACGGAGATCAGCGCGAGCGCCCCCATCGGTGTCACCCGCAGCCCCGGGCGCGCGCGCTCCGCGGAGATCGTGGTGTGGGGCACGAGGGAGCTCGGTCCTTCGTCGGGGACGATGGGGGCGATGGGTGGCACCGGCGCCTGCGCGGAGCGGTGCAGACGTCCCACGCCGACCGGCGTCTCACCGAGGCAGGGGATCGCCGCGTCGAGGAACTCCTGCATGGTGGCGTAGCGCACGGCGCGGTCGCGCTTGAGCGCGCGCTCGATGACGGCAGTGAGCTCCGCGGGGAGTTCCGGATCGCGGAGCCGCATTGGAGTGAACAAGCCGCCCACGATGTTGCGCATCACGACTTCGAGGTTCTGCCCGTCGAAGGGGAGCGTGCCGGTGATCATCTCGTAGAGCACGACGCCCACGGCCCAGACGTCGGTCTGACCGCTGAGTTCGCGCTCGCCCGAGGCCTGCTCGGGGGACATGTAGTAGGGCGTCCCCATCACGCGGTCGTTGCGGGTGAGCCGGAGGTCGGACTCCGCGAGGCGCGCGATCCCGAAATCGATGATCTTCGGCACCACCACGCCCGGCGCGGCCTCGGTGAGGAAGACGTTCTCGGGCTTCACGTCGCGGTGCACGATCCCCTTGCGGTGCGCCTCGGCCAGCGCGCTCATCACCGGGAGCATCAGCTCGAGCGACTCGCGCCAGGGGATGCGCCGCTCCCGCGACACGCGTTCGAAGAGGCTCTCGCCTTCGAGAAACTCCTGCACGATGTAGAGCGCGCCCTCCTCGTCCTGGTCGAGGTCGAGCACGTCGACGCTGTTGGGGTGCGTGATCTTCGCCGCGGCGCGCGCCTCGTTGACGAAGCGGCGCGTCGCCGTGGACGCCTTCGCCTCGTCCACCGCGCTCAACACCTTGATCGCGACCTTGCGGCTCGTGCGGAGATTCTCCGCCTCCAGCACCGCGCCCATCCCGCCGACGCCCGCGACCCGCAGCACCTTGTACTTGCCGAGGATCGTCTCTCCAGATTCGAACACGCGATCGGTGGTGCGGCGCGACATTCCTGTGGGGAGTGTCGCGCCGACCATCGCGAGAGCGCAAGATGTGGAGAAATTACACCCGGACGTTTCAGCGAGCGGTCAGTATGCCGCGGCCGACTGGAAGTTGATGCCGAGGGCTTCGCGGAGGGTGAAGTAGTTGTCGGAGATCGAGAAGAGGATCACGTCCTTGAGCTTCTCGCCGGGGGAGACGTCGCCGGGGAGACCCGGCTCCATCGCGAGCATCTTCTTGGCGATGTCGAGGTCACCGCAGAGCAGGAAGCCCGCCCGCGCGGCCGTGAGCTCGACCGTCTGGTACCAGCGCTTGATGTTCGAAGCGCCGCCCTGATCGAGGAAGTATCGCACCACCTTGCGCAGACCCTCGTTCGCGATCGGGTCCTGCGCGACGAGGGGCGCGAGCTGCTGCGCGGTCTGCTGGGCCTCAGCAGGGAGCTCTTGGTCGGACTTCACCAGCTTGATGCACGCCAGCATGATGCTGGTGAGCTCCTGCGTGGTGGGGAACAGCACGCGGGCGTAGTGCTCGTTGCGGTAGTAGGCCATGTGCTTCGCCGCGACGAAGGCGAGCTCCTGCGGCGTGAGACCCGAGAGCAGGCCGCTGCCGGCGAACGACGCGATGGGCTCGGAGGGCACGAAGCCGAGGCCGCCGGGCTGCGTCGGGCGGATGAAGATCCACGGCGTCGGGAGCGAGAGCGCGTTGGCCGAAGCCGCGAGCGACTTCACCAGCGCCACCGACGAGGTCGCCGGGTCCTGCTGCTCCTTCTGCGTGAAGCCGAACTGGTTCACCGGGCGGGTCTTGGCCTTGCGCAGCGGCCCGAGCACCGACGCGAAGATCTTGCCCGTCACCGGATCCTCGTCCGGGTGGAAGAGCAGCTTGATCCAGTGCTCCTCGGTGAGGCGACCGGTCGGCGCGAGCGGACGCCGCGGCTTGTACTGCTCGAAGAAGGCCCGCGCCTCCTCGCGCGCCGCCCCGCCGAGCAGGAAGGTCGCCGTCGCCGCCACGCACCACGCCTTGTCGTACTGACGGCTGGAGTAGTAGAGGTCGTAGATCGAGTTGAGGGCCTCGGCGTTGGTCACCTCGTTCTGCACGATGGTGCGCCAGTGGCTGACGGCCTCGTCGGTCTTGCCCTCACGCGCGTAGAGCTCCGCGAGGATCTTGTGCTCCGTCATCTCCTCGGGCTTGCGCTCCGAGGCCATGGCGAAGGCTTTGATCGCCGCGTCGGGCTGCGCGAGCCGGTCGCGGTAGATCACGCCGAGGTTGTGCAGGAGGTTGAACTCCAGGTCCTTCTCGTTCTTACCCGCGACGCGGTGGAGCATCTTGCGGAAGTTGCGCTCGAGGTTCTTGAAGTCGCGCCGCCCCGTGAGGATCTCGTTGACCTTCGCGAAGGGCTTGAGCTCCGTGGGGTTGGCGTCGAGCGACAGGTTGTAGAACGTGAGCGCCTGGTCGGGGTCCTTGAGCCGGTCGTTGTAGATCGACGCGATGGTGTACGCGTAGCGCGCCTTCACCTCGGCCTTCTGCTCCTGCTCCATGAGCTGCGTGACCACCTCCACCAGCTTCGACCACTGCCCGGTCTCCTGGTAGAGCGCCATCACCTTGTGGAGCATCGGCCGGTCGCCGGAGCGGATCTCCAGCGCGGCGACGTAGCTCTGGATCGCCTTGTGCGGGTTCTTCGCCTTCTCCTGCCAGAGGTCGCCGATCTCGATGATCATCGGCAGCCGCTTCGCGTCGTCGAACTCGTTCTCCAGGAGCATGTTCTTGTAGGCGATCACCTGCTCCCACTCGCCCGCGCCCTGGTACGTCTCGATCATCGCCTCGACGGCGGGGCGATAGCCGGGCACCTCCTCCAGTGCCTTCTCGAGGAAGTTGGCCGCGCGGCGACGATCGTTCTGCTCGCGCTTCACCACGCCGAGGCGGTGGTAGAGGTCGGCGCGACCCTCGGCGTCGAGGTCGTCCTTGTGGTGCACGAGAAGCAGCTGGTAGTGCTTGAAGGCGTTCTCCCAGTCCTTCTTGTCGTAGTAGGCGTTGGCCAGCAGCCGGATCGCCTCGACGTTGGCGCGGTCGAGGTTGTGCGCCGCGCCGAAGGCCTTGATCGCCCGATCGAGCTTGCCCAGGGCCTGCGCGATGCGGCCCATCGTCACCTGGATCTGGAGCTGCTCCAGCGGGTCGCGGCGGCCCGCGCGGCGCACCAGCATCTCGGCGAGCGGCTCGGCCTCAGCCCAGCGCTCGTGCGTGACGTAGTGCATCGCGAGAGGCCACGCCGCCTCCTCCAGGTCGGGGTCGTGACGGATCGCCTCCTCGTACCAGCCCACCGCGCGGTCGGCGTCGTCGAGGTGCTGCGCGTTGATGCGCCCGAGCTCGGCCAGCAGCCGGGCCTTCGCCGAGGGCTGCTCGGTCACCTGCTGCTCGCGCTCGAGGTAGCGCGCGGCGTCGTACCACTCCTCGCGCCGCGCCGAGATGGTCCGGAGGGCCTCCAGCGACTTCGCGTGGTTGGGGTCCGCGTCGAGCGCCGAGCGGAACATCTCCATCGCCCGGTACTCGTCCTGCAGCCGCGTCTCGACGATCTTCGCGATGCGGTAGCGCAGGTCGACCTGGCGCGGGCGGTCATGACCGAGCAGGTCGGAGAGCTGCTCCATCGTGACGACCGCGTTGTCCCAGTCGTTCTTCGCCTCATAGGCGCGGCCGAGGGCCTCGAGCGCCCCGAGGTGCTGGGGGTCGATCTCCAGCACGTTGCGGAAGGCGTCCTCCGCGTGGTCGTGGTCGCGCAGCTCGTCGAGGTACACCCGACCCATCTGCTCGAACAGCGGCACCCGCTCGCGGCGCTCGTGCGTCGCCGAGAGGTGACGCTCGAAGGTGTGGATGAGCTCGTTCCACCGCGCCGTGTTGCGGTAGAGCCGCTCCAGCGAGCGCAGCGCGTTGCCGTCCGAGGGGTCGATCTCGAGCACCTGCTCGAAGCGCTCGATCGCCAGGTCGGGCTTGACGAACTGCTCCTCCTGCATCGAGCCGATGCGCGACAGGAGCTTGATCCGCTCGCGCTCGGTGGGCGCGTACTCGAGCTGCGCCTCCAGCACCTGGAGCAGCGCCGGCGCGTTCTCCTGGCGCAGGTAGAGCCGCTCCAGGCCGCGGAGCGCGTCGAGGTTGCCCGCGTCGGACTCGAGCACCGCGCGGTACTCGCCCACCGCGCCGTCGAGGTCGCCCACGCGCTCCTCGAGCGTGCGGCCGGTCTCCAGCCGCAGCCCGATCGCCTCGGGGACGTCCTCCGCCGCGTCGATGCGGCGCCGCTGCACCTCGACGAGCGAGCGCGCGTCGCCGCGGGCGTCGAACACCCGCGCCAGCGCCCCGAGCGCCGCGCGGTCGCGCGGGTTGGAGGCGAGCGCGGCGTTGTAGTGATCCACCGCCTGGTCGGGCTGGTTGAGGTTCTTCTCCAGCACCTCGCCGAGCTCGATGTGGAAGCGCCGACGGTCCTCGTCCGTGCGCGACGCGTCCACGCAGCGCTGGAGGATCTTCGGGATGTTCTGCCACTGCCCCTGGCGCCGGTAGAGCGTCGCGAGGTCGTGCAGCGCCTGGAGGTTCCCCGGCTCCGCCGCCAGGATCTGCTGGTAGATCGGGATCGCCCACTCGGGGTGCCCGAGCTCGGAGCCGTACCACCGCGCCACGTGGAGGCCGAGGGCCGTCTTGCGCGGCCCGGCCGCCGCCCCCTGGTACTCCTCCAGCGTCGTCTTGAGCAGGTCGTTCCACTTGCCAGTCGAGCCCGCGAGGCGCTCGAGCACCGTCACGGTCTCCCGGTCGGTCACGTCCTCGTCGAAGGCGATCTGCGCCGCCGCGAAGGCCTGCTCCCGGTCGCCGAGCTTCTCGTCGTAGAGCGTGGCGGCCGCGCGCATGTACGGCACGGCCTGCTTGGTCTCGCCCCGCTCGGACAGCGTGTCGTGGCGGCCGATGTAGAGCGTCGCGAGGTCTTCCCAGCGCTCGTGCCCCTGGTGCAGCACCTCCAGCGCGCGGAAGGCATGCTCGTGCAGCGGTTCGATCTCGACGATCTTCTCGTACGCGCCGCGCGCCCCGTCGGGCTCCTCGATCTGCTGCTCCCAGACGCCCGCCATCTGCAGGTAGATCGGCACCCGCTCGGCCCCGTCGGCCTGCGCGTCGGCCTTCTTCTGCAGCACCGCCACCACCTCGCGCCACTCGCCCTGCGCCGTGTGGATGGTCAGCAGCGCCTCGATGGCCGCCGCGTCGGTGGGCTCGAGCTCGAGCACGTGGCTCCACGCGTCGACGGCCTCCCAGGGCTGGTGCAGCGTGCCCCAGAAGATCGTCCCGAGCTCGGTGTACGCCGCCTTGATCTCCTCCGTCGGGAGCACCGCCGCCCCGAGGCTGATGAGCGTCTGGTCGGTCTCCACCAGCGACTCCCACGCCTGCTGCGCGCGGTAGATGTCCGCGAGCGCGCGCAGCGCGTCGAAGGAGTTGGGCTCGATGTCGAGCACGCGCCGGTAGCCCTCGATGGCCCGCTCGGAGTCACGCAGGTGGTGCAGGTGCACCGCCGGGATGCGCAGCGCGATGGTCACGCGCTGCTCGTGCTCGGACTCCGCCGCGAGCTGGCGCTCGAGCACGTCGATGAGCTCGTTGTGGCGCCCCGCCGCGTCGTGCAGGTTGGCCAGCGAGGCGAGCGTCTCGGCGTCCTCGCCGCGCAGGGTGAGCACCTTCTCCAGCAGCCCGACGGCGTCGTCGGGGCGCCCGAGGTACTGGTCCGCGAGGCGGGCCATGCGGGCGTAGATCTCCGCCTGCTCCTCGTCGCCCGACGCGATGTCGAGCTTGCGCTGGTAGACGTCGTACAGCTCCTGCCAGCGCTCGGCCTGCAGGTAGATCGCCTCCAGGGCGTCGAGGCTCGGCGCGTGCTGCGCGTCGAGGCCCTCCACGATCGAGCGATAGCGCGCGACGGCCTGATCCACCTGCCCGAGCGGGTCCTGGAGGATCTGCGCGAGCCGGTAGGTGAACTCCACCTTGAGCTCGGGCTCCTGCGCGGCCTGCGCCCGGCGGTCGAGGATCGGCGCGAGGCGCGCGGCGTCGGCCGAGGCCGTGTACAGCCGGTCGAGGGCTTCGAGGGCGTCGGGGTCGAGCGGCTCGACGTCGAGCACGAAGCCGTAGGCCCCTTCAGCGGACTGCAGGTCCTGCAGCTCCTCCTCGTGGACGCGCGCGAGCTTCTTGCCGATGACGCGCTTCACCTCGGGGGTGGAGGTCTCGGTCTCGACGATGTCGGCGTACACGTTGGTGAGGTCGGCCCAGCCGTCGGTCACCGCGGCGAGGCGCTCGGCCTCCACGAGCGAGCGCTCGTCGAGGGGGTGCTCCTTGAGCGCCCGAGAGTACCAGCCGAAGGAGCCGACGCCGTCGCCGAGCTTCTCTTCCACGAGCTCGGCCACGCCGTGCATCACCTGGAGGCGCGCGGCCGGATCAGCCACGAACTCCAGCGAGCGGGCCTGGATGTCCGCGAGCTTCTCCCACTGCTCGCCCATACGGTAGATGGGTTCGAGCAGCGCGAAGGTCTCCTCGCGCCGCACGCTGCGCGAGAACATCGACTCGAGGTCGGCCACCGCGCCCGGGTGGTCGGCCTGCACGTCGAGGATCTCCCGGTGCGTGGCGAGGGCTCCTTCGACGTCGTTGAGGCGGTGCTCGAGCACCTGCGCGAGGCGGTGCCGGACGCCGAGCGCGTCGTCGGGCGACAGGTCGGAGAGGGCCACCTCGCGGCGGAGCACCTCGGCGAGGTCGGGCCAGCGCTCCAGCCCCTCGTAGAGCCGGTCGAGCGAGCGCAGCGCGGTGCCGCTCTGGGGGTCGATCTCCAGCGCCTGACGGTAGCGCGCGATGGCGCCCTCGGCGTCGCCGAGGTGAACCTCGTAGATCGCCGCGCTGCGGAGCAGGAGCTCGAGGCGGTCGCCCGGCTGCTCGGCGAGGCCCGCCACCGCGCTGTCGTAGGTCTGCGCGGCGAGCGGCCACTGGCCGAGGCTCTCGGCGAGGCGCTCGAGGTTGGTGAGCGTGTGGTCGTTGAGCGCCTCCGCGGGGACGGCGCGGGCGAGCGCGTTGAGGGCCGCGCCGGGCTGCTCCAGCACCTGCTCCTGGATGTCAGCGATGCGGTGCAGGAGCTCGACGCGACGCGGGGGATCCTCCGCGTGCGCGAGCTGCACCTCCAGCACGTCGACCACGCGGTCGTACGCCTGCGCGGCGGTGAGCACGGGCTCGAGCACGGCCGCGGCGGCCATCGGCTCCTTGTCGCCGTGAAGAATGCGTGTGAGGGCCGCGAGGGAGGCCTCGTGCTCGGGGGCCGCTTCGAGGATGTCGCGGTAGATCTCCACCGCGCGCCCGGTGCTCTCCAGGTGCTCCTCGTGCAGCCGCGCCGAGCGGTAGCGGAACTCCACCACCTCCGCCGGGTCGCCCGCGAGGTCGGCCTCGCGCTCGAGGATGCCGAGCAGGTCGCGCCAGCGCCCCTGCGACTGGTAGAGCGCGTCGAGGTGACCGATCGCGGTCAGGTCCGCGGGGTCGAGGTCGAGCACCTTGTTGTAGGTGTCGATGGCGGCGCCGGGGTTCTCCAGCTGGCCCTCGTACACCGTCGCCATGTCGAAATAGATCTGCTTCTTCTCATCGGGCTCGCCGACGAGGTCGACCTTGCGCTCGTACACGCCGAGCAGGTCGTTCCACCGCTGGTGGGTGATGTAGAGCCGGATGAGGGCGTCGAGCGCGGGCACGTCCTGCGGGTCGACGTCCGTGATGCGTCGGTACGCCGCGATGGCGTCCTCGGGGCGCTCGAGCACGGCCTCGTAGATGTCCGCGGCGCGCAGGAGGTACTGCTTGCGCTCCTCGGGATCATCGACAATCTCGGCCTTGCGGAGGTACACGCCGGCGAGCTCGGAGGGCTTGTCGGTCGTCTGGTAGAGGCGCTCCAGGGCGCTCGCCGCGCCGACGTTCTGCGGGTCGAGCTGGAGGATGGCCTCCTGGTGCCCGATGGCCGACGGGATGATCGTGAGGCGCTCCTCCGCCACCGACGCGGCGCGCGTGTGGAGCGCGACGCGGGCGGCCGGATCGTCGGTGGTCGCGATGTACTGCTCGAGCACCGCGACGAAGTCCTCGTGGCGCCGCAGCACACGCGAGAGCCGGTCGAGCTGGTCGATGGTCTCCTGGTGCCCGGGCAGCTCACCGAGCGCGCGGGTGTAGGTCGCGAAGGCGTGGTCGGCCTGATCGAGCGCGGTCTCCTGGATCTCTGCGATGCGGTGCAGGAGCTCGACCTTGCGCTCCTTGTCGGAGGTGTTGCGCGCGAGCACCTCGTACACGTACGCGAGGCGGTCGTAGGCCCCGAGCTCGCGGTAGGCGGGCTCGAGGATGTCCGCGATCGCCTGCGCGTGCTCAGGCTGCTCGACAAGCCGCTCCAGGGCCCCGATGGCGTCGGCGTTGGAGACGTCGCGCTCGAGGATCTGGCGGTGGATGTCGATCGCGCCGGCGGTGTCGGCCATGCGCTCCTCGCGCACCTGCGCGAGGCGGAGCTGGAGGGCGGTCTGCTCGTCGGGCGACTCGGCGAGCGAGAGGCGCGTCTGGAGGTTGTCGGAGAGGTCGTTCCAGCGGCCGAGGCGGGTGAAGAGGCGATCGAGGGACTCGAGCGCGCGGCGGTTGGCCGGGTCGGCGTCGAGCACGTCGCGCCAGGTCTTCACGGCGGTCTCAGGGTCGCCGAGCTTCTCCTCGTGCACGTCGGCGATGGCGGCCTGGATCTCGTCGCGCGCGTCGGGGTCAGACGCGAGGTCGAGGCGGCGGCGGTACACGGAGAGCACGTCCTGCCAGCGCCCCGCGGCGCGGTAGGTCTGATCGATCGCCTCGAGCGCTTCGGCGTCGGCGGGGTTCTGGTCGAGCACGCGCTCGTACGCCGCCACGGCCCGCTCGATCGAGCCCACCTGACGGAACTCCACGTCCGCGATGCGCAGCCAGAGGGCGCGGGAGAGGTCGGGGTCGGCCCCTTCGGCCACCTCCCGCAGCAGCGTCACGAGCTCGCCCCACGCGCCGGTCTGCCCGGCCAGGGAGGTGAGCGTCGCGCGCAGCTCCTCGCCGCGCGGGTCTTCACGGAAGGCGCGGCCGTAGGCGTCGAAGGCCCGCTTCGGGCTGCCCACCTGCTCGGCGCACACCGCGCCGATGCGCGAGAGCAGCGCCACGCGCGCGGCCGGATCGGCCTCCTCCGAGAGGAGGATCTCCTGCGAGCGGATGAGTGCCTCCCAGTCCGCGCGGAGCTCGTAGACGGGCTCGAGGATGCGGGCGGCCTCGCCGCGGAGGTCGGGGTCGCGGAGGAGCGACTCGAGGGCCAGCCGCGCCCCCTCGTGCTCGGGCGTAAACGCGAGGATCTCGCGATAGTGCACCACGGCGTCGCGCGCCCGACCGAGCCGCGCTTCGAGCACGCGCCCGAGGCGGAACTTGATCTCCGTCGCCTTCTCTTCGCTCCCATCGGCCTGATGAAGCACGAGCTCACGCTCGAGGACGTCGACCAGTTCAGGCCAGCGCTCCAGCTTCTCATAGAGTCGATCGAGGGCCGCGAGCGCGTCGGCTTCGTCGCCGAACTCCGCCACGATCGCGAGGCACGTCGCCACGGCGCGCTCGGCGTCGGCGAGCTCGTTCTCGGAGAGGCGAGCGATGTCGTAGAGCAGGCCGCGCCGGTCGTCGGGCTCGGCGGCCAGCTCCAGGCGGCGCTCGAGGACGGCGAGCAGCTCGGGCCAGCGCGAGGCGCCGCGCAGGAGCGACTCCTGTGCGACCAGCGCGTCGCCGTTGGCCGGATCGAGGTCGAGCACCTCGCGGTAGCGACCGATCGCATCGTCGACGCGCCCGAGCTTACCCGCGAGCGCGGACGCGAGGCGCAGGCGCAGGTGGATCGCGGCCTCGGGGAGCAGCGCGCCGTCGAGGGCGCCCGCGACCACGGCGGCGGCGTCGGCCCAGCGTGAGGCGCCCTCCGCCGAGCGCTCGAGGTCGTCGACGGAGCGGGGCTCGGCCGGGTCGAGCCGGAAGGCGTCCTGGTAGCGCTCGTAGGCCTTCGCGGGCTCCTTGAGGGCCCCTTCGTAGAGGCCCCCGAGCTCGCGCAGCGTGTCGACGCGCTCGGCGGCGTCGTCGCCAGCGGACTTCACCTCCAGCACGCCGGCGAGGCGACGCGCGTCACTGGCCGCCTGGTAGATCGGGATGAGTCGGAGCGCCGCGTTGCGGTTGTTCGCGTCGAGCTCGAGGATCTTCTCGAGGTACTTGGCCGCGCGGTCGGTCTTCTCCTTCCGCTCGGCCCAGAGCTGGGCGATCTTCGAGTAGAGGGAGATCTTGGTCTCGTTGGTGCAGCCGGGCTGCTCGGTCTCGCGCTCGAGCACGCGGATGAGCTCGTCCCACTTGCCGCTCTCGGCGTAGAAGGTCTCGAGCTCGTCCCACGCGTGCATCGCGAGGTAGCGCTTCTTGAGCGCCTCCTGCGCGCGGCGGTCGTTGGCGTCGAGCACGAGCACGCCGCGCCACGCTTCGACGGCCAGCGCGTCGTCGTTGAGCTTGTCGCCGGCGATCATGCCGAGCTTCACCAGGAGCGCGATGCGGGCGGCGGCCTCGGGCGTCTGCGCGGCCTGCTCGCGGAGCACGTAGCCCAGCTTGCCGAAGTCCTTCTGGCGCTCATACAGGCCGGCGAGCTGCGTGAGGGACTCGCTGTTGCCCGGGTCGCGGTTGATGACCTCCTCCCACATCTCGATGGAGGACTCGGGCTTCTTCACCTTCTCGGAGACGAAGCGCGCGAGGGCGAGGTAGTGCTCCAGCTGGAGCTCTTCGGGCGCGGCGGCGGCCTCGCGCTTGAGGAGCGGCAGGAGCTTGTCCCACTCGCGGCGACGCTCGTAGCCGCCCTTGAGGAACTCCACCGCACGCGCGTTGGAGGGGTCGATCTCGATGACGTGCTCGTAGGCCTTGATGGCCTCGGCCTGATTGGCGAATCGCTCGACGTAGAGCCCCGCCACGCGCTCGTACAGGGCGACGCGCTCGTCGGCATCGACGAGAATGTCCGCCTTGGCGAGGAGCGTCTTGATGAGGTCTTGCCAACGCTTCTGGCCTTCGAAGCGCGTCGCCGCCTCGTCGAGTTCGGCCACCTTCGCCGGGTCGGGGGCGGGGCGCTCGGTGCGGAGGGCCATCAGGGGAATCGCACCAGCGGGCATTTCTTCCGTGAGATCAGAGCTGCTCATCGTGTCACCGTCGTGCGCGTCGCGCACAGCGTCTCAGGCCTAGGGGGTCGGTCAGTGGGTGGCGCCGCAGCGATGCGACATCAGCGGGTCGCGCTCTGGAGCTCCGCGAGCTTGTTCTGCGCGATGTCGAGGTACTCACGCGGGGCGTTGCCGCCGCGCGCCTCGATGAAGCGCTGCAGGTAGAGGATCGCCTGCTGCCGTCGCTCAGGGATCTCCGAGGACGTGTAGCCCGCGGAGAAGAGCGC
Source organism: Polyangiales bacterium (assembly GCA_044375895.1). Classification (GTDB taxonomy): domain Bacteria; phylum Myxococcota_A; class Polyangia; order Polyangiales; genus CAISKJ01. Next base: position 18,877 of record JBILLV010000017.1, on the reverse strand, counting down.
CTCGGCGAGCTCGGTGTCGTCGCGCTGCGCGGCGACAAACTCCTCGATGGCCTGCTCGCGGTGCCCCTGTTCGAGGAGCACGTTGCCGAGGATGTTGTGCATCGCGCCGCGCTCGACCGCGCCTTCGGGCGTGACACGCAGCCCCTCGCGGAGCACCTGGATCGAGCGGTCGAAGTCGTGGGCGCGGTAGTAGGTGCGCCCGAGCCGCACGTACACGCGGTAGGCGCGCGGCGCCTTGGTGAGCGCGTTGGTGTAGGCCTGCAACGCGGCCTGCGGCTCGTCGAGACGGTCGGCCACCTCACCCAGGCGGTAGTGCGCCATGTAGAGGTTGCCGTTTACCTGCAGCGCCTGGTTGAACGCGGCGCGCGCCTGCTCCCAGTGCTCCTGCTCGTAGTGCGCGTTGCCGAGGTGGTACTGGTACTCCGCGTTGCGCGGGTTGCGCGCGATGGCGCGGGTCAGCGCGTCGACGGCGTTGCCCCACTCCTTCTGCCGGATGTGCACCAGGGCGAGGTTGTAGAGCGGCTGATCGAACTTCGGGTCCTCGTCGGCCGCACGCTGGAACCGGTCCTTCGCGTCCGCCATGCGTCCGCCACGGAGGAGGTTCATCCCCGTGTTGTTGTCTTCGATCGCCTGGCGGTCGTACTCCTGGCACCCGGAGAGCGCGAGCGCTCCGAGGAGGAAGGTTGCGCGGCGTGAGAGGTGTTTTGCTTGTTCGCTCCGGCCCATGATCGCGGCGGATCATAGGCGAGCGCATCTTCGCGGCTCAACACCGAAATCGCGTGACGGTCTCCCTTTGCACCACGGCGAAAATACGCGAAGGGCGCGGAGGGACACCTTGAGGTCTCTCCACGCCCTTCACGGACGCCTTCAGATGGCGCGCTGGTTCACTGATCGGGCGGCTGCAGGTTGAACGGGTAGTTGACCGTCACCACGCCCCCACCCTCGGGGGCGGGGAACTGCCAGCGCCGCACCGCGTTGGCGATGCAGTCGCCGACGCTGGCGATGGGGTAGGTGCTGCCCGCGACGCCGGAGCCCATGACGCTGCCCGTACCGCCGATGACGAAGCGAACCGTGACACGGCCGGCGGCGTTGGGGTTCTGTGCGAGCCCCTGTTCGTGGCAGTGGTTCACCTGACCGAGGTTGCGGAGTACGACGCGGCGGATCGCCTCGGGCGAAAGGAGGCCCGAGATGTCCGGCGGCGCTGCACGAACCGTCGGACCCGACGTGCCACGACCGCGGAGGCCGCGACCCGCGCCAGAGCCGTAGCCCTGCCCCGAACCGGTCCCCGAGCCGTGCCCCATCGTGCCGATGTTGCCCATGCCGATGGTTCCTTCGCCCGTACCACCACCGCCCCAGCCCGTGCCGGTGGCGCCGAGGCCGCCGTAGCCAAAGGCATCGCCGACGGCGTCGCCCGTCATGTTGCCGTTGGCATTCTGGTTGTCGACGCCCGACTCGGTCATTCCACCGAAGGGCGACACGATGCCTGAAGCGCCACCGGCGGCACCGCCACCGAGCGCGCCGAGGGCCGCGAAGATGCCGCGGTTCTGCACCTGGTCACGCGCCTGCTGACGCGAGAGCTGCGGCGGCTGGTTGTTGTTCTTGATCGCGTAGCGGGCGCTGCGAACGGGCGAGTCGCGCTTGCCCATCTTGCCTTCGTCACCCGCGTGACGGGTCCCGGTCCCGCCTTCGGTCTGGTCCTCATTCTGCTGCTGCTGCTGCTCCGGCTGGCGCTCCTGCTGGCGCTGGATGAAGGCCCGGAGCTCCGCGAGGCGATCGTCGTCGCTCGACGCCGAGAGGAAGCCAGACGAGTCGGAGACTGCGAAGTGCAGCGTCGCCATCACCGCGGCCACGAAGAGCCCCGATCCGGTGACGGCGCCGATGAGGGGGTTGTCGCGCTTGAGGTGACCCGCAACGATCTTGCCGGGGGCGACCACCTTGGCGACGACCGTGAGCCCGCCGACTTCCTGACGGTAGCGCCCCTCGGGCTGCACGTTCACCTCGAAGCCACCGGGGACGGCCGACGAGGGGCGCGCGTGTCCCTGAGCCTTGAGGTCTTCGAGCGAGCGCTTCTGCCCCTGGATCTCCACTTCACCCGTCGCGCCGGGGAGAAACACGAAGCGCGTCCCGCCGCCGTTCACGATCACCGGAAGTTCGGGAGCGCCGCCGAGGAGCTCCGAGCCGACGATGAAGCGCCCGGGGTCGTCGAGTTCTTCTTCGTGCTTGTGGGTGAGGTGGTTGGCGACGCCAGCGCCCACGAGCGTGGTGACGGCGCCGATGCCACCCACCAACATGCTCTTGAAGCCCGCCGCGTCGCGCACGACCTGCGAGTCCTGCGGGCCGATCGCGCCGACGATGCCAGCACCCGCGAGCATGAGCACGCCGCCCACCGCCAGCGATCCGCCCATCACCTTCGAGTCCGAAGACGGCTTCACGTCACGGGCCGTGAGGGTGAAGTTCTTCGAGTTGTTGATGTGGGCGACGTGGAGGATCGAGGTCTTCCACAGAACCGAGACCTCGACGGCCTGGGCGCCGACGTCCTCGACCTCGTGCGGGCTCACATCGCTGCGCTTGATGAGCTGGTAGATCTCCTCGCCGTCCACCGCCGGGGCGGAGACACCGAGGGACATCGCGCCCATCTCTGCGCCGCCCTTGGAGAGGGGCACCGAGGCGGTCGGCGGGACGAAGTTGGGCGCCGGCGCCGTTGCGCTGGCCTCGCGGGCCGCGCCGATCTCCACAGCGATGCGCGTGTTGCCGATCTGGAAGGTGTCGCTGCTGCGGAGCGATGCCTTGTTGATCGGTTGACCGTTGACCTGCGTGCCGGAGCCCAGATCGATGATCTGGACGTCGTCGGGCTTGGCCTCGATGACGGCGTGCATGCGGGCCACGCCCTCGTCGTCGATGCGGAGGTGAGACTTCTGATCACGCCCGATCTTGATCACGTCCTGCGCGATCGTCTCGGTGCGGACGAGAGCGCCATTCTGATAGATCTGGAACGTGATAGGAACGACGAGTTTCTGAGCCATTGCTTCCCCGTGTGATGCGTGCCTTGGGGATGATGGGGCGGGGCACGCGGTTGCTATCCGCCGGAGCACCAACTCACCCTCACGGTGTGATGCTCTCGCCGGAAGTATCAGACATCGACGACCGTCAGAGGTTCTCTACCGTCTCGTTCATCTCCTGCACGAAATGCTGCCTGATGCGCAAGAGGCTGATGCCCTGCATGTGACGATTCCCGAGCGAGGTGGCCCCGACCGGCCGGACCACCCCCCCCTGGACGTTCTCATCGCGAAAGTCGAAGTGCTGCGAACGGGCCTCTGCGCGCGCCGCGTGCGAACTGGCGGTTTGAGGCGCCTGAGCCCACACCGGACTTGCGACGAACGTAGATGCGGCGACGAGAAAAACGAAGAGCCTCTTCATGGTGCCTCTGGAGACGGGCGCATGACCACAGGACTCTACCGACCGGAGGCGTGACCCGTCAATCGTCCGGCAGGAAGAGGCACCGCGAACTTCGTGGTGCCAACGCCTACCGACGGAGAGGTGATTCAGAGGTTCTCGACGGACTTGAGCATCTCGGGGACGAAGTGCTCACGGATGCGGATGAGGGAGATGCCCGCGGCGCGGCGACGCACGCGGGTGGACTCACCGTCGGGGCGAACGAGCTGGCCCTGCACGAGTTCGTCCGTGAAGTTGAACTCCTGCGTGCGGGTCGCCTGCGCCTGCGCGCCAGCCGCACCAGCGCGCTGCGCGAACGCGGTAGACCCCATGAGCGACACCGCGGCGAACGCGACGAGCGTGACGAACCGGATCTTCATGGGGGGACTCTACCGACGGGCTGAGAGCCCGTCAATGCAGGAGATCAGCGCGCGGCGGGGGCCGGCGCGGCGGGGGCAGGAGCAGGGGCAGGGGCGGGGGCAGGAGCGGGAGGCGTAGTACCATCGGCAGGCGCGGGAGTCGCGCCGCCAGCCGGAGGCGTCGCAGCACCACCGCCGGGGAGGCTCGCCATCGCGCGGAGGGCCGCGATCGTCTGGTCGATGTTGCGGATGTGCTGAGCAGCCTGCGTGTTGTGGGTCGCGTACCGGGGGTTGCTCCCCGCCCGCTGCTGAAACTGCTGCAGGAATCCCTTCGCCCGCTCGAGGTCGGGGATCTGCCCGCCCATGTAGCTCAGGTGCAGCACGCCGAGGTTGTAGTAGGCGTCGGGGCGCGCCGCGTCGATCTGCTGCGCGCGCTCGTACTCCTGCTGGGCCTGCGTGAGCATCGCCTGATCGCGGTTCTCGGTGGCAGCCGCGAGGCCACGGAGCGCCACGCCGAGACCGACGTGGGCGTCGTAGTTGTCGGCGCGGAGCTCCACGGCGTGCTGGAAGGCTTCGCGCGCGTCCTGATACCCGCGGAACGACAGGTTGATCGTGCCGTAGTTGACCCACGCCTCGAACATGCTCGGGTTGAGCTGGAAGGCGCGCTGGAAGTGCCCGAGCGCCTTGATGATCTCCCCGCGACGGATGTCGACGATGCCCCACGTGTTGTGGATGTCGGCGAGGAAGCCGCGCACGTCCGCCGGGAGGTCGGCCTGGTGGGCCTGCGCCACCTGAGCGGCCTGCGCGCACACCAGACCAGCGAGGAAGATGCGCTGCGAGTTGGGGTCGTCGCCCGCCTGCTGGAGGTAGCTCAGAGCGAGCTGGTTGCGGGCCGGGAGGTAGCGGTCGTCGAGCGCGAGCGCGCGACGGATGTTGCTGATCACCTCCGCCCACTGCTGGTCGGTGGTGGGGTTCTGCTCGCGGAGGAGCATCGCGAGGTTGCTGTAGCCCTCGACGCAGTGGGTCGGATCCTGGCGGATCGCCTCCTCGACGAGGGTGCGGGCGCGCGCGGTGTCACGCGCGCGGTACGCCATCACGCCGAGTTGGACCTTCGCGCGGCAGTAGTTGCCGTTGCCAGCCTGCACCGCGCGGTTGAGCGCCGTGCTGGCCTGGTCGTTCATCCCGCAGCGGAGGTACACCAGGCCGCGGTTGAACCACGCCTCGGGGAAGTTCCCGTTGGGCTGCGCCTCGGCGGCGTCCTCGAACTGACCCGCCACCTCGTTGCACGCGTCGGCGTTCCAGTCGCCGCGGCCGCTGTTGGCGTCGTCGTGCGTCTTCATCGCCTGGGCCGCGCTGTTGAAGCGGTCGTTGGCGCTCTGGCTCACGGCCTGGCCCGTGCTGGTGGTCACGGTCTGGCCCGCGGCGGTCGTCGCCGGGTTGGCGACGGTGCCGCGCGCGTTGGTCTGCGTGCTGCCACCGCATGCCCCTCCGAGGAGGGCGGCGGCGACCATGATCGATCGATGGATGTTGTTCACGTCGTCTCCTCCTCTCAGTTGGCGCTCTCAGCCGCGCTCTGGCCCTGCGTGCCCTCGTCCTCGGCGGCCTCGGCGGCCGTCTGGAGCGAGTACACCGGGCGGCTGTCGTTGGGGCGCGAGAAGAGCAGGTTGGGCTCCACGCGAACCTCATCCGCCACGGGGTAGCGGCCGCGGTTGATGTTGTTGAGCTCACGCTCGCAGAGGTGCGTCCACTCGTTGAACCAGTGCACCGTGGTCGACGTGCGGATGCAGCGCTGATAGCCCTCGGTGGCCGTGTCGACGAACACCTGGGTCTGCTCGTCCTTGATGACGTTCCACGCGTCGAGGAGCTCGGGGACGCGCTGGATGTCGGCAGGCGGCGGCGAGGTGCGGATGTACACCGCGAACTGGTAGAACATGTCCGCGAGGCGCGAGTACGCCGCGACCTCCCAGTTGGGGACGTGCATGTTGACCACTTCGGTGTACTGGCGCGTGGCCTCCTCGCGGAGGAAGCGCACCTGCTCCTGGATGAACGGGGTGAGCGTGCGCGTCACCCACTGGTCGTACGCCCGGCGCCCGCCGGAGCCGCGGAACTGCGGCATGCGGCGCGCGCGGAAGCGAACGTAGAGCTGCTCGGCGATGTAGAAGCGCGCCTCGGCCGCGGCCTCCTTGCTCTTCTCCACCGCGTCGCCCTCGATCGCGTCGTCGAGGTCGCGGCGGATGGCCGCCTCGCCCTCGGGGTGCTCGCCCGTACCCCAGGCGGTGGCCGCCTGCTGGTAGTAGGTGATCGCCTGCGCCTGGTTGTCGATGTTCCAGTAGCCGCGCGCGAGGGCCACGGCGCCCTGGATCTTCTGGTCGACCGTCCCCTGCGCCGCGTACACGCGCATGTAGTTGCTGTAGTGCCGGATCACGTCGTTCCACGCGGTGCGGATCTCCGCGTCGCGCGTGCGGCGCTCGTCGCTGTTGGCCACGGGGCGGCGGCGCAGGCGCGCCACGCGGTCGGTGTAGATCTGACCGATGGAGAACACCACGTTGGCGGCGTCGCGGCGGCGCGACGCGTCGCTCCCGAAGTAGCGCGCGAACTTCTGCGCGTTCTCGAGCGCGAGGCGCTCCTCGCCGAGACCGATGCGGAAGATGGTCGCCTGACGGAGCGCGTCGGCGGCCTGCGCGACCGGGTCCTCCGGGCGAGCGTGGGTCACGCGAGCGGCCTCTTCGGCAGCGCGGACGGCCTCCGCGCGGTGCGACGACACGTACTCCGCGTACTGCTCATAGAGCTCGGCGGCGCGGCGGAACACCTGGATCGCGTGGTAGTTGCCCGCGAGGCGGTAGAGCGCGCGCTGCGCCCAGGTGCTGTTGCGCTGGAGGAAGATCGCCACCAGGCGCTCGCGGATGCGCATCGAGCGCCCGAGTTCGAAGGCCGCGTCGCTCTCGATCGCGGCGTTGTAGAGCATCTCGTCGAGGCGACCGCACTCGCGGTGCGTCCGCACGATGCGCACGTACTCCGCGCTGGCCTCGGAGTGGCGACCCGCGGTGGCGAGGGCCTCCGCCTTCTTGCGGAGGATCTGGCACTGCAGCTCGCGCATGCGGCGGCAGAAGTCCTCGTGCTGGGGCTGCTGGTCGGGGGTGCAGTACGCGCCGACGAAGCGGTTCACGTCCTCGCCCATGGTGTCGAAGCAGGCCGGGCGCACGGGGTTCCACATCGAGCCCATCACGTTGAGGGCGTCGAGGTAGAGGTCGGCGGAGATCTCGCGGAGGTTCTCCGGGTCGGGCGTCGTCGCCGGGGTGTTGGCGATGTCGCGGAAGAGCGTCGACGCCTCCTCGAACTTGTTCGCCACGTAGTAGAGGTACGCGCGGCGGTACTTGATCGTGAGCATCACGGTGGCGGGGTTCTGCCCGTCGATCGCCGGGGGCTGGGCGCCGCCGCCGTTGGCCACGAAGCACACGTAGCGCGTGAAGGCGCGGAGCATGCCCGTCTCGCGCGGGTTGAACTCGCGCGGCACCATCCGGGCGCGCTCCTGGGCGACGCGCTGCTCCTCGGTCAGGTTGCGCGAGGCGGCGGTCTGTGCGGTGCGCGCGGCCCCGCGGTCACCGCGGCGGGTCGCGTCGCTGTTGAGCTGCGTCCCGAAGAGGTTGTTGTAGCAGAGCACCGACTTGTACGCGGCGTCCTCGGTGAACTCGCCCCCGGGGTTCATCTCCACGACGGCGTCGTACGCCGGGCCGCAGGCCTCCCAGTTGTTCGCGTCGAACATCATGTCGGCGCGGTAGTAGGCGATGCGGTAGCGCGTCGGCCAGTCGCGGCGGTCGTACTCGAGGAACTCCACCTGATCGAAGTCCGGGAACTCGTCGAGGATCTTCTGGTAGAGCTCGCCCACGAGGCGCATCGTCTCGGGGTTGCGCGTGCCGCGCGTCTGCGACTGACCCTCGGCGCTGCGCCCGATGGCCTCGAGGTGCCAGTGCGACGCCACGTCGAAGGTGACCCGCGCCGCGTGGTTGCGGCACATCGTCTTCACGTCCGCCGAGCGCTGCGAGTTGCGGAAGGTGTTGTACACGTCGATGAGGCGCTGCACCTCGACCATCTGCTCGGGCTTGGGGCGCGAGGCCACCACGGCGCGCGACACCTGCGCCTGCCAGAAGCAGATCTTGTCGTCGGAGGAGCGGGCCTCCATCAGCGCGTGGTACATCGCGACCGAGTTCGGCCACTGACCGTTGTCGTGGTACAGCTCGGCGAGCTTCTCGAACATGTCGAACGCGTTGTTCTCGTCCAGCGCGTAGCGCCGGAAGGTGTTCATCGCGTTGGTGGTGTTGAGCGGGTGCGCCGCGTTGCCGTACACCTGGGCGTAGACGGTGACGAGCTCCATGCGCGCGTTGGTGAGCAGCGAGCGCACCGAGGGGGCCTGCGGGTGCTGCTGCCCGTAGGTGATCACCTCGAAGAACTTCTGCAGCGCGCCCTCGTAGTCGTTCAGGTTGTAGAGCACCCACGCCATCTTGTAGAGGGCGTAGCCGTACACCTGGTTGTTCTCGTCCTGGATGGCCAGCACGCGCTCGTAGAACTGCCGCGCCGCCGCCATGTCGCCCGTGTCGAAGAAGTGCTCGGCGAACGACAGGTACGCGTTGGGCACGTACGGCGACTGCGGGAAGCGCTGGATCATCGTGCGGTACACGCGCAGCGCGTCGTCGTGGCGGTTCGCGTCCTGGAGCGCGAAGCCCAGGTAGAACAGCGCCTGGTCCATGTGCTCGTAGTTGGGCGCCGTGTCGACGAGGTTCTGGAAGGTGCGGATCAGCTGCTCGCGGAACTGCCCGGCCTCGGCGCGCAGCGCGGTCTGCTGGCGCTGGAGCGTCTCCACCTGCGCGGTGTTGTTCGCCCGGCGGGCCTGGAAGATCTGCTCCTCCAGCTCCTCGGCCTGGCCGCTCTTCATGGACACCAGCTCCTGGTAGTCCTCGGCGAGGCGCATGAGCGCGGGGGGCCGGTTGGCGTCCGTCGGCCGCATGCGGTTGATGAGCGCGGCGGTGAGGCGCACCTCGTTGAGCAGCAGCTCGGCGCTGCGACGCTCGGCGTTGGCCCGGCGCAGCAGGTCGTTGCTGTTCATGCGCTGCGCGGGCTGCCGAACCTTGTCGGCCTTGTTCTTGTTCTTCGTGTCGTCGACGCGCTGGACGGCGCCGGGGAGGCCGGTGGACGAGTGGCTGCCGAAGCGCGTCGCGCCGGCCGGGCACTCGTTGGCGCGGTTGCGACCCTCGTCGCTCACGCACACGTTGGCCGCGACCGCGGGCACCGTCGGGATGTCGACGGCCACTGCCGGTGTGGCGGGCTGGTTTCCGCCGCGCTCCCGGCGGCTACGGGGCTGAGCGGCGGCGAGCACGCCCGCGAGGAGCCACACGGCTGCGAGGAGCCATGCGACTCTGGGATACATTCCGCGAATCATGGAAGCTGTGTCTCCCTGGAGATGGAGTTTCGACGGGGTATCGACGCGGGCCTCAGCGCCCGCAGCGGGAAGTGATCACCTGACGATAGAAGCCAAGCTCGTCGCGCCAGTACTCGCCGTTGAAGGGCCAGAGGTAGTGCTCCTCGTCCGCCGTCACGCGGTTGGCGCGAGACTCCTGCACGGTCACCTGCTGCTGCTGCATCTCCTGCGAGAGCTGGCCGCGGCGGGCGTTGAGGATCTCGATGAGGATCGCGGTCGCCTGGTTCTGGAGGTCGGCGAGCTCGTCGACGGCGCGCGTGTAGCGGCCGCGGGCGAGGTTGCCGGCGTTCTCGATGGCGAAGCTCTTCGCCACGGCGATGTCCTGGATGATGCGCGCGCCCGCCGAGCTGTTGCGGAAGGCCTGCGGCATCTGCGCGTGGCGGCGCTCCTCGCTCTCGAGCAGCGAGACGTACTCGATGTTGCGGAGGAGCGTGCGGTCGGAGAACGCGCTCTCCACCACCGGCCGCAGCCGGTTGGGCAGGTTGGCGTGGCCCTCGCGCACGTCCTTGAGGAAGCGGAAGAAGCTCGTGTCGTCCTGGTACTGCTGGAGGTACCGCTCGATCTCGGGCCGCAGCTCGCCGTAGCGCTCGTTGAACTGCGCGAGCACCTCCTCCGCCTCGTCGTACCGACAGTTGGAGAAGAAGATCACCGACTTCAGCACCATCGCCTCGGGGTACCAGGCGTTGGTGAAGAAGGGCGAGTTGAGCGTGTGGATGTTGCCGAGCGCGCGGGGGTAGTCGTTCTGGAGGAAGTACGCCCAGCTCTCCTCGAAGAGCGCGTCGAGCCAGTACTCCGAGTCGACGTCGACGTGGTTCCACGAGTCGACGGCGGAGTCGTAGTGGCGCGTCGAGTAGTAGAGGCGCGCGAGCTCGAGCCACGCGAGGTCGCCCATGCGGTCCTCGTCCTCGAGGCCCTCGACGCCCTCTTCGAGCGCGTGGAGCACCTCGCGGAAGGCCTCCACCGCGGGCTGCGAGCGCCGCGCGTTGACGTGCGAGATGCCCTCGAAGAAGCGCGACTGCACGTAGAAGGGCGACGTGCGCTGCACCTGGCGGAAGAGCTGGATCGCCTCGTCGTAGGCCCCGTCGCGGTACTTCGCGCGGCCCATGAGGTACAGGAGCTGGTTGTACAGCACCCGGTTCTCGTTGTTGTTAAACTGCGAGAGCTGCTCGGTGGGGTAGCGGCCCACGCGGCGGATGATGTCCGCGGGCTCGGGGAGCTGCGACGCGAGCTGCGCCAGCCACTGGAGCGTCGCGTTGAAGTAGAGGTGGGCCGTCCCGCGGTCGACGATCTCGTCGAACACCGCCAGCGCCGACTGGTAGAAGCCCAGGTGGTACAGGCACTTCCCGAGGTGGAACTGCGCCTTCTGCTGGTTGGCCGGCGCGTCGCCGGTCTCGCCCTCCACCACGCGTTGAAACTGCACGCAGGATTCCTGATACCGCTCCTGCTGATAGAGCCGGAGCGCGTTGGCCAGCGCCTCGCTCGGCGGGCCTTCGGCCGGCGGCGCATCCGCGGCACCCTGCGCGAAGTTCATGTCGGGCTGCGCGGCCTGCTGGCCCCACGCGGTCGCCGAGAGACCCATCGCCACCGCGAGCGCACCGGCCCCTGCGAGCATCTTCCAGTCAAACCTGCGCACCATCGCTCTCCTCTGCCTCTCTCTCGTGCAACCCTCTAGCCGCGGTTGCACACGTATCGAACAACACTCGTGCCACGGTACCTGCGCGCGCAGAATACCGACGTTCGGGCGGACTCTACGGGAAGTCCCGACGCGAGAGAAGACTGTTCGTTCGAGCCCGCGCGATGGCCCCGCGCTGGTCAGGGTTGTGACCAGCCGAGAGGATTGGTTGGCAACGGCAGGCGTGTGGGGTGCGCCGGGGAGGGGCGAGGGAATCAGCTTGACGGGCCGCGCGAGCGAACGTTAGCGTGCGGCCGCAACGGACAATTTTCGGCACGTCGCGTGCGAGCGAGACGTGGAGACCGTGTTGCGATCGTCCCCGTCGGGCGGTCGCGGCGACGAGCGTCAGGGAGAAGGATCGAGCTGTGAGGAGACTGATTGCGCTCATCGGGTTCGGCGCGCTGACCGCGCTGGGTTGTGGCGACCTCGGGGTGGGCGATCCGTGCGCCCCGCAGCGGCCCATGGGGCAGGTCTGCAGCCCCAACGCGATGATGACGAACGGGTGCTTCCGAGGGACGGAGGTCTACATCGAGACCCAGTCGCTCCAGTGCCGCTCGCGCATCTGCCTCGTGTATCGCTACGACGAGGCCTCTGACGACCGCGGCACCAACCGCCCGAAGCGCGTGTTCTGCACGTGCCGCTGCGGCGTGCCCGCGATGCTCCGCGCCACCACGGAGGAGAGCGTGCTCTGCCAGTGCCCGGAGAACTTCGTCTGTCAGACCGACGTCGCCGGCCCGCAGTACAACCCTGGCGTCCAGGGCTCCTACTGCATCCGCAGCGGCACCTGATTCGCCCCCTTCGCCTGCGCCCCTTCGTATGAGCTCTCCGAGCACCACCGCGCGTGGTCGTGCGGCGGAGGCGCTCGTCGCGGCCTTCTTGGAGGCGCGCGGCTGGGTCATCCTCCAACGCAACGCCCGCCTCGGACGCGACGAGATCGACCTGTTGGCCCTCGATGGCGCCACGCTCGTCTGCGTCGAGGTGCGCGCCCGTCGGCCGGGGGCGATGGTCGACGCGCTCAGCTCCATCACGCCGGCGAAGCAGCGTCGCATGCGCCGGGCCGCGTTGCGCTGCGCCGTGTCGCGTCAGACGCAGGAGATCCGCATCGACGTGGCGACCGTGACCGACGGCGCGGTGGAGCTGCTGGAGAACGCGGTCGACTTCAGCGCGACGTGAGCCACGCGAGGAGCGCGGCGGTGGTGAAGGGCTTCCCGATCACCTCGATGCCCTCACGGCGCACAAACTCGCGCACATCGTCGCTCTCGGCCGCCCCGGTGACCACCAGCGAGCGCGCGCGGAGCTCTGGCCACCGCGTCATCACCCGCGCGAAGAGCTCGGGGCCGTCGACGGGGTCCATGCGCATGTCGAAGAGGAACCCGTCGATCTCCGCGGACTCCTCCAACGCCGCGAGGGCGGCCTCGGCGCCGAGGGCGGTGCGTACGCTCAGGTGCCGCGCCAACTGACGCGCCACCGCGCGGAGCACGAGCGAGTCGTCGTCGACGAGGAGGATGCTGGCGGGCGCGGCTTCCATTGGCCTCTACTGGGAGCACACGCCGCCCCGGCAGGTCGCGTCGACGGGGCAGGGGTTGGGGTTGCAGCGCGGGCGGCACGCTCCGCCCGAGAAGGTGCAGGTGCGCGAGACCGTACACAACGCCATCGCAAGGTCGCGGCACCGGAAGCACTGGCCGCTGGACGGATCGCAGCTTCGACCGAGGGCCTCACACGCGCCGGGGGTGTTGCGACAGTTGGTGGGGACGCAGCGGCGGATGCCCGTGTCGCAGGTGGTACCAGCCCCGCAGATCGAAGGATTCTGGACGCAGTCCGCGGGGACACACGTGCGGCGGGTCTGGTCACACGTCGTCCCGGCGGAGCATGTCCCGCTGGCGACGGTGCAGTCGGGGACGCACAGGCCCGCGTTGAGCGCGCGGTCGGAAGGGTCCTTGATGCAGACGTAGCGCGTGGTCTCCCCGCTCGGCACCTCGCCCGCGAGGTCGCGACAGGGCTGCGGCTGAGGCCGATCGGGGTCGAAGACGCAGCGACGAACGCAGGCGGTGGTGCTCCCGAACGTGAGACACGAGGCGAAGCTCCCGCAGGCGGCGGAGCCCATGCTGGTGTCGCAGCCCGTGACGGTGCAATAGCCGCCGGGGGAGCTCGTGACGCAGGTTCCACTGACGGCTCGCCCTTCGATGATGAGCGGGCACGTCGGGGAGGAGCACGGCGCACCGGGCGTGCCGACAGGGATGGTGGGGCACGCGTTGAGGGCCGCCCCCGCGGGGCAGCAGCGGCCGATGTGGCACTGGTAACCGTCGGGGCATGCGCCGTCGGTGCCGCAGCGGATCTTGCCCTTCGTGTCGAGGTCGGGGAGGGCGCACGCGCAGAGCAGCGCGACCTGCGCGAGTGCGAGCCGGACGTTCACAGCGCACCTCCGAGGGAGAGCGTCGCGCCGCCGACGGTCGGCGTGATCGCGGCGAGCACTGGCACCTCGACGCGTCGGCCGGGTCCGCGCAGCAGCAGCCACGCGACCCCGCCCGCCACGAAGGCGCCCCCCGCCGCGCCGAGCGCGATGGACAGCGTCGCCTGGGTGGGTCCGTCGCTCACAGCCGAGGCCCCGTTGGGACCCCAGGGCTCGCGGCCCGCGTTGATGTTGTTGATCGTGTCGGCCGATCCCAGCGCGCCGACGCCCGTCACCACCGCGCCCACGCCGAGCGCCGCGCCGAGGCCGATGGCCACCCACGGGCCCACCGCGTGGAGGGCGGAGCGCTCGTAGCGGTACTCCACACGAATCCAGCGGGGCTCGATGACGCGCTGCTCGATGACGCGCACCTCCGTCGGTGCGCCGGGGGTCTGCGCCGCGCGCTGGCGGGTCGCGGCCTCCTGCTGCTCGGCGATCTGGCGGTCGAGCGAGGCGCGGTCGTCGAGGCCCGGCGCACCCGCGTCGCGGAAGAGCGACAGCGACTCGACCGCCCCCGCCGCGTCGCCCGCCGACGCCTGCGCGATGCCGAGGTTGTACAGCAGCTCAGGCCGGTGCGTGATCGCGTGCGCCTCGCGAAACGATCGCGCCGCGTCGGCGTAGCGATGCTCGGCGTAGGCGCGGCTGCCCGCGGTGTAGAGCGCGCGCGCCGCCTCCGCGGGCGTGGACTGGGCGAGGGCGGGCAGCGGCGAGAGGAGCGTCGCCGCGGCGAGGGCGCTGACGAGGAGGGAGCGGTACCGCACGGACGAGGAGCCTACTCCGCGGCGGCGGCGGAGGGTTCGCGTTTCGACTGTCCGAGAAGGGGAAAACCGAGGGCCTCGCGCTGCGCGAGCCAGCTCTCGGCGCAGCGGTGGGCGAGGGCGCGGACGCGCTTGATGTAGTCCTGACGGGCGGTGACCGAGATGGCGCCGCGGGCGTCGAGGACGTTGAAGTGGTGCGAGGCCTTCACGCAGAAGTCGTAGGCCGGGAGCACGAGGCGCTCCAGGGGGGGCTTCCCGTAGGCGAGCTCCTTGCGCGGCCCCTTCTTCGACGGCACCTCACGCTCTTCGAGGGAGAGCAGGCGCATGCACTCCTTGAAGGCCGTGTCGAAGGTGTCGCGGTGGTAGTCGACGCTCGCGTCGGTGAAGTTGTAGGTCGACCACTCCCACTCGGCGCGCTTCGTGAGCTCGCCGTAGCGCACGCCAGGGGCCCACATCGCGTCGTAGATGGTGTCGACGTCCTGGAGGTACATGACGATGCGCTCCAGGCCGTAGGTGAGCTCGCCCGACACCGGCTTGCAGTCGAAGCCGCCGCACTGCTGGAAGTACGTGAACTGCGACACCTCCAGCCCGTCGAGCCACACCTGCCACCCGAGGCCCCAGGCGCCGAGCGTGGGGGACTCCCAGTCGTCCTCGACGAAGCGGACGTCGTGGCGGAGCGGGTCGGTGCCGAGGGCCACCATCGACGCGAGGTACTGGTCCTGGATGTCGATGGGCGAGGGCTTCAGGATCACCTGGAACTGGTGAAACTGCTGGAGGCGGTTGGGGTTGTCGCCGTAGCGGCCGTCGGCGGGGCGGCGCGAGGGCTCGACGAAGGCGATGTTCCAGGGTTCGGGGCCGAGGGCGCGGAGGAAGGTGGCGGGGTTGAAGGTGCCCGCGCCGACCTCGCTGTTGTAGGGCTGCACGAGCAGGCAGCCGCGCTTCGACCAGAAGTCCTGCAGGGTGAGGATGAGTTCCTGGAAGTACATGACGGGCCGAGGGAGGTACCGCAGGGGGCGCGTCGCGGTCAATGCGCGGCGTCGGCGGGGACGTCATCCGCGCAGCGGAAGCCGCTCACGGGGTAGCGCCCTTCGGGCTCGTGGTGCACGCGGTTGGACGAGCGGAGGCCGGCGGGCCAGTAGTTCCACGCGCCTCCCTTGAGGACGCGCTGGCAGTTGTCGGGGATGCCCATCGCGCCGGTGTAGGCCCAGCGGTTGAGGCGGCGGAGGTCGGCGTAGGCCGCGAGCGCCGTCTCGCACGTCGCGACGCGCTCGGGCGTGCGGTACGCGTAGGGGTCGTAGACGCTCTCGGTCCACTCCCAGACGTTGCCCGCCATGTCGAGCGCGCCGTAGGGCGACGCGCCCGTGGGGTGCGTCCCGACGGGCTCGGGCTGGCCGACGTTCATGCGCATGCCGTACACGGCGCGCTCGCGGGTGGGGGGCTCGTTGCCCCAGGGGAAGCGCCGGGCGTCGATGCCGCGCGCGGCCTTCTCCCACTCCGCCTCGGTGGGGAGACGCCCGCTCACCCACGCGCAGTACTGCCGCGCCTGGTGCCACGAGACGCCCGTCACGGGGCCGCGCGGGTGCGTCCACGCGGGGCGGCGCCACGCATCGCGGCAACGCCCCGCGCGCACGCAGCGCTGGTAGTCCTCGCGGGTCACCTCCGTGCGGTCGATGCGAAACGCGGGGAGCGTGCGGCGATGCACGGGGCCCTCGTCGGGCTCGCGCGCCTCTTCGCCGCCCATGGTGAACTCACCCGCCGGGACGACCACGCGGTCGATGGGCGGCGGCGTCGGGGGCGGGCGCAGGTGGCGCTGCGCGAGCAGCGGGAGCGCGACGAGGGTGAGCGCGGCAGCGACGGCGACGGCGTGGAGGCGAGGCATCGGGCGAGCGGATAGCACGGGCGAGCGGCGGGGATGAAATGCGGGGAGATCGCGGGGCGACGGAGCGACGTCGCCCCGTCGGTCGCGGGGGGCGACGATACGGTCGCGACGCGCTGGCGGAAGACCGCCGGGCGTGAGCCCGCGGATGCGATCGCTGACGTCGCCCATCGCGCCGTTCAAACACCGCGCGCCCGCCCCCCCCCCCCCCCCCCGCGGGGGGGGGCAACCCCCCGCCGCCCCCCCCCCCCGCCCCGTCGCGCTGTTGAAACACCGCGCGCCCTCCCCCCTCCCCCGCCCCGCGCGCTGTTCAAGCACCGCGCGCCCACTCCCCCCTCCGCCCCTGCGCGTTGTTTGAACACCGCCTACGGCCGAGCTCAACCCCGCGCCGCCCCGTCCGTTGAAGTGGGCAATGCATCTCACCCTCCCCCCCGGCGCGAAGGACCCCACCTTCTCGCCCCCGCAGCCGCTCCACGCGAGCGCTGCGGTCGCTGCGTTCCTGGCCGCCGCGCAGGCGTTCCGGGACGACCAGACGGACGTGTTCAACGTCGAAGCGTCCGTCATGGTGACCAACGTTCGCATGGCGCTCGACGCCGTGCTCCCGCGCCTCGGCGAGGTGCTCGCGGTCCGTCCGAAGACGGACGTCGACGCGATCCTCTCGCTGCAGAACCTCGCCCGCGCCGTCGAGCACGCCGCGTCGGAGTGCGTCGCGCCGCCGGCCGCCACCCGCACCGAGCTCGACGCGCAATACGCCGCGCTCCAGCGGTACCGGGAGCCCGCGCTCCTCGTGCTCCGCGCGCTCGCCTCGCCGCTCTTCGCGGTCGACGGCGTCCCCCTGCTCAAGCCCGAGCTCGTCGACTCCATCGTCGAGGGCAATGGCGTCTACAACCACGGGCAGGACGGCGTCCGCGCCGCCGCGCTCCTCCGCGACAACGCGGCCGTGGTGGCGGGCAAGCACCCGTTCACCGACGCCCAGCTCGACGCCATGCACGCGCACGGCGCCTGGATCATGGACCACGTCAGCCCCGCCGGCGCCCGCGTCCGCAAGCAGCCACCGCTGGAGGCCTCGCGCGTCCGCGACCGCCTCTGGACGCTGCTCAAGCTCCGCTACACCGAGCTCCGCAAGGTGGGCATCGAACTCTTCGGCGAGGACGGCGTCGACGCGCAGGTGCCCCGCCTCGGCACGCGCGTTCAGACTGCCGCCCCCGCTGAGGCGAAGCCCGCCGACGACAAGTCCGCCGAGGGGAAGCCCGCCGCGCGCCCGACCGTCCCCTCGAAGCCCGCCTGAGCCCCGTCTCCGAGCGCCGCGCTCACCCCTCCGACATCAGCAGCGCGTTCTCCGCGAGCCACTCCAGCGCCTCTTCGCAGCGCCCGGCGTCCCCGAGCGCTGCGACGAGCGCGGCCCGATCGCGCGTCCCATCGAGCATCAACAGCACCGCCCGTTCGAAGTCCGGCAGCTCGACGCGCACGTGCCGCAGCGTCGCCACCAGCGCGCCCTCCGCCGCCTGCATCCGCGCGAGCGGCGACGCCACCGGCCGCAGCCCCGCCTCCGCCGCGTAGCGCGCTTCCGCCGCGCGCAGCTCGATCGCGCCGTCGAGGCACAGGTCGACCACCGCCGCCGCGTGCGCCGCGCCCGCCACCGCCGAAGCCCGCGCGTCGAGCCCGAGGGCCGCGCCCACCGCCCCGCTCAGCGCGCCGTACGCCACCGGGCGCCGCGCGCGCTCGGCCAGCAGCGCGAGGGCGCGCGCGAGCCACGGGTCGCGGAGCTCCACCCGCCGCCCATCGACCGTGAACACCCCCGCCTCCGCCGCGGGCTCAGCGCGAGACGCGAGGTGCAGCCGCGCCACCGCCGCCACGTCCACCCCCGCGGCGGCGGTCTCCTCGTGCACCAGCAGCGCCGCGCGAAACCTCCGCCCCGCGGCGAAATCCACCGACTGGGCGAGCGCGACGGGGTCGCCCCCCGCGAGCCGGAGCGACGCCCCCGCGAGCCGCAGGTCGGCGTCACCGAGCCACGCGAGGCGGTGCTGCTTCGCCGCCGCGACGAAATCGGCGAGGTACACGGCGACGTTGTCGGCCTCCAGGTACTCGTGGAAGACGTACCCGTCGTCGGCCGCGGCGAGGTTCGCCAGCTCGTCGCGGAGCCACGCGGCGTAGGGCGTCCGCTCGTTGCGCACCGCCTCGCCGAGCACCGTGAACGCCTGGCGGGCGAGCGCCAGACGTCGCGGCGCGGGGGCCTCGACGGGGACGTGACGAAGCACAAAATCCCGCAGCGTCTGGAGAAGGTGCCACCCCGGCAGCGCGTTGAAGCTCACGTACGCAACGCCGTTCGGTCGCAGGCGCGCGTGGCACACCCGCAGAATGGCCTCGCGCACCGGCGCCGGCACCCAGGAGTACACCCCGTGGCAGAGGATGTAGTCGAAGTCCCCGTCGGTCGCGTCGAGGTCGGTGATCGACGCGTGGCGAAAGGTCACGTTGCGGAGCCCCAAGGCCGCGGCGCGACGGGCGGCCTCGTCGATCTGCCGCGCGGAGAGGTCGACGCCGACGAAGGTGGCCCCCGGGAGGTCGAGGGCCATCGGGAGGAGGTTGCCGCCGCGCGCGCAGCCCAGCTCCAGCACGCGCGCTCCTTCGATGCGCGGCGCCGATCGACCGTAGAGCGCCGACACCGCGAACAGGTGCTCAGGGTGCGTGCGGGGGAAGCAGTAGTCCTCGTAGGGGAGTTCGTCGTAGCTCGTGGCGTCCGTCACGCCGCGAGGATAGACCGACCCGCTATTTTAACGTCCCAGGGTTCGCAGGAGCTCACCCTGGGCTTGCATCGGATCGCCCGCAGAGCCGGGCTCAGGAAGAACCCCATGGCGTGA